>CALHGQ010000022.1 GCA_938030175.1 uncultured bacterium | reverse complement strand
CTATGCCTCCCAGTACTGGGAGGCGTGGTCGCCGAGGGATCGCGCGGGGTTCAAGACCCCCTGAACCCTTACTGGTTTGACAGGTTGCTAACCATGTTGAGGATCGGCATGAAGATGGCCAGCACGACGCCACCCACGATGATGCCCATGAAGGCAATGAGGAGCGGCTCGATAAGACTGGTGAGCGCTTTGACCTGGGCCTTGACCTGGCTGTCGTAGAACTCGGCAATCTTTTCCAAAAGAGTCTCGAGAGCGCCGGTTCGCTCACCGATGGCGATCATTCGCGTCACCATGGGCGGGAAGATCTTCTCTTCTGAGAGTGGCTCCGAAAGGAGGTTACCGTTGCGGACACTCTCAGCTGAAGCCAAGACAGCCTTGGTGAGCACCCAGTTGCCTGAGGTCGCGGCCACGATGTCGAGGGTGGCCATGATCGGCACACCGGAGCGCACCAGGGTGGCGAACGTACGGCTGAAGCGTGCGAGGCAGACCTTTTGGAACAGCGTTCCGAAGACCGGCAGGCGCAGAAGCAGGCGGTCGAAGGTACGAATACCTGCGGGGGTCCGCTTGAACATCACCACGGCGACCACGAGCGCGAACGTTCCGCCGAACACCGCCGCAGCGTTGCCGCGGAGGAAGTTAGACAGGTCGAGCACGAACTGGGTGATCGCGGGAAGGTCCGCGTCCATCGACTCGAACACGTTCTTGAACGTCGGCACCACCCCCATCATCAGGAAGACCGTGATGCCGAGCACGAGGATCATCGAGATGACCGGATAGGTCATCGCCGACTTGATCTCGCGCGACAGCTCCTCGGCCGCTTCCTGGTAGTCAGCAAGGCGGTTGAGGATCGTGTCCATCTGACCTGAGACCTCACCGGCCTTCACCATGCTGACGTACAGCGGGGAGAAGACCTTCGGAGCGAGCTCCATGGCGGCCGAGAGGTCCGAGCCACCCCGAACCGATTCCACGAGGAGGTCGCAGGTCGCGACCATGCCCTTGGAATCAGCCTGGTAGCCGAGGACTTCGAGGGACTCAAGAAGGGAGAGACCTGCGCCCACCATGGTGGCGAGCTGCCGGGTGAAGATCACAACCTCTTCCTTCTTCGCCTTGAGCCTGACTTTGCCCTTGACCTTGGCCTTTTCGGGTGCGGCGCCTTCGCCGGCGGCCGCGCCAGAACGCTGGAACGGGAGCTTGCGCCCCGCCCCTTCGTCAAGCTTCAGGATGATGAGGTTCTTCTTGCGAAGCTCCGCCACGGCGTCCGCTTTGGACTCCGCTGAAATGGTGCCTTCGACGGTCGAGCCGCCTTGGTCTTTTGCCGCGTATTTGAACTCAGCCACTGGATTCTATGCCTCTCGTTTGAGGGTTCGGGTGAGAGGTGTCAATCGTCGAGGGTGATTCGGAGCACTTCGGGGACCGACGTGATTCCCCTCAGTACGTTGAGCGTGCCCACGCGACGGAGGGTCAACATCCCCTCCTCAATCGCCTGGAGCTTCAGTTCATCCTTCGATTTGCCTTCCACGACCATCCGGCGCAAACGCGCGGACATGGAGAGGGTCTCGAGGATCGGGAACCGGCCCTTGTAGCCAGCTGTACAGCGAGCGCACCCATTCGGGTCCGGCTCGTAGATTTCGACGGGCTCGTTGAAGTCCTCGGGAAGGAAGCCGACTTTCAAGAGCTCCTCCACGGGGGGGTCTTCGACCTTGACCCTGCAGTTCTTGCAGAGGCGTCGGCCCAGTCGCTGGGCGCAGATGCAAAGGATCGAGCTCGAGACCATGAACGGGTCAATGCCCATGTCGATGAGTCGAGTGATCGTTGCTGCTGCATCGTTCGTGTGCAGCGTCGACAGCACCAGGTGTCCGGTCAGCGCCGCTTTGATGGCGATGTTGGCCGTCTCTTGGTCCCGGATCTCTCCGACGAGAACGATGTCAGGGTCCTGACGCAGGATCGAGCGCAGTGCGCCCGCGAACGTCGTGCCTCGCTTGGGATTGACGGGCACCTGGTTGATGCCGTCCATGCGATACTCAACGGGATCCTCCACCGTAGTGACGTTGACCTCAGGCGTCGCCACGGCGCTCACACAGGAGTAGAGCGTCGTCGACTTACCTGAACCGGTCGGTCCCGTCACGAGCAACATGCCGTATGGAGAATCGATGGCGACCTGCAGGTCGTCGAGGGACTTCTGCTCGAAGCCCATCGAGTCGATGCTCAACGCAAGGTTGCCGCCGTCGAGAATACGAATCACGGACTTCTCGCCGCCCACCACGGGCAGGATCGAAAGGCGGAAGTCGACGGTGCGTCCCTGGTACTTGATCCGGAACTTGCCGTCCTGCGGAGCGTTGCGCTCTGCAATGTCCAGGTGCGCAAGGATCTTTAGACGACTCGAAAGAGCCGGCAAGAGCGCTTTTGGTGCGCGCATGATCTCACGCATGCGGCCATCCACTCGGAAGCGGATCCGCACGTTCTTCTCACCGGGCTCGACGTGAATATCACTCGCCTTGTCCTTGAGCGCCTGAAGCACGATGGCGTTGGCGAGCTTGACAGCAGGCGCGTCCTCTCCGTCCTGGACCTCGATGTCCTCGGCGTCCGTCTCATCCGACTTGACCTCGAGGTCCTCGGTGTTGCCGACCTCGTCCATGAGGTCGTCCACCTGGGACTGGCCGCCGCTAAGCTGCGCGTTGAGCGCCGCCATCACCATCGGCCTATGGGAGAACACAGGCCGGATGTGGCACTGCGTCATCCGCTTCAGATCGTCGAACAGAAGAACGTCGAACGGGTCAGAGACCGCGATCGTGAGGACGTTGCCGTTGCGGGCGATCGGGATGAAGGCGCGCTCCTTGCAAAGCTCGGGCGCGACGGACTCGATGACCGACGGGTCAAACTCCACGCGGCGCAGGTCGACGGGGGCGATTCCCGCCGCGCGACCCAGCATCTCCATCAATGCAGGCTCGGACAGCTCGCCAGCCGCCAGGAGCCCCTCAATAGGATCTCCGTCGCCGGCCGTGGCCGACGCCCAAGCATCCGCTGAGACGAGCCCCTCATCGACGAGGAGGCCCCTTACTTTCGAGGAGATCGCAACCATATCAGGCGGCCTTCAGGGCGCTGTGAAGCTCCTTCGTGTCGGATACAACGCGCTCGGCTTCCTTGAGGCGGATCTTGCCGCAACCCACGAGGTTGGCGAGGGACTGCGACATCGTCGTCATCCCCATCTGGCCACCCGTCTGGATGTGGGAGTAGATCTGGTGAGCCTTGTCGTCGCGGATCAGCGCGCGGATACCCGGCGTCGCCAGCATGACCTCGGCGGCCATGGCGCGGCCGTCACCGCGGGCCGTCGGGATCAGCTTCTGGCTGAACACGGCCTCAAGCGAGAACGACAGGACCGTACGGACCTGGTCCTGCTGGTGAGCGGGGAACACGTCGATGATCCGGTTGATCGTCTGAACGGCGTCCGAGGTGTGCAGCGTGCCGAAGGTCAGGTGACCCGTCTCAGCGAGCGTCAGCGCCGCCTCGATGGTCTCGTGATCCCGGAGCTCGCCCACGAGGACGACGTCGGGGTCCTGGCGCAGCACGCTCTTCAGCGCAGGCTTGAATCCCTTGGTGTCGTCGCCGATTTCCCGCTGGGTCACCATGCAACGCTTGTGCTCGTGCGTGAATTCGATCGGGTCCTCGATCGTCACGATGTGATCGTTGCGGGTGCTGTTGATGTAGTCGATCATCGCCGCAAGGGACGTCGACTTACCCGACCCCGTGACGCCCGTGAACAGCACCAGGCCCGAAGCCAGGTTGCAGATCTTGGTGCAGACATCAGCGGGCATGCCCAGCTGCTCAAAGTTCGGCGTTCCGGTTGGGATGGCCCGCAGGACGCAGGCGACATTTCCACGTTGGTAGAACGTGTTCACCCGGAAGCGGCCGTAGCCGTCGATGCCGAAGGAGCAGTCCACTTCGAGTTCGCGGTCAAGACGCGCGATCTGCTCGGAGTTAAGGATGCTGGTGGCCAGCCGGCGAGTGGTCTCGCCGTCGAGCGCGGGGTGCTCAACCGGCATGAGGGTGCCGTTGACGCGAACGCGGGGGGGACTTCCAACAGAAATGTGGAGGTCAGAGCCGCCCTGGCGCACAAGCAGCGCCAGGAGTTCTTCCATCGTAATCATGAGTCGAGCGGGGCAAAGGGGGATGCCGGACCCCGCAGTCATCGACCGCTCTTCCCTCGTGACTAAAATGAAACGACCCACCGGGTGAACTCCTCCCGTGGGGCTTACCCGCAGATCCCATCAAAAGGGGCGCTGCAAGAGCCAAGGAAAGAGGCCTCCAAGTGGGCCGTTAGAGGACTGGAGAACCAGTCCGGAAGAATTTTCTAGGGGCGTTTCGCGGATCTCACGGTCCGCGACACGCTCTTAGTTGCTGCCGTTTTTCACGACGATCTCCACGCGGCGGTTCTTCGCCTTGCTGGAGTTGTCGTTCGGCGCGATCGGGTCGTACTGGCCGTGGCCTACGACGACGAAGCGGCGATCCGGGACCTTGCCCTCGGTGACCAGGAACTCAAGTACGGCCATGGCGCGCGCAATCGAGAGCTCGCGGTTCGAGGCGAACTTGGACTTCTTGATCGGGTCGCTGTCCGTGTGGCCCTCGATGAAGAAGCGTGCGCCGCTTTCGAAGTCGGACTTGAGCCGTGCAGCGACCTTCTGGAGTGCGTTTCGGCCGCCGCTGGAGACCGTGGCCTTGCCGGAGCCAAACGTGACCTCAGCTGGAACGGAGATGACGGTGTCAATCCCCCGCTGGCCCGTCGTAATCCCGAGCTCTTCCAGCTCGGGGAAGGCGACGAGGTCCGTCTCTGCGGCGGAAGCGAAGGAGGCCTCGCTGGTCCCGGTGCTCGACATGCGGGTTTCAGCCGACGACAGCTGCATCCGCAGGTCGTCGCGCTCGTAGCTAAGGAGGTCGAGACGCTCCTGGAGCTCGGTCTTGTCAGAGCGCAGCGTCGCGATCTCACGGTCACGATCCTCCACCGCGAGGCGCATTTGCGACTCGGACACGCAGCTCGTGAGTGCCGGGATGGCAGCGGCCAGGAGGGCGAGCGAGCGAAGACGCGCGCGGGCCGGGGAGGCGGAACGGTGACGGGACGGAGTGGCGACTGGAATTGGGTGCGGATTCATGGGGTTCCCCTCGGAATAGATATGCCTGACATGACCGGCGGCGCGGCGGAAAGAGGACCCTCGGCCTCCCTCCGAACAGGCAACCGGCGCTCGGATCAGAGTCCGAACGGCAGCAGTGTCAGGACATCCTTCCAATCCAAGAGGACGATTCCAATACCGAGGGCGAGATAGGGACCAAAAGGAAGGTAACGACCGAAAATTCGCGCCGTCCGAATGGCATCCATGACGCCCCTGTGAGGCATCTTGCGGGCCCGCTGGCGGGTCCTCACCACGTGATAGAACCGGACCATGTTCAGGATTCCGAAGATGGAGGCCACCACGACGGCGATGATGAGGGCCGCCGCGACGCCCTTGACGCCGATAAAGCCCCCGCCGGCCGCCATCAGCTTGACATCCCCGAAGCCCATGGCGTCCACAGAGTAGATCTTGGAGCCAATCCAGCCCACGGCGTAGAGGAAGCCCCCACCGAGGGCCATGCCCGCGAGGCACTCCACAAGGGCTGCGACGCTGTCCACAGGCTTCCCTGCCGACATGGCGAGGGCGACGGGGCCGCTTGCGTGGAGTGCGGGCACCAGCCAGGAGGCAACGGGAGCGGCCCACATCCCGCCGATGGAGACCTGGTCAGGGATCTCGTAGCGGTCGAAGTCGACGAATGTGGCAACGATGAGTCCGGCGAGCACCACCGAGCTCACGATGAGCACCCCGTACGCTCCCGGGGTCGTCATGCGCCAAGAGGCGTAAAAAACGGCGCAGCCCAAGAGCTCGACCAGGGGATAGCGCCAGTGGATCGGCGCTTTACAGCCGCGGCACTTGGCCCTCTGGAAGGCCCAGGACAGAACGGGGATGTTCTCAGACCAGGTGAGCTGACGCTCGCACTTGGGGCAGTGGGACCGCGCAGGGCTGAAGACAGAGAGGTCGTCCTCGGGGAACCTGTGGATACAAACGTTGAGGAATGACCCAACGAAGAGGCCCATCATCGCCCAGAAAATGCCGAACAGGGGGCTCTCCATGGGCGGGATCGCGAAGATCGACTCCCCCGCGAGGGCTTCAGTGGCGATGGCAGCGAGGAAGGTGGTCATCGGGGGTTCGGGGTCCAGAACAGGCGCACACGGTCAACGAAAGGCGGATCCCAGGGCCCTGGGTTCCGGGGGACGGCCGCTGGGAGGAGCCGAAGCTCCATCCGCAGGCGCACACGCCCTCCTCCTTCATCGACCTGACCGCCTTCTAGCAGTACATCCATTGGCTCATCATGACGGACGGCCTGCCGAAGCCACTCTTCCCCCCACCTAGAGCCCCCTGGGCGGCTTCCTGAGGGGGCCGACACATTCCCCCGGGATGGAGGGCGTAGGAATTGGACCCGGAACGTCCCGGCGCTGCCATTCGAGCCAAGGATGCTCGGCGAGCCCCAATCCGTCGGCGCCACCCCTTTTGGCACTTCGGACGACACCGCGACGAAGGTCAAAGGCTCCACCAGCTGGTTGAAAGTGGGCTCATCGATCATGAGCGGCGGGGTGACGTTCGGGGAGGCTGTGGCGTCGGACGAATAGGGCATCGACTCGAACCCGCCCGCGCCAAGGAGCCAGACCTGGTTGCGTGCTGCGCCTGGCTCGCCGACCCCCCGGATCATCCCGCCTGCCACCAGCAGCAAGGGGGTCTCCACGTCGATCTTCCCTCGTACCACGAGGTCGCCCCCGGCGACGATGACCGTCCAAGGCGCGTTCTCTGCTTTGGCTTCCACGAGCCACTCGGTCAGGGTTTGCGTGCTGCCCGAGGTCTCCATGGCCTTGGGATCCCAGATCGGCTGCGGGGTTTCGCCCTCTCCGAGCGAGCGGACAAGCCGCCCGTCGATGTCGATCCGGCCCTGGGCCCGCAGCACGACAAGCCCCTGGCCCTCGAGGCGTGTCTCCTGGTCTGCGGGGACCCGAAGCCGGGTTCCATGGATATCCTTCCCGGGAAACGTCTCGGCCAAGACGACACGGCCTGCGCTCCCGTCACCGGCGGCGCGCGGATACCGCACTTCGAGCTGACCCGTGGTCGACCAAGCCGCGGTGCCGTCGCTTGCGGGATCCAGCAATGGCGTGAAGTCCTGGGCATCGAGGAACTCGAACTCGTAAGAGCCTTTGCGCTCGGGCGAAAACGCATCGCGCCTGACGGCAAAGAACGGGATCGGCTGGCGGTACGCGGAGTGACCGGAGAAGTCGAACACTCCCCCACCGTCACGCACGCCCGGCTTCAGCACGAGTTCGAAAGTTCCTCGACCGCCATCCCTGAGGGGAAGCCGGTCGGCGAAGGTAAACCGCAGAACAGCCCCCGCGCCTTCGGACGCGTCGCGGACGTCCTCGTCCTCGTTGTGCATCAAGGAGATCGAAGCCACCTGCACGGACTTCAGCTGTCCGTCGTCTGGCACCGGTATCGGTGACCGCATAACCCTCGTCCCTTGGAGCTCGCGCACCTCGAAGTCCTCGGGGCGGAACCAGCGCGGATCGAGGGGCTCGTCGCAGGCGAGAAGAAGATCCGCGTCCCAGGCGAGCGGCGTCGTCTCGAACTTTCCTGGGTCCTCCGGCCGCAGGCGCAGTCGAGCGGCGGCGTCAGGGGACGCGTCGCGCAGCAGCACCGGCCCCTCGGTGCGCAGCTCGCGGGAAGGGCCCGCGGCGTTGACGTCCGATGACTGCGTTCGGAAAGAGTGGCGAATCAAATGGCTGAGGCCGTCACCTTGCAGCGAACGCGGGCCGCTGAGCAAAGGAAAGCCGTCCATCATCAACACGTACTCAGCGCCCGGCTGGAAGCCCCCATCCCGCAGGTCCTGCCGAAGCGCGCCGCGCGGTTGGAATCGCAGCTCTCGCCCCTCGATCACCCACCGTCCCTTGGCCGGACGCCCGGTCTCCTGATTCACCAGGCGCACCGACTGCGCCGTGATCGAAGTGGGGTCGAGAACAGAGTCGAAGATGACGCGCAGGTCGTCATTGAGTGAGATCGGGTCCGCTCCGCTCGGCGGAACCATCTCCACCAGCCCCAGTGAGCCCGCTGAAGAGGCAGGGCGCCCGCAACCGAAGCACAGCACGGCCACCATCGTGAGTGCGGCGACTGGGCCGATTCGATCAAGCAGAAGGTGGAAGCGTGGAGTAGCCATCTTGTGATCGGAGGTCGAGCGACGGGACCCGTGCGCCGTCCCGCACTGCTGGATAACGGTAGGGCCCGCCGATCGTTAGAACGATCGGCGGGCCCTACCAAGACTATACCAAGCCGCGAAATGGAGCGCGAGGCTCCAGCTCCGCGGTGGCGATGCGCTTAGAAGCGGTACGGAATCCGCAGGAAGTCGACGCCCGGGCGGGGCGAGTCGCCCGTGGGCGTCATGGCCCCGGTGGCGATGTTGAACTCGACCTTGAAGCGAACGAAGTCCCAGGCAACCGTCTCAAGCACGATGCTCAGCGGGTCGGTTTGGCCCGGTGCTGCCACCTGACCGTTCAACTCCGTGATGTCTTCGGCGAAGCCGTTCTTGATGGCGAGGTCGCCCATGTTGGCGTCCACGCGGCTGCTGTAAGAAGCCTCTGCGCTGGCGCTCGGCTGACCCGTCAGCGGGTCCGCGAGCGTTGCGTCGAAGAGCACCTTGATGTCCGTATCCAGCGGGAAGAGATCTTCCACGCCCGAGGTCACCAAGCGGTAGTAGAACGGAACGATCTCCACTTGGATGTCGCCGCCGGCCTGGGAGAACTCCGTCAACGTCGAACCGAGCACGAGTCCGCGCGGGTCAACGACGATGGAGTACTCATCGTCGCCCGAGTTGTAGCTCGCCGAGACGATGTCGAACTCACGGACGTCCGCGACGTCATTGGTGTTGCGCACGCGGACAGCGAACTCACGGAGCAGAAGAGCGTTCCGCCTGTAGAGGTCGTTGGCGTCCGTGATGTCGCCACCGGGGATCGTGAACGTGGCCGCTGCAGAGTCGACCGACGGAGCGGCTCCTCCGACAGTGATCGTGCCAAAGGGCATGATCGCAGGAAGTTCCTGGGCCATCGTGCCGTTGCGGATGACCGATGCCGAGGCGTCGGTGCCTTCGAACACAAACTCCACCTGATTCGTCGTTCCGTCTCCGTTCAGGCGAGCGAGCCCCAGGGGGATCCAGCGCGAGAACGACTCGGAGCGCGAGCTGAAGAACGGAATCAGGACGTCCGGGCGCTCCGTCGGGCTGCGCCAACCGATGGGCGGCGGAACCATGGAACGGGTCGGATCGCTCGCCGTAGCGTAGCCGAACGTCGGAGGGTTGATCGGATCGTCGGGGTCGCCGCCAAAGCCGATCTGGGTCTCCGGGTCCGCCACGTGCAGCTGAATGATGCCGGGGCTACCGTCACCACCGGCGCCGAACGCCGTGCCCTCAGGCCCCTCGGTGATGCCAGTGCAACCACTGGTCTGAGGGGTGTCGTTGCACCAGTCGAACGTGTTGGGGAGATTCATGCTCGTATCGAAGGGCGGGATGTCCGTCCGTCCTTCGAAGGCAGCGAACGGGATAGCGTCTGCACGCCAACCGGTCGAACCTTCAGCACCAGCACCGCAGCGGTCTTCGCGGCCTGCGCCGCCCTGACCCCCAAGTGCGCGCACCGGGCGCGGGTCGTGGGCGTTGATCCCGACGACGTCCTGGTAGTAGTCGCCGACGCTTGTGGCGTCTGCCTCTGAGTAGATCAGGATCGACGCGGCGCTGGACATCACAATGTGCCCGCCAGAACCAGCACCCGATCCACCGCCGATGCGGTCGAAGAAGATGAAGTTCTCACCGCCACCGCCGTCGCCGCCGTTCGCGGTGATCTCGCCGCCCGGGAGGATCTCGATGTTGCCGATGGACAGAATGAGCAGTCCACCTGCACCACCGCCGCCGCCGGACCCTTTCTCGTCCGCGGTCGCCAGGAAGGGCGTGAGCGGGAACGTGTCCGAACCCACGGCGTCGCCGCCGCCGCCGCCACCGGATCCAGCCCAGAGAGACGTGAGCTCACCGCGGATCTGGAGGCCGTCGGCCGTGATCATCGTGCCGAAGAAGTCGTTGTTCGGGGATGCGTCGAGGAAAGGCGTCGGGGCGAGGTAACCACCCTCAGCCGGACCCGTCAGGCTGACGGCGCCGGTGCCGTTCAGCGATCCCGGGAAGCCAGGCTCACCGTCCATGCCAACGAACATCTGGCAAATCGCGGGCGGCAAGAGCTCCGAGCCCTCGACGATGTAGCGAACATTGGAGCCGAGGCTTCCGCCGCCGCCGCCAGCGCCGCGACGACGCTCCTTGTCACAGCCACCAGCCAAGGTTGCGTAGGTGGTCTCACCACCGCCGCCACCGAGCCCGATCGCGTCAAAGGCACCGTTGCCCGGCGTACCCGCGGGGGTGGACTGCGACGTGAAGCTTGAGCCCACACCGCCTGCGCCACCACCGGCTTGACCCGGCGCGCCCTCTTCGGGCTGGTTGGCCGTGTTGAGTGCGCCCACGCCGAAGTTGTCACTGCCGTTGACAGAGATCAGACCGGCCACCGAAACGGTACCCGTCGCAAGAATGCTTGCGGTGTTCGGGCCGATGAAGACAAGGCGTCCACCCGGCTCGATCGTCAGGTCGCGGCAATCCAGGCGGCCGTTGATGACCGGCTGGTTGGAAGTCGTCGAGCTGCCCGGACCACCGGAGATGATGTCCGAGGTCGTGTTGATGAACACACTCTGGCCCGCGAGGATCTTGACGTCGAACTCACCGCCGATACCGCCGGTACCATCGAAGTCGAACGAAGCGGACAGCGCCCCCGGGGAGGAGGAGTTGCCCCAGTTCGCGCGCGGCTGGGACGAAGCGATCTCGGTGTCCTCAAGGGAACCAGCGGAGGCTCCGCCGATCGTGAAGCGCTCGAGGATCTCGTCACTGCCCGAACTTTGGTCAGCGGGGAGGCCGTCCGGGTTCGCCAGCGTCGTTTCGAACCTTGCAAACGAGCTCTGCGACGACTGGACGCTGTCGCCCGTCAGGTCGCGGAAGCCCTCGCGGAGCTGCACGCGCATCGCGGCCCCTTGGGGAACGATGCCGGTGGGCGTCACGCGAACGGCCGCGCCAGAAGCGGTGCAGTTCGCGAGGAGCTCGACCGACGACGGGACAGAGAGCCAATCGTCCTGGGTCGCGTTGAAGTACTGGAGCCGAATGAGCTCGGTGTTGACGTTCGTTGCATCAGCAACGATGGGCTGGTTGAAGTTCAGCACCACCGAGAACTGCTGGGAGCTATCGCTGTAAAGGTTCAGCGGAACGAGACTCGTGATCTCGCCTTGCTGATCCGCACCGTCGAAGCGGAAGAACTCGAAGTTGTCGGGGTCGCCACCGAATTCGACGTACGAGAACTGCGCGTCGGTCGTCGTGGTGGGCGCATCATCAAGCTCGCCGAGAATGCGAACCTGGGGAGGTCCAGCCACAACGTCCACGAACAGGACCAGCTCATCGTTGGAGACGGGCGTCGTGAACACGACGTTGAGGCCACTCTCCAGGCGATCGCCAGCCGTGTTGGTCACCGTGACCCCACCACCCACACCGGGTCCGGTCTGGGAGATCACCGTCAGGCGATACGACTTGCCCTGGGCGAATCCACCGTCGGAGTTGTCCTCGTTCGTGGGGCACCTGGGCTGGAAGCGAACCGTGCGCGGTCCGGCTTCGCTAAAGGTACCGATGGCGGTGATGCCTTCGGTGTCGATGATCTGAATCGTGCTCGACGAGACGGAGCTGAAGTCGATGTCCTGGGTGAACTCAATGAGGATCTCTCGGTTGAGCTTCCACACCGACCCGTTGATGATCGACGTTCCGCGGACCGCGAACTCGGTGTCGTCTTCGACTGGAGTGTCGATGATGATCCCGTTGGCACTGTCGCTACAACCGGTGAACCCAACGGTTCCCGCCGTGGCGAGCAACAGCGTCCCGAGCGTCGTCCCCGACATCATCGGAAGCCAAAGCTTCGCGCCCAACGAGGCACTTGGGTGAGCGGTGTGCGGAGAGCGGAGCCGCGTAAATAGCGAAGTTCGATCCATGGGAGTTACCGTCGAGGATGCCGGCGATGGAGCCGGCCGTCGTGAGTGTCGAAACATGTGCAATAAGACTCGGTCTGGAGTGGGGTCCGCGCGGGAGGACCGGGTCCTGTAGATGAGGGGGGGGAGCGGGGGGATATTCAGTCAGCCGGGGTGACCCCGGGGGTCGGGTGAAGCACTGAGAGAGGGCAGGATGGAAACCCGCCCCGTCCCAGTGCGCCTCCCCTTAGAGCTGCCAGGTCAAAGCGAACGCTGAGACCTCGGCGGCTTGTCCTGTCACCGGGTTGCCGGTGAAGGTCATTCGGATCTGGTAGTAGCGGGCATCCGCGATCTCGTCGACCGTGGCGCGCCACTCTTCCGGGTCGGTGAAGCCAGGCAGGAACGAAAGGCCGAAGTTGTCGCGGTTTTGGTTGACCGCGTGGTTCGGCGAAGCGCCCGCAGCGATGACGTCCCGGTCGTTGAAGTAGTCACCGTAGAGATCGAGGGTGAAGGCGTCGTACCGGTAGTCCGGGAGCTCGCCCGTAATGGAGATGTCGCCGCCGCTGTAGTTATCCATAACCCCAGCAGCGCCGTCGTCGGCAAACACGATCTCGGTCGCGCCACGGTACGTGAACCCGACGCTGGTGCCGTCGGGCTGGGAGTCTGCGCTTGGCTCGACCGTAGGCTCGCTGTACGTACGGCTCGTGAAGGTAGAACCCTCACCCGGCACGACCGCCTCGAACCAGATCGAGTGGGCCAAGCTCACCCGAGCGACGTAGTCGAGGGCACCTAGGTGGAACGTGTTGTCCTGGCCGAAGGTCGCGTCGCCCGGCGGGTTGCCGACGGGGTCGAAGCCGCCGTTTGCCCTGACCTCGGTCGCCGGATCGATGAAGATCTGGTTACCGGAAGCGTTGACGCCCCCCGTGGAGAACGCACGGAAGTACGGCCTCGAGGACGAGTTTACGGCGAGGTTCAGCACCCAGGCGTTCTGCCCGCTTGCCGAGAGGTCCGGCGAGTTCCGGAACTCCATCAGCAGCGGCAGACCAATCGTCTGGATCGAACCGGGACGGTAGTAGTTGTTCGCGGCCGGCGGAAGGCCGAGTGCCTGGAGGTACGCCGCTGACTCGATGCCACCGTTGGCCGTACCCGTACGCCTGCGAAGTCGCGTGTCGCGCCAGGTGAAGTAGCGCTTCTCGCTGTCCGGAATGTCGCGGTTCAGGGGCATCGGCACCAGGGTCGTACCACTGCTCGTCTGGGTCACGGCACCTTGGTCGATCGTGTAGCCACGCTCCTTCGGGTGGACGACCTGCTGGGTCTCCTGCTGAAGAATGTTGACCGTGTAGATCGGACGGAGTCCCGAGAAGTCGAACTGCGGGAAGAGGCTGTCGGGGTCGATCAGCTCGTCCGGCGCGAAGCGGCAGTGCGAGAGGCGAATCTCGAACTCATTGAAGCTATCCGCCGTCGCCGTGCCGCCGGCGGGAGACCACCAAAGGCCCTCCACGTCGATGTTGATGTTGTTGGAGTCGGTCAGCGAGAAGCCGCAGTCCGAGTAGCGCCAGAGCGTCTGCATCTTTGAGCCCAACGTCGAGAACGGCGTCTGCACCCCTTGCGGGAAGGGGGTCATCTGGGCGGGCAGAGCTTGCGTCTGGTTGTCGATCACGACCTGGCTTCGAATCACCGGCCGCGCTCGGACCACTTGACGGTCCGACACGATCTGGATCTGGCCGCCCCACTCCGGGCCCTCGGGGACCTCTTCGTCCGTCGAGGAGAAGCGACTCACACGTCCTCCGTTCAGCTGCGTCGGCTCGTTCGGATCGATCGCCAAGCCGATCGTCGGAAGCTCGGCGATCACGTTGCCCGCGAGGTCCCGGGGCGGGAACGCGTCCTGGGCGTTCGCCAAGTTGAAGAAGTAGTTCTCGTTGACGCCCTCAACGTGCGCCAAATCAAGGACCGGCACAAAGGTGACTTCGCGGAGCGTCGCGGACTGCGTGAGCTCGCCCACGACGAATTCCGAGGTGCTAAGCGGATCGAACTCGCTTCCCTCGCGACGGGTGAACGTCACCGAGTCGAAGGCGGTCAGCGAGTCAGGGTCCATCGGCTCGGAGAACTTCAGGGAGAGGATCGAGGCGGTCGCGACGCCTTCGGTCGGAGCGTTCGGGAATCCCGAGGGACGCGGAAGCACTTGGACGTAGCAGTCGGGCGAGTCGCCCGCTTCGAAGATCGTTTCCAGGTTCGACTGGATCGCGCCGAACTGCTCCCAGTCGCTCGGGCCATCCCACTCGCGCGGGAAGGACACGAGTTCCACGGGGAGGTCGAACACCTTGCCGTCGATGTCGGGGCGGAAGGCGAGGGCCTGGGCCGGGGTCAAGTCCTCAGGCTTGACCACCTGGGCAAAGAGACCGGCCTGGGAGATCACGTCAAACCCACCGAGTTCATCGCGCCCGCACAGCTCCGAGGGAAGTGTGATCTCGGGCAGGCGGAACAGGAGGGAGCCCGTGTCGTCCGGGTCCGCGCGAATCTGCACCGGCGCAACGTCCACGAAGAGCGGCGTAGCGCCGACCACTTGGGGAGCCAGCGTGTCGCGGAGGAATCCGTTGAACGGGTCAGCGACAACGCCAGCGCGACCGCCAGAGCGCAAGGCACGGGTGACCGGCCTCGTGTTCATGCTGAAGTCGACCGGGCCGTTGTTCTGCGTCGCGAGCTCGTGGTCGGTCAGGTTCGTGAGCACCTGAGCCAGCCCGATGGTCGGGTTCGCCACCGTGGGGATACGGATCTGGATGTTGGCCTGATCCGCCTCGATGCTCGCGGGCAAGCCCACGCCGTTGAGGGGGGTTTCGCTGCCCGTGACCTGCTGCTCGACCAGGCTCGACGTCATGTCGATGATGACGCGCGACGGGTAGAAGTTGCCGTCGCTGCCCAGGCCGCCATAGTGGCCCGTCGGGAACACGCGAGCCTCGAAAGGGCTCGTCGGCGGGTAGCCCTGGATCACCTCAATGGTGCGATCCGTGACCGAGCTCGGCCGAAGCAGGTCGTCGAACGTCAGAACGAGCGCCGCGTTCCTTGGGAGCATGGAGAACGTTCCCGACGTCGTCAGATCTTGCACCTGGATCGGGTCGAGGGTTTCACCCGCCGACTTCATCAGCTCAAGGAACTGCTCGCGGCCCGTCGGGTCGTCGACATTGCGACGGATGAGAAGCGTCTCCTGGCCGGTGACGCCGTTCAGCGTCAGCTCGTAGTTCAGGTCGTCGGAGACGAGGTTCTGGTTGATGACGAAGTCCCTCGCCATCGTGCGGCGAATACCTGCAGCCGAAAGCCCGTCCACGTCGACCAAGCGGCCGTACGTCATGCGCGTGAGTCGGAACTCAGACGCCGTGCCCCCGGAGTTGGTGTCTCCGAAGAAGATCTCGGAGCTCCCGACGGGGCTATCCTGGGACGAAGGCTCGACGCCACCGGCACCGCTACAAGCGGGGAGGCCGAGGATGGCGGTACCGGCCAGGATGCTGGACACAAAAAGGCCACGCATCGGCTGAGGCCGGACGGATCGGTGAGATGGGTTGGTCATGGGAACTCGTTGAGGAGCAACGCGACGCGGTGCTTGAACTGCCGGTGATAGACCCAGCGGAGCTTGGGGGCTTGGAGTGCGGGCGGCCGGAGATCGGTGGGCAGTAGTATGAGGAATGCGAGCGCGGTTTTCCGGCTCTAGGACCAGAGGCTTTGAATTCTCCACCACTCTGGCGGAGGGTCAAGCAGCGCCGACGGTCCTTGGCAAGAGAGGTGCAATCTTCGTGCCGAATGTTGGCCAGATGGCTGAGTGGCTCAAATTAACCGGCAAAAAGGGCACTTGCCTGACGGCGATGAGCTGAGGACCACGGAGCGGGCCCAGGCTGCCGTCTACCTGCGTGGCCTTTGGGGTTTCGTTTGGGGAGCAGAATCTCCCGCTGCCGCCCCATCCAGGGCCAACTTGTGCGCTTCCGCACAGGGAAGAGTCGTGGCTGTTCGGTCGGAACAGCCCGCGACCCCCGTGTCGATGCGGTTGTCGCCGCAGGGCATTCAGGCCCGTGCCGAGGGATCGGGCGCAGCGGAGGGCCGGAATCCAAGTCGAACGGCAGCGGCCTCGTCCTCGAGCAGGACCAAGTGATGGAAGTGAATCTGCCCCACCGCCGCGGCCCCCGGGGCGTGGTAGACCCCGGTCGAAGAGCAGCCCACTAGCCCGAAGGAGATCTCGCGGGTGCAGTACGCGCAGGCGGCTCGCAGCGGCGTTTCGCTGATCACATGGAATCGGGGCCCAGCATGCCGCGTCTCGGTCCGAGAAATGCATGACGGATTCGGGCACGGGTTCGGGCCACTAGGCACCGCCAACGAAGGCTCCGCCGCTTTGGGCAGCGGCACGTCCAGGTCGATCCGGCCCAGGAGCCAACTGAGAATGGCCATCCGGATCGGCACGCCACGGGCCGCCTGCTTGAAGTAGATGCTGCGCGGGTCCGCATCGACCTCGTCACTAATCTCGTCGCGCCGAGGAAGCGGGTGCATGACGACCGCGTCGCGCAGGGACTCCGCCGCCATCGCTCGCTTCTCAAGCCGCAGGTACTGGGTCTCGCTCATCTCCTTGCTGGAGTGGCGCTCGGTCTGGGGACGCGTCATGTAAACGGCGTCGACCTGCTGGACCTCCCATCCCCGCGCGTCGGTGAAGAGCGAGAGCTGGTGCGGCTTTTGGGGCGTGAGGTAAACGGCGTCGCTATTGGACGCCAGGTTCCCGAGCCGGCGGGCATCCGCCCGAATGGGCTCCACGCCAAATTCCTCGTGGAGCCGCTTCACCACGTATTCGGGCAGCTCGAACCCAGGCTGGGGAACGCAAACGATGTTGGCCCCGAAGCGTGCGAGCGCGAAGGCGAACGAGTGAACCGTCCGGCTGTACTTCAAATCCCCTGCGAGCACGACGTCGAGGCCCTCGATGCGGCCGCGCTCGACGTGCAGGTTGTAGAGGTCACACAGGGTTTGGGTCGGGTGCTCAAGGCTTCCGTCGCCCGCGTTGATCACCGGCACCGGGGAGAAGTGGGAGGCGAGCCTCGCTGCCCCTTCGCTCGGATGCCGCAGAACGATGACGTCGGCGTACCCGCCCCCCACCACCCGGATGGTGTCCGCCAGGGACTCTCCCTTGACGACACTAGAGCTAGTCATCTCAGCGGCCGTCAGAACGCCGCCGCCGAGTCGCAGCATCGCAGACTCGAAGGAAAGTCGCGTACGCGTCGAGGGCTCGTAGAAGAGGCTGGCCGAGATGAACCCAGGGCAGGTGTCGGCGAAGGTCCTCGGGTTCCCAGCGAAACGGTCTGCGTGGGCGAAAAGCGCGTGCATCTCTTCGATCGAAACGTCGTCGATCGAAACGAGATGCCGCGGGGAGGCTGGGTGGTCTTGGCTCATGGTCGACGGGCGCTCAGGCACCGTCGAGCGCAGACATTACAGATGTTCTAAGGCCGAGTCGAGGGTCCTGTCGTCCACCTCCGGAAGCTTGGCCACATCTGCCAGCATTCCGAGACTCTGCGAGTCAAAGGGGACGGCCTCGCCCGGGATCCAAAGCTCCCCGAGTCCCCGGAGCCCAAGCGCGGACTCAAAAGCGGCCTGTACGACATCGCGCGCGTGGTCCGGTGCCTCCTTCGCCGAAAGGGTGAACGGCGGCCAGGCGTCTGGCATCGGGCCTAGGTCAACCGCCGCCTGGGTCCCGAGCAGCACCTCCTGCGAGCTCGCCTCCCTCGGCTGAAATGCACCATCGAAGGGCACCAGCCTCAGGACGAGATCCGCCCGGCTCGCAAGGTCCTGCGCGATGCGCTGGCCCGCCTGTTCCACCTGCGCGCTTCGATCCCCGCTAGCCGCGAGGCCGGTAAGGTCGCGCTCGCCCGCTGTGTCGAGAAATCGAACCGGCCACGGACCGATGTGCGCTCGCTCCAGGAGTGCGTCCCGCGTCGTGCCAGCCTCGCTGGAGACGGACGCTGCGTCCGCGCCGACCAGGACGTTGAAGAGCGTCGACTTGCCTGCGTTCACGGGTCCGACGATGGCGACGGTGGACTCCTTCAAGAGACGCTGGCTCGCCCTTCCACGCTCCACAATCCGGTGTAGCTGCGCCCCTCGCTCTCCCAAGGGCAACCCCTTGATCCGCGCGAAAGCCTCGTCCATCGCCCCCGCCGCCTGGTCCAAGAGAATCCGCGCACCGAGGCCGGAGGGTGCCCTGTGCACCAGCGACTGGGCGCGCCGACGGAACGGCCGGTGGGACGGACGGTCCACGGGCTCCTCTTCAGCCCCGTCAATCGACGGCGCCGGGTCGAGACGCGCCATGATCTCCCCCACCACGAACGGACTGCCATGGGTGTGAAGCTCGAACGCGTCATCGCTCGCTCGACCCACAGGCGAAACCACGTCGATTTCTGGATGAGCACGGACGACGAGCACTTCGTCGAAGACTTCCGACGCATCGCCGCCGGCGGCATCAGGGTCCCGCAGAACCCCGTACGCGATCCCCGTCGCCCCCGGGAGGTCCCCCGAGAAGGACTGTCGAAGTCGCGCCACGGCCGCCGTGCCCGCGACGCGCAACACTGCGACACCGCCGGAACCGGCGGGCGTCAACTGGGTCACGGACGATCCGTCGATGCGTGGGGCCAAGACCTAGGCCCCCCTGGACTCGCCTGCGGCATGCAGGACGCGACCGAGCCCCGCGTGGACGAGGTGCGCGCTCTCGTGGAACCCACCGGGGCACGACTCCGACACCGCGCGGCGCGCGAAACTACGAGCACCGCCGGTCAAGTAAACGGCCACGCCGTCAAGGGATCCGAACGCGTCCGCTGAGACCTCTTGCGTGAGCTCTCTCACTGCGCCGCGGAAGCCCACCGCCACTCCGCTCTGTAGCGCCTCGACGGTGGATCGGCCGAGTGCCGGCGCGTCAGGATCGACGGTGAACTCAGGGAGGCGCGCGCCACGCGCGGCCATCGCGGCCGCCAGCGAGCCCGGCCCCATGGCGATCGCGCCGCCGAGGAAGGTGAACTGTGGGCCGCCGCTGGACGCCTCCGCGCGGCCCGCGTCCACTGTCAGCGCCGTGCCCGCATCGATCACGAGGACGCGCGGCGCTGCGCCGTCTCCTTGGAGCTCCCACTGGTCTTCGAGCGCAGCTCGCATCGCGTACTGCCGATCGGAGCCGCAGGTCTCGGGCGATCGGATGTCCATGACGAGCCCCGCGTCCGGCCGCGAGAGCACGGAGTAGCCCGCTTCCTCGAGCCGCTGCACCAGTCGCGTCTCGCGCTCCATGGCCCCTACGGCGCTGATGCCCGCGAGCGAGGTCCCCCGCCGAGCCGCTGGCTCGTTCTCCGACGCGAGCGCGCGCAGCGCACCGCCAAGCTTCTCTTCGAGCTCGGGGGCTCCCCCATCCGCGCTCCAGCCGCTGAGCACGCGCACGGAAATGCCTCCAACGAACGACACGAACGCCAAAGAGGCGTTCGTGTTTCCCATGTCTAGGGTCAGATAGCTATCCAAACGAGAGAGCGCTCGCCAAGCGGCGAGCGGCTACTTCTT
This sequence comes from uncultured bacterium, assembly GCA_938030175.1. Taxonomy (GTDB): domain Bacteria; phylum Planctomycetota; class UBA1135; order UBA1135; genus Saltatorellus. Next base: position 2,747 of record CALHGQ010000022.1, on the reverse strand, counting down.
GGGGCTGTGGTAGACCTCAGTCCGCGTGCGCCCCAGGTTCTCCACCTGGACTTCCCAGATCTCGTAGCGGTCGGCGTTCTTCTTCGCGAAGGCGATCGCTTCCTGCTTGCTGTTCACCGGGTAGCCGTTGACGGACTTGATGATGTCCCCCGACTGCATGCCGTGCTGAGCGGCGATCGAGTCGCTCGCGACCCGGGTGATCTTGATGCCTGCGCGCTTGCCGTCTTTGTCGTAGTGCGTTTCCGAGCTCACGTCACGGGACAGGATCTGGTCGTAGTCGTTGGCAAAGCTCTTCGCGTCCTCGGTGCCGACGTAGTACTGGCCCTTCTGCTTGAGCGTGCGGAGCGGAGCGGCGGCGATCGAGGCCGCAGAGGCCGAGCCCACAAGGGACGGACGCAGGGGTGCGACGACACCGTTCTCGTCCGCCTTGGCGATCAAGCTGTTCTCTGAGCGTGCATGGGGTCGGATGCCCTCGGGCTCGCGCTCGTCGTCCGCAAAGGCGAACGTGACCTGCTGGGGCTTGATGCTGAGGATCGCGATGTGATCGTGGGGCTCCGGCAGATCGTCGCCGGTGTACAACCAGATGTCGGAGTTCGCGGGCTTCTGAACGTCTGCCATGCGCACGAGGCAGCGGCTGCTCGCGGGATCGTCACTGGCCGCGATGATGGCGACCACGTCGAGGATGTCGTCGACGGGAACGACCGGCGCCTCCACGGGCTCGGCGGGGCCCGACACCGTCGGCTCAGGCGGCGGCGGCGGCGGTGCCCCCGTCCAGTTCGCGTCCACGATCGCGGGCTTGATGTCGTCCTGGTAGTTGAGGCCCTTCGCGACCGCAGCCACCGGCTCCTGGACGCCATCCAGGACCTTCTTCGCCCGTACGCGGTCGAAGTAGTTCTCGTGCTGCCCGTGGTTGTAGTACTCGTACAGGTTGTATCCGATGCCCCCCAGGAGGCCGAAGGAGGTCAGATACGAAAGAGTCTTGAGCGTGCCGACGTTGAACATAGGTGTGATGCTGCTGGTCTCGTTTTGAGTGCCGCGCTGGAGCATACCAGGCGGGCTGCGGCAACAGGAGACGCCCCTGGAAGCCTTTCCTTCCCCTTAGATACGAACAAAGAGCGACCCCGTTGGGCCACCCTTCGCTCGACTACCTTACGCCCCGATAACACAGGGGCCCGGCCTGCTAGTGGCCGTTGCCGCCCCTGAGTCGCAGGTTGCTTCCGCCGGAGGGGCGCTGGGCACCGGGCTGACCGGGCTGGGCCCCGCCCTTGGGATCGCCACCGGCCTGGTCCGTCTTGCGGCGCATAGGCTGACCCAGCGAGTCCGTTCCGTCAGGCTGCGACTGCTTCGACGCCTTGGCCGAAGCTCGCTGGCCGCCCTGGATACCGCGGACCATCATGATCAGCTCGTCGGGGCGGTCCGAAGTTTGGATCGCGTCGTCCAGCTCGATGAAGCCGTTTTGGACGAGCTCGAACAGTCGATCGTTGAAGGAAACTATGCCCGCCTCGGAGCCGCTTTGAATCACACGGCCAAGCTCGGTGGTCTTGCCTTCCTCCAGGAGCTCGCGCACCTGGGGCGTCACCTGCATGAGCTCGAACGCCGGAACCTGGCCGCCGCCGATCCTCGGAACAAGGCGCATAGAAAGCACACCCGCAAGGGTGTCCGCCATCCGCTGGCGAATCTGCTCGTGGCGCTCAGCCGGGAAGAAGCCAAGGATCCGGTCCACCGTCTGCGCGGCGTTCACCGTGTGCATCGTGGACATGACCAAGTGACCGGTCTCGATGGCCTCAAGGGCGGCGAGCACCGTCTCGGCGTCGCGCATCTCCCCGATGAAGATCACGTCGGGGCTTTGGCGCAGAGCGTGCTTGATGCCCTGCTTGAACGATGTGGTGTCGGTGCCCACCTCGCGCTGGCTGATCACGCAGTAGCGCTCTTTGAACATCAGCTCGACCGGGTCCTCGAGGGTCACGACGTGGCGCTCGACGTTGCGGTTCATGAACTCGATCATCGCAGAGAGCGTGGTCGACTTACCTGAGCCTGCGACGCCCGTGACGAGCACGAGGCCGCGCTTGCGCATGGCGAGGTCGCGGAGCGCATCGACCGGGAGGTTGAGATCCTCGAGGCTAGGCGCGTTCTCGTTGATGCGTCGGATCACGATCGCTGGCTCGCCCATCTGCTTGTAGGCGTTGATCCGGAAGCGGCCGAGTCCATCAAGGTCGAGCGCTGCATCGGCGGCACCCGTCTCTTCGAAGGTCGCCATGCGCTTCTCACCGAGAATGCCGCGCAGCACCTCGAGCATCGGGCCAGGGCCCGGGACCTTGCCAGGCAGGAACGTGATCTTGCCGTCGAGTCGCTGCGACGGACGTCCGCCCGAACGGAGGATCAAGTCACTCGCCTTCGCCTTCACCATGTCGGCGAGCCACCCTTGGATGAGATGGCGCGGGCTGACGGTCTTGCCGTCGGCGTTCACTTCACCCGCGACCTCGACCGTGACCTTGGCGCGCGCCGGGCCTGCGCCCGCGTTGACCTGGCCTTCGAGCATGGGCGCCGCTTCGACGGGGTGGTGGGCGGCCTTCGCGGCCAAGCTCGCCTGAACCCCGGCAGCGTACGGATCCTCACCCGGTGGCGGCCCGGACGAGGCGACGGAAGCCCCACCCGCCGCCGCTCCACTTGCAACCCCGACAGGAGCCGCTGAGCTCGATGCGACTGAGGCCTCTGCCTCAGCGGGGACGGCTTGGGCCTCATCGACC
>CALHGQ010000021.1 GCA_938030175.1 uncultured bacterium | reverse complement strand
CCTGGCATGCGAGGTTCCGGTGAGCCTCTGTCCGGGCGCTCCGAACTCCGTCTCGAGCATTGCCGGAGCTGAGATGTTCCTTACCGGGTCACCCTACCTGAGCACGAACGACGTCCGCTTCACACTCTTCGGGATGCCGCCGAACGCACCGATGCTGCTGTTCCACGGTGGCGGGACGGGGAACGTTCCGCTTGGAGACGGCAATCTCTGCATCGCGGCTGGCGCCCAAGGACTCTTTCGAGGAGCCGTTGGGCTGTCTGGGGCCGGCGATCCTCCATTCGCACCCGCTGCAGAAGGAAGCATCACCGTCAACCTGGATGCTGCACCGTACGTCTCGGGAGCCAGCGCGATCCTCGCCGGCGCCAGCTGGAACTTCCAAGCCGCCTATCGTGACTCCACCACGTTCGGCACGGGATTCAACTTTTCGAGCGCCGTGATGGTCACCTTCTGCATGTAGGCCGGTTGTTCCCTCATTCGGGGCCTGCTGGAGGCCCTGATCTGGACCCTAGTGGGCCTTCGCTTTCGTCGCGGCGTGGTGCAAGTGAGCGTATTGCTAGCGGAGGTAGTTTGACACGCAGGTGGGCGTCGTCTTGCTGGCGAGCTCCTCGATATGAATGGCTTGCCTCGGGATGAACATCACCTTCTCTGTGGCTTCGGCCCTGGACCGGTCGCCAACGGTCGCCACAAGCAGCCCCTTCTCCACGAGGGCGAGCGCATGCCCGCCGAGCCCGCGCGCTTCCACATCGCCCCACGCAAGCGCACCGCATGCGGCGTCTTCCAATAGGCCAAGCATGGCGCCGTCCAGCGTGTACTCCGTGTGCCACGGACTGTCCGGGACGGTGGCGGTTCGCAGCGCACGCTGCTCTGTCAGGCTTCGCTCTGTGCGAACGACAACTCCAGGGGAGGCGCTGAAGTCGAGGTCCGAGAGCGAGCCCTTTGAGCGCTGGACCTGGAAGGCCAAAAGGTTCTGGACGTGCTCGAAGATCGGCTGCTGGGGGCTGTCGACCACGCGCATCAGCGTGTCGTGGGGCCCTTCATGCTCGGTCGACTCGATGAGGATGTAGCCGAAATTGACGGCGCTCAGGCCGGCGTCTCGGTAGCTGCGAACCCACGAGCGAAGCTCGCTAGAGTACTCCTCGTAGCTCTGACCGAAGGGCGCGTGGGAGTGGGGCACCGAGAAGAGGATCTCGTTCCGATCCGCGGTCGTCAGGACCTGGGCGCACATGCCCCCTCCCTTCCACCAGTTGCCGAGCTTCGACTCGTAGCCCTTGGGCTCAGCGAGGTCGGTGACGATCGAGAGTCGGCCACCGGGCTCTAGGTGCTCCGCAGCTTCCATGACGATGCGGCGCAGCACTTTTTCGCCGTCGGCCCCTCCGTCCCGGAACGCGAGGTCGTCCGTCGGGCTCGGAACGAACGGCGGGTTAGCGGTGATCGAGTCGAAGCGCTCGGATTCGACGGCGCTGTAGAGGTCGCTCGCGAGGAATCGCGCGTGGCCCACGCCGTTCAGGGCCGCGTTGAAGCGCGAGAATCGAAGCGCACGGGGATTGAGGTCGACGCCGATGACGCGGTCTGAGTACGCGGCCGCGATCAGGGCTTGAATGCCGCTGCCCGTGCAGAGATCTAGGTGCGAGCGCGAAGGGCGACGCGGGGCTGTCTTGACGAGGCCGACGCTATCGCGGCCGAGGTACATGACCGGTTCTTCGTCCAGTGCATCGTCCGCCAGCACCTGGTAGCGGTGATCGGTCGCCACGACGAGGTCGTCCACGGGGAAGAGATCCACGCGCGACCGGCACGAACCCATATCGACGCGCAGGATGCCGAGGTCGAAGAGCAGGTCGTACGTCTCCGAACCGAACAGCGTGCGCGCGAGATCCTCTGTGAGGGTGCCGCGCAGGAGGAACAGCCGGATCAGGTCGTCGAGGGGCTCGCGCCCGAGGAGGAACGTGTCGAAGTAGGGGAGGTCGGTGGGTTCGATCTCTTGGGGGGTCTTGCCGAGCCGCTCCGTGACGCCAATCTCGGTGTAGGCGGCGGCCCTGAGCCGCGAGCGGAAGGCGTTGAGCGCGCCGGAGAGCTGGGGTGGCTCCTCGGCAAAGAGCGCCAGGGTCTCGGATCCTCGGATCGTCGTCGCGCGGCCGTTGGTGCCGCTGGAACCGTTCGTACTCGGAGCAGCGTGAGGCGCAGCGGGCGGTGGCGCCGACGCCGGGCTCGACTCAGCGGGGAAGAGGCGGCTCGTGGCTCGCAGCCTCGCCGCCTGCTCGCGCAGCGCGTCGACCTCCTCTGCGCTCCACTCCGATTCGCCCACCTCGCCCGAAAGCGCGCGGTGCAGGCTCTGCACCAAGGGGGAAAGCGAAGGCTCATCCGCAGCGAGCCCCATCGGCATGGGCGATTCGGGTAGGTCTCGAATGTGTTCTTCGTAGTCCTTGGGTGCCGCGTTGATCTTGCTAATCCAGCGTCCGTTCAGCACCAGGTGGTCGATGTCGGTGGACACGAACGAGCTGAGCGCGTCTTCGGGCGCTTCCACCATCGGCTCGCCAGCTAGGTTGAAGCTCGTATTCAAGAGGACCGGAGGGCCGCCTCGGATTTCAGCGACGCGGCGGCAGAGACCGTCGAAGAAGGGATTGGCCTCCTTCGTCACGGTCTGGACCCGACCTGTCCCGTCATGGTGGGTAATGGCCGGAAGGACGGTCTGCATGTCTTCTCGAACGGGTGCGACGAGCAGCATGAACGGCGAGTCGACCCCGAGTTCAAAGACTTGGTCGGCTTGGTCCCGCGGAACGACCGGTGCGAACGGTCTGTACGCCTCCCGGTGCTTCACGCGCAGGTTCAGCACGTCGCGCATTTGCGCGAACGTTGGGTCGGCGAGGATCGAGCGGTTGCCGAGTGCGCGCGGGCCATATTCGGCCCCACCGGAGTGGCGCGCCACGATGCGCCCAGCGCTGAGCGCCTGCGCTGTGCGCTCCAGGAGCTCCTCTTCCGACGGCTGGTCCCATTCGATCCTGTCCGCGAACCGCTCGCACGCGGCTTCCGTCGTCGAGTCTTTCGGGGTACCCCCGAAGTAGGCGTGCTGCATCGGGAGCCGCGCGGCAGGCTTCTCGCCGTGCGTCGCGCTCGCCCAGAGCGCGCAGCCAGCGGCGATGCCTGAGTCTCCCGCCGCGGGGAACGCGAAGAACGCGTCGAGCCCGAGCTCCCGGACCACCCGGTGGTTGGCCACGGAGTTCAGGGCGACCCCGCCCGCCAAGCACAACCGGTTCAGCCCGGTCTTCTCCTTGGCGACAGACACGATGTGCAGCAGCGCTTCTTCGAGCTCCCTCTGCACCTTGGCGGAGAGCTCAACGAGGTGCGGCATCATCCACGGTCGTCCCGACCCGCCGCCGTAGGTCTTCTCCAAGGCTTGCAGCTCCAGGAAGATGTCGTAGCCCGGAATGTCGAGGGAGAATTCGCCCGGCTTCCCATGGATCCAGCGATCGAAGACGCTCGAGGCTCCACCGTAGGGCGCAAGGCCCATCGTCTTGCCCGCTTCGGCGTGGCTGAGGCCGTCGTCCATCCGCGTGATGAAACCGATGCGGCGCGTGATCTCTTCGTACAGCATGCCGAGCGTGCCCATGCCCGCGAGCTCTGCCGGGACTCGCTCGGCGTGCACGAGCTCTAGGTCTTTGGAACTGCCGCGGTACACGGTGTAGGACTCGGTAAGGCCTTCGGCGCTGGTGCTTCCGGTCGCGTCGATTACGAGGACGATGGAGTCGTCGAGCCCGCTGGGCCACCAGGCGGAATAAGCGTGCGCGAGGTGGTGGCTCGGAACCTGAAGAATGGGGATGCCGGAGAAGCTCGCCTCGGCAAGCCGCGGTCCGACGTCGACACCCGGCGTGTTGGCCGTCACAGAAGAGAGCTGCTCCGGGCCGATGCCGAGCGCCTCCAAGCAGTGCCTGATCGCGAGGAACGGGAGCTCGAGCGTGACGCCGTTCTGGGTCTTCGTCAGACCAGGGCTGTGCTTCTGTCGGTCCAGCCTCTCTTCTTCGATCGCGACTAACACACGGCCGCCGGAAGCGATGGCGGCGGATCGGTCGTGGCCAACGTTGATACCAAGGTGAAACTCGTTGGACGATTCGGAAGGCAGATTCTCAGTCATGGGAATAGGGCGTTGAGAGCGAAAAAAAACGAGGCTTCCCATCGCGCCGAGATCACTCGGTCACTCTGCGCAGGAAGTCATCCCTCTCACATCCAGTGGGGCTCTACGCAAAAGGCCACGGTGTTCGTGCCAAAGATGCGTCGGGGAAATCGCGCCCACCAGCGTGCTTAGGGGAGGGAGCTAAGCAAGCCGGGTTTTGGCGCAGACCGAATCAAACTCCGGTGCGGTTCGCGCCCGCGTGTGTGGCGAGTGAACGGGGAAATTCCCGTCCTACTTGTCGCATGGGTAGAGGGAAGAGCTGCGCGCGGCTCCCGTTAGTGGGAGTGACGTAGCAGTCTCGTAACGGAGAGCTTTTCTCGATGGCTCTAACGCCGAAAGCAGGGGTCTTCGCGTTTGAAGATCCACTAGGAGTCGACGGTCCTGTTCCCGCTTTGTTCCTAGTCACGGACCGGAGTTCTCATGGGCGCCCAACTCACAGCGCAGTCAAAAAGTTGGATGTCGCATTGGGATTCGCCCCCGTGATCCCGGCCTGAACGCCGCGTTGGGGCGCGCCCAGATCGGCGAGGGGCGGCAGCTTCGCGATCCCCGTAGCCGTACGGAATTCCTTCGATGGGGGAGGTCATGAACTGGATCCAAAGCGTGTGGATCCAGCCCGCGCGGCCGACCTAAACCGGCCATCGACCACGACATCAATCGGTCACTCCGATGAGGGGGCCCTCCGGCTCCGAGCAGCTCTGGAGTTGCTCGATGTTTGGCCACTCCGGTGCCCCAGCGAGCGCTGCCCATAGCACCCATTCGCCGAGCCGAGTAGCTGCCGCCAGCACGGCTTCTTTTCCCTCAGTGTCGCGCTCACCCTGCCCCGCGATTGCCTTGTCTCGCCTGCGGGAAGAGCGTCTCGCAGGAGACACTCTGAGCAGACGACTTCGACCGTGAGGAATCGTTCGATGGAGAGAAGGTGCCTGGATTGCGAGCGGCTTGATCCACACTCTTTGGGGCCAGTTCGATGAGGTCACGCGGCCCTTCGGAGAGGCGGGATCGTTGGCGACGAATCAGCCCGTAAGTGTCCAAGCAGAGATCGTTCAGCCCCACGAGCGCTCCGCAGGGGACGCCTCGAATCGATCCCCACTTGTCGTCCCCGTCAGGCTCGGGGCCCTTCCGAGGGCGTCCGAGGGGGGGGACAGGTGCGTCAAGGGCAGGTTGCGAGGGGGCGCTCCAGTTTCCTAACGGGCCAGGCCGATAAATGGCGTGGAGCGATGACGAACGATTTTCCCAGTGTGCCAGCCGGTGATAGCGCCGGTTATGGACCGAGTGAGCTAGCTGCTCAGGCGGACGGAGCGGCGCAGGCCCAACAGCAGACCCAGCAGCAGACCCAGCAGCAGCAGCAGAGTCACCTTCAGGCCCAACAGACCGTGGCCTATCCCGCCGACGCGCTCGTCGCCGTCCAGGCAGGACTGATCTTTGTCACGACGGGCCAGATGGCCTGCCACCAGCTGGGCGCCGAACTCGATCAGGTCGCGCTGACCCCCACGGTGGCATGGCGTATCGCAGAGGCGCTGCGCGAGACGCTGCAGCACGCCGACATGCATGAACGCCAGCTCTTCATCGGCGTGTGGAGCGCCAGCGAAATCGCAGCCATGCCCCACGGGATCATTGCGCTCGACGAGCGCTTCGTTCAGGTCGGCATTGAGCCCATCGGCGCGGGCGCCCGCGTCACGGTGGCATGGGACTTTGTTCCGGGTCTCATCGTGTCCCTTGAGAACGCCGTGCAGTGGTCCCAAGCCGGGGGCTGAGCGACGCGCTCGGTCTCACGAGTTCCAACGTCGCTGGTGCCAAGCCCACTGTTCGGGCGAGGCCATGATCCAGTCCTCGAAGACTCGGTTCTGACGGTGGAGAAGATCGAGCGCCGCGGCGCTGCGATCGAGCGCTGACTCCATGAAGAGCGGTTCCTCAACGCTCAGGAGAAAACGGCCTGACGCCGAGTCCTTGACGCAGCGAACGGGAACGAGCGGGGCCTGATGCAGCCTCGCGAATCCGGCCGCGGCGGTGACGGTGCGAGCGGGGATCCCGAAGAAGGGAACGTCGACGCCGTCGATCCGACGCACGTGGAGGTCCGTGAGCAACCCCAGCACCCCGCCGTCCTTGAGCACGCGCAGTGGCGCCCTCGCGGATGCATCCTGTGGAATCGTCTCGACGCCGTAGGCCTTGCGCATGTCGATGAGCCAGCGGTGGCTGGAGTCTCGCTGGCGCACGCGGCCCACGACGGCGCCGCGCTGTCCCCGGCGACTCAATCGCGCGCAGAGGAGCTCCCAGTTCCCGATGTGGGCGGTCACCACAATGGCGCCTCGACCCTCTGCCAGCACGCGGTCGAGGCGCTCGATCGACGGGTGAACCTCCACGAGCTCATCGACCCAGGCGCCGCGCTGGGTCCCTGGCTGCGCCCCCCGTGCCAACTGGATCCACTGGGCCGCTTGCTCCGCGGTGAAGTCCGCGACGCGTCGTTGGAAGCCGCGGCGATCCGCGAGGGCCGCCGCGACGGATTCGTCGCGCCGTTCGATCTCAGGCAGCGCACGCTCGACGTTACGTGCCACCACCTCGCCGTAGCGCCATGCGAACGCGGTGCGACTGAGTGGAACGAGGCTGGCTCCGAGGGCGCGACGTGGCACCCAGCCCGCGCCCTGCACGAGACCCCTCAGTGCCACTGCACGGACCCGGCGCCGAAGGGGTTCGGGGGCTGGCGTGGGCGCGGCTTTGGAAGCGCTCATGAGCTGCTCCCCCGATGGTGGCTTTCTCGACGGTGGCTCTCTTGATGGTAGCTCTCTCGATGGGCCGCACCCGGGTCCGGCTCATCCGCAGTCTCTAGCCGCGCGTGGGGAGCCACTAGGGCTGTGCCGTCGGGGGCTGCGGTGAACGGGCCGCGGTCCTCCTGGGACGTGACCGCGCGAAGTCCTCGGCTCTTGAGTCGCCCATTCGCCCGGCGGAGTTCTGTGGGGGCCACTGGCTCCCCAGGGATGGGCTGGTCGTACTCGACGGCGTGGGGGGGCTCGAGCGCCAGCGCACGGGGCTCGCAGGCTGGGATTCTGTGAAGCTTCGCCCGCACCAGCGTGCTCCAGATCTGCGCCGTCTCGTCGGCGGGTCCGGTCACGCGCCTCGTGATCCAGCCCGGGGGCGCCACGTCGGGACAGTCGCGAACCCAAACGGCGATGCCCCGGCCGTCGAATCCCTTGCGGACCTCCGTTGCGGAGCTGGTGCGATGCCAAACGCGCACTCGATCTTTCAGCTCGTGGATCCGCTGGGCCGTCGCCTCAAGTTCTACGCGCCGAGTCCACTCGCCGTTCGCTTCGGAGCCCAGCCATGCGAGTGCCACTCGCCGGCGGAAGGTGCGCGAGGACTCTTCTCGCATGCGGCTGAGGGCCCGGACGAGGCTGCGCCGGACCGCTGGGCCGTGGCCGCTGACGCGACTCCGGGCCAGGTCCACGATGGACACCTCACCCGCGGGGTCCACGAGCACGTTGGCGGGGTGGGGGTCCGCGTGGAGAAAGCCAGCGGATTCCACCACGCGGAGGAGTTGGCCGATCCGCCCGGCGAGCTGACGGAGCTTCGGCTGGGGCAGGCCACCTGACCCGGAAAAGGCACGGTCGAAGATTTCGCTCAGGGTCTGGGCGTCTGGGACGGCCGCCATGGAAATTTCCCAACCTCCGTCTGGGCTGCGTTTCACGGCTCCTGGTTCCGGAACCGGCAGCCCAGCGGCTCGGGCGCGGCGAAGCGCCCTACCCTCCAGGCTCGCCCTGCGCCGATCCCCAGGGGCCCCTAGGAGCCGGTGACCCCCGAGCCCGGGGCTATGGAAGCGCTTCACGACCTGCGAAGTGCCCGTGTCGGTCCTGATGAGCAGCACGGTTCGCTTGGGTCCGGTCTTCAGAACTCGCGTCTCGGCTCGCATTCCGGAGTGGTTCGCTGTGCCCGTCATGTGCGCCCCGAATTTTACTCGCACACCGAAGCGACGAGAGGCGGGATCCGGAGGGTTCACCTCGGTACACTGCCGGGCCCTCCTGCAGGGCTCTGGTGAGCGGAGCATCCTTGAAGATCCACCTCTACATCCTGCGCCAGCTGCTGGTGGCATTCCTCTTCGCGGTCGCGGCGCTGCTCTTCATTGCGCTCCCCGGCATCGCGGTGAATACGGTGCACAAGCTGCCCAACGTGGATGCCGGGATCCTCCTGCGCTTTCTGCCGCTGATCCTGCAGTCCCTCGCGCCCTACGTGCTGCCCCTGTGCTTCATGCTCAGCACCGTGGCGGTGTTCGGCAGGCTGGCGGCCGACAAGGAGTGGGTGGCCATCCATATGGCGGGCATCCACCCCCTCAAGACGCTGTTCATGCCCTTTTTGGTGGCCACGGTCCTGGGTGGGCTGACGTTCTGGATGGTCTCGAATGAGCTGCCCCAGCTCAAGAAGCGCCAGAAGACCTTCCTCGTGCAGGCGACGGCATCGGTCATCGAGAACCTCCAGCCGGGCAAGACGAGCCTCCAGCTGGAGGACTTCATGCTGATGGCCGAGTACCGGGACCCGGCGACCGGCATCTTCAAGGGGGTCTACCTGCGCATCCCCGAGAATTCTGATTCAGGGGAGCGCCAGAGCGACGTGTTCGCGCGGCTCGTCGACATCCGCACGGACGGAACCTGGGTCGAGGTCCAAGCGGAGGACGTGCAGATCTACGACCCCGAAACGGGTGATCACCGTCAGGTCGGCACCCTCTCGAGCAGCGTCAATATCGACAAGCGGGTCAACAAGAAGCGTGAAGTGGACTCGACGCGGGCGAAGTACCAGATCTCGAGTGACCTGCGAAAGGCGCTCGCCAGCGGCACGCTGTCCCCGAAGAAGGACCGCGAATACCGGTTCATGCTTCACTACCGCGGCACCATGTTCGCGATCTTCTACCTGTTCCTCGGCCTCGGAGCAGCCACCGGCCTCTTAATGCGGCGCGGGACCCAGCTGGGCGCTTTGGCTGTCGCTGCGGGGTACGGCATCTTGTACTACGTCTTCAGCATGCGGCTCGGCAAGGAGCTTGGGCTCGACTCTAACTTGCCGCCGTGGCTCGGGGCTTGGGTTGCGACATTCGTCGGCGGCGGTGTGGCAGCAGCTCTCTTGCGAAAGGCGATGCGCCGATGAAAAAAGACAAACCACAGCGCGATCCTGAACGGACCGGGAAGGCAAGTCAGGGCGGCGGAACGCGCCGGGGCTCTGACGCCAGCACGACGACCACGTGGACTCGCGCTCGCCGCATGAAGACGTCGGGCGGATCGCGCGATGGGGGCAAGGGGAGCGCTTCGGAGAAGGAGTCCCGGCGTCCCACGATCTACGGGCGCCGCCTGCCGCTCTTTGGGCGGCTAGATCGCTACGTTCTGAGCCACTTCGTCCAGTCGTACCTGACGGCCATGCTCCTGATGACGGGCCTATTCATGGTCATCGACATGGCGTCGAACCTGGACGACTACGTGGAGAGCTGGGACGACGGAACCTCCGTCCCAGGATCGGTGCTCTTGCGCTTTTACGTCCTCAACATTCCGTACCTGTTCCTCCAGGTGGCGCCTTTCGTGACCTTGATCGCCGGCATGTTCACGGTCTCGAAGCTGCTGAAAGCCCGCGAAGTCACGGCCGTCCTGAGTGCTGGCGTGAGCGCGCGGCGGATGCTCCTGCCGGTGTTCTTCTCCGGGGCCGTCCTGGCGCTGGGCATGTTCTCCCTGCGCGAGCTGGTGGGCATGGGCATCGCTGCCGAGCGGGACTCACTGCGCGATATCCTCGAGGAGAAGCGCTGGCAGGCTGAGTACGAGAACCTTGCGATCATCGAGGAGTCGGGCAGCGTCGTCATCCTCGACAAGTTCGTGCCCAAGCCCACGGGCGGCGGCTCCGCGCGGATCGATGGTCTGGTCGCGATCCTGCGGACGGATGCGGACTACGGGGTTTCGAAGTACAACCGCATCGATGCCGACGCGGCGACCTACGGGGACAACGGCTGGAGCCTCGTGGGCGGACGTCGTACGCGGATTGACCCGGACGACAAGAGCAACACGCGACGCCAAGACGTCGTCAGCAAGCTCGACGGCTACGAGTTCACGCCCGAGATCGCGATGACGTTCAAGCGTGCGAAGGACGCTCCGCTAGAGCTCACCTTCTCCGAGGTCCAGACCCTCATGGATCGCGATCCCGCGGACACGTCTTACCAGACGCTCTGGCACTACCTCCTGACGTTCCCCCTGGCGAACGTCATCCTGCTCCTGGTCGGGATCCCGCTGATGTTCACCTACGAGCGCGGCAAGGGCTCGGAGCGCATGGCGATCGGCGGCCTGCTCTGCGTCTTCTACTACGCGGCCGATTTCGTGTTCCGGACCCTCGGGATCAAGGGCCAGCTCTCGCCGCTCCTCTCCGCCTGGATCCCCGTCCTGATCTTCGGGGCCATCGGCGTGATGCTCTATGACTCTCTGAAGAGCTGATCCGGCTTCACGTCGAGCGGTCTTCATGGGAAGATCGAGGCGGCGGAATCGTCCCCTGTCCCGTCGACGCACCTGCCCTGGCCCCCTGCCAGGTCAAACCCACGCTCCGAACTGGTTCTTATGACTACTGATCGAAACCCTATTGGGCCCCGCAAGTCTATTCACCGCATGGGTTTGTGCTCTGTGATGATGCTGATGGGGGCTCTGCCTCTGATGCAGGGCTGCCAATCGGGCCCCGGCCGGTTCCAAGGGCGCCTGGACATGATCGGAGAGCTGACGAGGGACCGAAACTACGTGGAAGCCGCCCGAATGAGCGTCGACCTCGTCGAGGACACCCCCGAGGACTCCCCGAGGTTCGCCGAAGCCCTGGAGGCCCAGCGGACGGTTTCGCTCGCTTCCCAGCTCGATGTCGCGCGAACGCTTTCACTCGGCGGCCAAGACGTGGAGGCCTTGGACCTTCTTGATGACCTCACGGAGCTGTACCCGGACTCCAGTCAAGTCACGGCCTGGCACGAGCGGACCCGCCGCAAGCTCGCGAGCAAGTGGTTCGGCGTCGCCCAGGAGGCCTTGGCCAGCGAGACCTTCGACGCGGCCCGCGCTGCGTACGCTCGCGTTTTGGAGTACGACCCCAAACACGCGGTCGCCGGCCTGTCCCTCGAGGACCTTGAGCGATTGGAGACCTACCGCGCGGAGCTTGCGGACGGGTACTACAACGGCGGCGTCCGGGGCTTCGTCGAGGATCGCCTGAGCGAAGCGCGCTGGAACTTTGGGAACAACCTGAAGTACAACTTCGAGAACCCCAAAGCCGTCCGTCGTATCAGCGAGGTCGACCGGGCGCGCGCGGTGGCGCGGGCTGAGTCGGCACGAGCGCTCGTCGAGCAAGAGCTCTACTCTGCGGCCGCCCGGGAGTACGCGCTGGCCGCCGAGCTCGCGCCTGAGTCCGAAGAAATCCAACGCAACCTGACCGCGCTGCAGGCGGAAGCCAAGGCCCAGACCCTGCTCGGTGAGGCAGAGTTCTTTGTGCTGCGCGGCGAGATCGATCGCGCTGAGGAAGTCCTCAAAGAGGGTGCCGAGCTGACGGCGTTGCAGAGCGATGCTTTCGCCAAAGCCGTCGAGGGCATCGATGACGCGCGCGTGGAGAAGCGGTACCAGAGCGCGCTCGACAAGGAGCACGACTTCCGGTTCCCCGAGGCGATCGAAGGCTACGAGAGCCTGCTTGAGACCCGCGACTTCTACAAGGATACGCGGGCCCGCATCGACGTCCTCGAAGGCTATGTGGCTTCGGCCGAGCAGCTCTACGCTGAAGCTGCCGCCGCGTCTGATGACGCAAAGCGCTTGGAGCTCCTCCAACAGATCGACGTCTTCTGGCCTGAGTACAAGGACGTCGCCGAGCAGATTCTCGAGCTCAAGAAGTAGTCGCGTCTGACGCCCGCTCGGCGTCGAGGACCGCTACAGATTCGATCGGCTTCGGGGCCCAGGGGGCTCCTGGTTCGCCGACTCCCACGACCGAGTGGGGGGATCCCTCCGCGCTGGCTGTGGGCCAAGGCCCGGTGCGCTCCGGGTTCTCTGGACCTGCCAGGAGCCGCACGGGGAGTCCGACGGACGCCGCGATGTGAGCGGGCCCGCTGTCGCCCACGAACAGCTCGCCGCCGCCGTCTGATACGGCGCGGAGGACCGCGCAGAGCTCGCGCAGGCCGCGCTGTCCCACCCAGTGGGTCGCGCTCGGCACCGCGGCCCTGAGCGCTGCACCCGAATCAGCCTCCCCTGGGCCGCTCAGGAACAAGACGCTTCGGCCGCGCGCCATGAGCCGCTGCCCCAGCTCACCAAAGCGAGCTTCGGGCCAAGTGCGCGGGTCCCCCGCGACGCCGGGGTGCAGGACGGTGATGGGCGAGCCGCCCCGATCGCCCATGACTTCGCCCAGGAGCTCGCGGCCGCGCACGGTCTCGTCCGCGGTCAGCAGCGGGTCCATCGGCAGGCTGGCTGGAGCTTCGACGCCCAGGTGGGCCGCGATGGAGTGACAGCGCGCGACCAGGTGCTCCGCGGAGAGGGACTTGCCCTCCGCCGCTGGCAGCGGAGAAGCATGCACGAGCCCAGCGACCCGTGCGGCCATCGGTTCCTGCCAGGCCTCGCGCTCGAACCCGCAGCGGATCGGCGCGCCTGAGAATCTCGTGCAGAACGCGCTCTTCCAGTTGCCCTGGGCGTCGATCGTCACGTCGGGTCCCCAGGCGCGCATAGCACGCCGGATCCGAGGCCAGGCCTTCGCACCTCCCCTGCGGTCGAACGGAAAGATGCGCGCGAAGGGCTCCACCAAGGGGGCGAACTCGGCCTGGATGGCCCAGCCAAGTTCCGCGTCGGGCCAAAGGGCTCGAATCCCGTGCACGAGCGGCAGCGCTTGGGCGACATCGCCAAGGTGCGACATCCGGACGATGAGCACGCGCTGGGGCGGCTGGCCTGTGGGGGAGGGCCTTAGGTGGGGCATGGTGGGGCTGCACGGTGCGCACCGCATGGGGCCCGGCAACCGGCAGGTTACCAGACGGCGCCGTGCTCGATGGGTGGGGTCACCAGCGCCGCGAATCGTGGATCCGGGCCACGCGGGGCTCTCGGCGCTCCCCGGGGGTCTACAATCCTGCCCATGATCCGGAGGATCTCCACCAAGTGGCTGCTCGCCGTTCTCGCCGTCGTCGTCCTGCCGTTCCTCGGCTTCGCCTGGTTCGTGGATGCGTTCGTGTCGCAGCGCTTCTCCGAGGACGTGGTGCGCTACCACCTCTTGGGCCACGCGGCTGAGCTCTCCGAGCGGCTCGACAACGCGGTGGCCGAGCGCCGCAAGGACGCGCATCTCCTCGCGGCGGTCCAAGACGTGAATCGCTGCCTTGCGGGCTACCGAGAAGACACGGTCGACTTCAGCCCCTCCGTGGAGCAGATGTTCAACGAGCTCGTCGTGGACATCGGATCCACTGACTTTGTCGTCGGCCTCGACACAAAAGGACGCGTCGTTGTGTCGAGTTCCTTCGCCACCGATGGAAAGCCGCTCGACAAGTGGACGACGACCATGCTGCGCACCTACGCATGGGCAGACGCACCGTGGTTCCAGGAAGCCATGACCGAGGGCTCCGCGTCCATCGACGTGACGAACTTCGGCTTCGTTGACGAGGATGCCGACGTCGCCCCTGAAGATCGCTACCACTTCGGCTTTGCCCATCGAGTGATGGGAAAGCGGTCGACGTTCAGCCCGACGGTCCCCGTGGGGATGGTGGTGACCCTGGTGCCTTGGTCCACCGTGCAGAGCGAAACGGAGGAGTTCGGGGTCTCGCGGCCGCGGAAGGAAGAGCTCGGCGACCTCGGCTCGGAGACGCTCTACGCGTCCTCCTACGCGTGGGTGTGGGCGGACGACGCCGTGACGATTCTCGCCCACAAGAACCGTTCGCTCTACGGCAGTCGCGTGGACGAAGCGCCCGTGAACTTGCCCAAGATGGTGGCGGCGGCACGCAGCGCCAAGTGGGGGATGTACCCAGAGTATGACTTTGCGGGCGTTCACAAGAAGGCGGCGTTCCGCCACGGTCGGTCGCGTGCGGAAGGGGGCTTCGGCTGGGTCGTCGGCGTGGGCGTGAACACCGAAGACGTCTACGGGCCGATCCACAGCATGACCCAAACCCTCGCCAAGGCGTCGGCGCTGGTGCTGCTCCTCGCGGTCGTCGTGACGTTCCTTGTCGCGCGCCGCACGACGCAGCCGGTGCAGGACCTAGAGGCGTTCACGCGCCGCGTGGCGAGCGGCGACCTGGACGCCCAGGTCCCGGTCCACGGACACGACGAACTCTCGGACCTTGCGCGCTCGTTCAACCGCATGACGTCGCGCCTCAAAGAGAACAACGAACAGCTCGTCAAGGCGGAGAAGGACGCCGCTTGGCGAGAGATGGCCCGCCAGGTCGCCCATGAGATCAAGAATCCGCTGACGCCGATTCAGCTCTGGGCGTCCCTCTTGAAGCGCGCCCATGACGATCAGTCGCCGGAGTTCGAGAACATCCTGGAGAAGACGATCGACGTGGTGCAGAAGCAGGTCCGCACGATGCGCGACATCGCGAAGGACTTTTATCGCTTCGCCGGTGAGCACCGCGACCCAGTGCCTGTGTCGGTGGATGACGTGCTCTCGGAGGTGCTCACTCTCAACTCGGCGTGGGCTTCCGAGGAGGGGGTGGAGCTCACGCGACCGGAGCGGCCCGGGGCGAGCGGCGTCGGACTGACGGTGCTGGCCGACCCCGACGAGCTGCGTCGCGCTCTTGTGAACCTTGTGAGCAACGCGATGGAGGCCATCGACGGCACCGAACCGCCCGAAGGCCGATCTGCCCACGGGGTGGAGGCCTGGGTCGAGCAGGATGGGTCCTTCGCGCGAATCGTCATCCGGGACACGGGCAAGGGCATCAGTGACGAGGCGCAGGAGGGGCTCTTTCAGCCCTACTTCACGACCCGGTCGAGCGGCACGGGCCTCGGGCTTGCCATCGTGCGTCGCATCGTTGAGGACCGAGGCGGCTCCGTCACCCTCGAAAACCGCGGGGACGTCCGTGGCGCGGTCGCCGCGTTGCGGCTGCCGCTCCACGGGGAAAGCACCGCGTCGAAGCCTCCCGCGGGACGCTCGGGCTCTTCTGCAGGTGAGCGCTCGTGAACGGCCGACGCGCGCTCGCTCTAGCCTTTGCGTTGGCCCTCGGTGCCCTCGCGTGGCTCTACTTGCGCGTTCCAAGCGATGGACAAGGCTCCGTTCAGGCAACGGATCGGGTGGTCGAGAACACCGCCCGGGACGGTGGCACGGCCACTGACCTCGGTGTCGCTCCGCTCTCACTGGACGGAAGCGACGCGCTGCGAACCACGACGGACACGGCGCGCCTCAGCGTTCGGCTGCGCGGTCCAGGCCGGCTCCGGGGCACGGTGCGCGAGCGCGGCACCGGAGCGGGCATCCCCGGCGTGACAGTTGACCTTCTCTCCGTGCCGCCTGCCGGCGCCGATATCGCCGCCCAAGTCACGCGCTTCATCGGATCTGCGTCGGACTTCTCGGCCCGGGTGGCTCCGCTTGCGACTACCGAAACCGACGCCGCGGGTCAGTTTGCCTTCGAAGGCGTCCGTGAGGGGCGCTGGTATCTCCGGCCCGAGGCCCCTCACTTCGTCGGGGATTCGCCCGCTTCGGCCCGGGTGTTGGCCTCGGGCTCCGGCGGGCCCGTGGACGTCTGGATGCGGCCGGGCGGGCGTATCTTAGGCAGAGTCATCGACGGCGAAGATCGGCCCGTCGCGGGGGCTGAGGTCGCGCTCACCACCAGTTCCATGGGCATCATGGAGGCCGCAGCCGACGGTGAGGTGGCGTTCCTGCGCCAGACGGCGGACCGGGACGGCCGCTTTGCGTTCCCCGGCGTCGTCCCCGCCGAGGGTTACGAGGTTGCCGCGATC
This sequence comes from uncultured bacterium, assembly GCA_938030175.1. Lineage (GTDB taxonomy): Bacteria > Planctomycetota > UBA1135 > UBA1135 > Saltatorellus. The sequence goes on along the minus strand of CALHGQ010000021.1, from coordinate 7,741 downwards.
GGCGCAGGGATCTCGATCACCCACGTGCTCGACCTTGAGGTTAAGGCGGGCGAGGACACGCTGGTGGAGATTCGTGGGCAGCGCGGCGGACGGATCCGGGGCCGCGTGCTCGGCGGGGTCGCGGGCGCTGCGCCGAGCAGCTCAGAGGAGCAGGAGTCGGCGACGCCGCTTGCGGGCGCAAAGGTCGGCGCGGTTCCCAGGGGGCTGCGACACCTCAAGCTCGCCAAGGCGATCCTGCTCGCAACCCACACCACGACCGGGGAGGACGGCAGCTATGTCTTGGAGGGCGTGCCACCGGGCGCCGTCGACATTCTCGCCATGGCCGACGACCATGTGCCCGGCCGGGGACCCGTGGTTCAAGTCCCAGATTCTTCTGGGGTCGAGGTGGGCGCCCGCGACTTTGCGTTGATTCGAGGACCCAAGGTCAGCGGCCGAGTCGTGGACGTCGGCGGTGCGCCGGTGGCCGGCGCGCGGATCCTTTGGAACGTGATCGATGTGGCGAGCGTCGAAGGCCAGCCGTCGCTGGCGCCGATCTTTGCCGCGGGCATGAAGGAGTTCGAGTTCCCGGTTTCGGATGCGGACGGGAGGTTCGAGGCGGGCCCCTTTGGGGGAGAGGCTCCGTTCGCGCTGCGGGCGCTCAAGAGCGGGTTCGAAGTGGGTCGAACCCAGTGGCGCGGGCAGGCCGATGCCGCCGAGATGGTGATCGTGCTGCATCGGGGCGGCACGGTGGCCGGACAGGTCCTGGACGCGAGCACGGGCGAGCCAGTCACGAGCTTCACGGTGGCCCTTTCCGGACGGATCGAGCCCGACCCAGCTGCACCGAGTCGCTTCAACCCCTTCGCCGGCGGGACGGAGTTCGAGCGCGTTGACGGTCGGTTTCGACTGGATCAGGTGGCGGCGGGGGCCCAGACGCTCGATGTCACCGCTTACGGATACCTCCCCTCCGAGACCCCCGTGGAAGTGATCGAAGGGGGCGACACGCCGGTGGAGGTCACCGTGCGGCTCGCGCCGGGCGGCACGCTGCGCGGCTTGGTGCTCGACGGGAGCGGTGCTCCGATTCCCGGCGCGCAGGTCACGACGGAGTCGCTGATGGCGTCGTCTTTTGAGCGCTTGGAAGGTGGACGCCTTGCCATCGAATCCGCACTGGCGGTCAAGGGGCGCCGCCGCACGAGGAGGCCGCCGGTGGGACTTCTTCGGCACTTGGTCGCGCTGGGGGTGTTTCGCGAGGGCGTCGTGTCCACGGATTCCGACGGGTCATTCAAGCTGGTGGGGCTCGAGCCCGGCCAGGTCGAGGTCCTAGGCTTCCATCGGGATTTCAAGGCAGGCGCTGTGGTCACGGTGGTCGAGGGAGGAGACGCGAGCGACCCCGTGACGTTGACGCTGACGGCGGGCGGTGGACTGCGCGGCAAGGTCACCGATCGCTTCGGGCAGCCGGTCTCCGATGCGATGGTCCTGGCGGTTTCCCCGGGGCTCGCCGGGGGGCCCACCTCGAACGGCGAGTTCCACCAGGCGCGTTCGCGCAGGGACGGCACCTACGAGATGCTCAACATGGACGGCGGTCCGTTCCTCATCGTCGCGACGCGCGGGGACGAGCACCTGTCGATCATGAGCTTCCTCGGCACGCTCAACTTTGGCCTCGTCAACGTTCCCGACGAACGTGTCATGACCCACAACCTGGTGGACACCTCCGCCAGCGCATGCCGTGTCAGTGGCGCTGTCACGCGCGGGGGCGTGCCGGTGACCGGGGGGCTGCTGCTCGCGTTGAACCTGGAGTCCGAGGGTCTTCTTGGCTTGGACTTCAAGGCGGCGACCATCGAGAACGATGGGAGCTATGCCTTCCAGGGCCTTAGCCCCGGTGAGTATCAGGTGACGTTCGAGGGCGAGGGGCCCCGGGGTCGATCGTTGATCGATGTGCCGGACGCTCCGCAGCTAGTGCACAACATCGCGCTGCCCGAGGGGATCCTGACGGGACGCTTCGTGGCCCGGGACAGCCGCGAGCCGGTGCCGGGCCTCAGGGTTCGGCTGGCGCGTGCTGGCGGTGGATCGGAGGGGAGCATCGCCGACGGGATCTCGCGGGGCATTGCCCAAGGACTTGCCGGTGGCAGGCGTCGACCCCGGGACGACTCGCGTCGAACGAACAAGGACGGTCGCTTCCGCTTCACGGGCCTAGAGGAGGGGCGGTACCGACTGCAGCTGGTGGGGGACGCGGCGAGCGCGCCCTACGCTCCCCCGGTGGACCTCACGGTCTCACTGGACGAAGACGAGCTGCATGACTGGGGTGACATCGCCCTGGACCCCGGCCACTCGGTGAGCGGACGCGTCGTCGACGGCGAAGGCGCCCCCGTTCCCGGCGCTGAGGTTCTTGCGCTTTCAGGCGCACGGAGTGGACCGCTGCCCCGGCGCGGTACGACCGACGAGGACGGCGCTTTCACCATCGAAGGCCTGGAGGTGGGCGAGTGGGGGCTCATCCCGAGCGCAGAGGGCTTTGCGTCGAGTCCGTCGTCCCAGGTGTCGATCGAGGAGGATGGGCTTGCGGACGACGTTGAGCTCGCGCTGCTCCGCGGATCTGAAGTCGAGGTGCTCGTCCTCGACGGGGCAGGCGTGGGTCGCTCGGGCGTTGCTTGCCTCCTGCAGCCAGAGGGTGCGAAGGGTGGATCGAAGGCACCCTCGGGACCCGGATCCCTCTTCCAAGGCTTCTTCACGGGGTCGAGCACCACGGACGGGGAGGGGCTCTTGCCCCTCGGTCGGTTCGGTCCAGGCCGCTACGTGCTCCGGGCCTCCCAAGGGTTCTCCAGCGCAAAGAAGACCGTCGAGATCCGGACCGGTGGCCGCCAGCGGCTCGAAATCGTGCTCGACTGACGGCCGTCTCCCCGGGGGGACGCGTCCCGGAAGCGTCCCCTGGGGGCCCCATGGGGCCGTCCCCTGGAGAGGACGTCGGCCTTCCTATTGGCTGATCCGTGGGTCGCGATCCTCCTTGGGGCCATGTCTCATATTGAGCCGAAGAGGCAAGGGAGCGGCTCTCTACGCCGTCCTAGTGGGCCTTAGGGCCCCCTTGGCGTCATTTTGAGTGCCCAGGGCAAGTGTGGAGGCCATTCAGGGGGGGCTCTGGAATCAGTCCGGCATAGGATTTGTACCTGTCAGGCACGCTCTCACCGGATCCCCATCTGACTGAATGACTATGAATAACCGCAACTTCCCCACGCGATTGATTCGCCCCTTCCGCCTTCGTGTCCAAGCGGGCCTTTTTGGCGCCCTGTTGGCTTCGATGGCTTTTGTGACCCCGGTGAGCGCGAGTTCCGAAGCTTCAGCAGCAGAACCGGCCGTGCAGCGGACCCGTGGATCCCAGTCCCGCAGCACACCGTCGCGTAGGACGACGACGCGCAGCACGCCGTCCCGCAGCAGCTCGAGGACGCAGTCCCGCAGCAGTTCGCGAACTCAGTCTCGTACGCAGTCGCGGACACCCTCGCGGACGCAGTCGCGACCGCAGTCGCGCCCGACGACTCGCCCGCAGCCCTCGCGGCCCACGACGCGTCCGAGCACGACGCCGTCTCGCCCGAGTACCTCGCGCCCCACGACGCGTCCGACCACCCGGCCGACCACTCGTCCGGCCACTCGTCCGGCACCCTCAAGCACCCGTCCGAGCACGACGCCGTCGCGCCCGACGACCCGTCCCAGCGCCACCGCGCGCCCTGGTAGCGCGACGCCCAGCGCGGGCCGCACCACGACCACCCGTCCGAGCGGTACGACGACCCGGCCCACGACCCGGCCTAGCAGCTCGAACGGCAACCCCTCGACCACGGGCCGAGGCGGCTCGAACGGTGGCGTCATCGACTTTGGTGAAGCCGTTGTGCCCTCGCGCTCCCCGATCCCGCGCGCGTCGGTAAACTCCGCCGAGTCCACCCGTCGACGCGGTCCGGGCTCCGCGCGATCGTTGAGCCAGCGCATCCGCAGCACCAGCACGGCTGCCGAGCTCGAGCAGGCCCGTCGCCGGCTCTCTGCTTCGCGCACCAACTCGCCGTCAAGCACCCGTTCGAACCCACGGGCCACGACCTCCCGTCCCATCAGTGCCAAGGACGTCGCAGACCGCTACGGCAGCCGCGCGACGACTCGTCCGAAGGCGCCGGTGCGCGGCACGGGAACCCAAGCTGACGATCGCGCGAGCGGTCAACCGGGCCTGTCGTCCAAGCGTGGCATCACGGGCCGTCCCGTGCGCAGCGCGTCGGATCGCTCGGGTGCATCCGCCTCCAACGCGGCGCGCATCGAGAACGTCCGTCGCAATGCGGCCGCCCGATCGGCGGCAGCTCGGACGAAGGCTGCCCGTGAGAAGAACGCCTCGGCCGACCAGTCACGGAATGTCCGCATCAGGAACGCTCGGGTCAAGGCTTCCGCCCAGGACGCCAAGACCCGCTCCAACGATGCTCGAATCAACTCGGCCCGCCAGAGCTACGCCAACCGGGTCGCGGCAGCGCGCCGCAAGGCCGCTGGGACGACCCCCGGCGTCAGCGTCGACGGTCGCCCCCGGGGCAGCCAGATCGGCGTGGCCGGTGGTCGTAGCCCGATCGAGGTCGTCGGCGCCGGCGCCGGTGGCAGGGGAAGCTACGGCGTCGGGGTTGGCTTCCAAGGCTCCTACGGCATCGATCCCTACTACAACAACTGCTTCTGGAACTACTGGGGCGGCAGCTACTGCAACAGCTGGTGTAGCTGGCTCTGGTCGCCGTTCTACGCGACCGGCCTCTGCTGGCAGAACTACTGGCTGGGAGGCGGCGGTTGGAACTATGGCTTCAACAACGGCTTCAACAATGGCTTCAATAACAGATTCAACAACTGCATCTGGCTCGGGCCGTTCCTGCCCGCGACGAGCTCATTCATCATCTACGACGATCCCGAGCCCGAGGTCATCTACGTCGAAGTGCCGGCCCAGCAGGAGTCCTTCATCGAGGGCGAAGCCATCGTGGACGAGGTCAAGGAAACCTCTCGCCCGCGCGAGAGCACGGATCCGGGCCTCCAGCGTGAGCTCAACCGGGCTGCCGCGTACTACCTGACCCAGGGTGATCGCGCATTCCGCGAGTCGCGCTTCGGCGACGCGGCGCACTTCTACGCCAAGGCCGTCGAGTTCTCTTCGGACAGCGGGATCCTCTACTTGGTTCTCTCCGACGCACTCTTCGCCACCGGGGACTACCGCTACGCAGCCTACGCGCTGCGCCAGGCCTTCGATCGCGAGCCCTCCCTGGCCCAGAACCTCGTCGACAAGCGGGACTTCTACTCCGAGCCCGCGCTGTTCGAGCGCCAGCTCGCCACACTGGAGCGCTACGTCGAGGACCATGTCCTCGACATGGATGCGCGGTTGGTGCTCGCTGCGAACTACCTCTTCGGTGGACGCCCGGACCTTTGCTTGAGCCTCCTCGAGAACCCCTTCAGCGAAGAGCTGCGTGGCACACCCGAGGGTATGCTCCTCCAGCAAAGCGCCCACGTCGTCATGTTCGGCGACGGGTCAGAGGAGTCCCCGGACGCCGCCGAGGCAACGTCGACGCCCGAGGGCACTAACGAGTACTAGGAGCCTGTCGGCCATGGACGAATCCGCGTAGCGCACTACGCGAGTCCGTCCATGCGCGACAGACGCCTAGCGGCTAGCGCTAGACGCGCCGGGGACCTTCGTCCCCCTGGAAGAACGCCACGGGTGGAACGATTCCGTACCGCTTCTCGTAAGCGGCTTGGACCGTCGCCGTGGCTTCTTTCGTGGCATCGGCGGCCACGAGCATGACGATGCATCCGCCGAAGCCCGCGCCGGTGAGGCGCGCGCCGAAGACGCCGTCGCACGACGTCGCTGCATCGACGAGCACGTCGAGCTCTTCCGAGCTGCACTCGTACTGATCGCGGAACGAATGGTGGGTCGCGGTCATGGATCGGCCCAGCGCCCCGTAGTTGTGGGCGAGGAGGGCCTTGCGGGCCTCGAACGTTCGCTCAACTTCGTTGACTACGTGGGTGGCGCGCTTGGCGACCGACGGCTCGAGCTTGTGAATGTGGGCTTCGAGGACTTCCTTCGGGACGTCGCGCATCACCGTCGCGCCCTCCGCGTGGGGGGCGAGGGCCTCAAAGGCGGCCTTGCACTCGGCGACGCGGCGGTTGAACTCACCGCGAGCGAGGGCGCGCTGGACACCCGTGTCGACCACCCCGATGGAAAGCTGGTCGAAGTCCAGGGGCAGGTGCTCGAAGCTCTGGTCTTTGCAGTCGAGCCAGAGGACGTGGCGCGGCTTGGCGAATCCGATGGCGTAGGGATCCATGATGCCGCACTGGACGCCGACGAAGCCGCGCTCAGAGCTCAGGGCTGCGTTCACGCGCTCGACGGGGCGGAGCCCCAGCTGGAAGGCATCGTCGAGAGCGAAGGCCGTGCCCACGCAGATGGACGCGGAGGACGAGAGGCCGGCGCCGACGGGCAGGTTGCCCCCGAAGAGAATGTCGAAGCCGCCTTTCAGCTGCTCAGCGATGGCGTCGTGATCAGCGCCGTGACCGGTGCCGTTCACGTTCGCATCCTGGCTGGCCTGGCCGAGCAGGGAGATCACGACCCCAAGGGGGTAGTCGAACCACTCTCCGATACGCTCCTTGGGGAGGTTCCCGACCGGGCCCTCGAAGGCATTCTCACCGAACGTGGACGCAAGACGGATACGGCCGTCCGTCCTGGGGGCGAGGCAAATGAAGGTCCCGCGGTCGATCGCTGTCGGGACGACGGGGCCGCCGTTGTAGTCGAGGTGCCCTCCGAAGAGGTTGACGCGGCCCGGTGAGAAGTACGAAAGGACCTTGCAAGCGGGTCCGAAAGCCTCCCTGAAGGCCGTCCGATGGGTCGCCAGGCTGACCGACAGGTCTCCCACTCGTCCCGGAGCCGCGCTAGAGCGCAGCGTAGGCGTGGGTGATGGTGAAAGGGGTCCCATGGGCGTGGCGGGCTTCGGCCAGTGATCAGACGTATGGAAGTATCGGCAGGATTCCCGGACGAAATAGAGGCGATTGGGGGATAGTGCCGCCGATTTCCCCTATGCGCGGCCTGTGGCTAGGCGCAGATGGCTTCTCGAACGCCACTATGCCAAACCACCGATGCGCGGCAGCCGCCTTGGCCTGGGGATAGGTAAGGTAATGGACCCAAGATGACGAATAATCCAGACACCATGCAGCATCATCACCCGTCGCGACCCCGCCAGACCCGGACTGCGCCGTGGCAAGTCGCAGTCTTCCTGGGCGCAACGCTTGGGATGGCGTCCTGCGCTTCCCTCAGCGTCAAGCGCGACACTGCCACGTCGGGGACGTTCAACTCGTCCGCTCGATCGTTCACCATCTTCTCGTACGCGATTCCACGGCCATCGATTCAGATCGCTCACGAGAACATCGCCGATGCGGGTCTTCCGAACACGCACGCAACGTCGGTGAGCCACACGGACTGGGGCTGGTTCGACTGGCTGCTCGAGATCATCTCGGTCCGCAGTGCACGCGTAAAGGGCACCTGGGGATTCAACGGTGAGTCCCTCGGCCTCGACCCCTCGGTCGTGTCTGATTCGGAGTAGGCGCGGCCGCCCGACCAAAGCTTGGAGGGGCGCTAGTTCCCGTCGCTGGATGCCTTCGGGTCCGACAGCTCCTCAAGGGGGACCACAACGTTGAGCACGGGGTCCACGCCGATCGCCGTCGCCTTTCCGTTCAGTCGCTCTTCGCCGACGCGGAAGCGAATCCGCTGCAGAGGCTGAAAGCCGGACTCGTC
>CALHGQ010000020.1 GCA_938030175.1 uncultured bacterium | reverse complement strand
ACACCCGCAGCAGCCCCGTCGGGGCTGCTGCGGGTGTTCGCCGAGTGGCGACAATGACTACGGTACCGTACTGCCAGCTTCGGCTCGTAGGCGGGCCTCGAACGCTTCGAAGTCGGTCTCCCGCATCCACTGGCCGCGCTCTTCCTCGGATTGGATCAGGCCGCCTGCTGTCCAGTAGTTGAGGAGCTGCTTGACGCGCCCGACGGCCCCCTTGGGGCGGGCACCGAGGCTCTTCAGCGTGTCGTGGTATTCGACGAGGAAGCTGGCCGCCTCCTGCCTGGAGACCTCGCGGTCCGTGAAGATCCACGGGCTCTTCAGGGCGCCGCGGCCCACCATGACGAAGGCGCAGCCGGTTTCCCGGCGCATGCGCTCGAGGTCTGAGTGCTCCCATGCGCTGCCGTTGCCCGCGACCGGGATGGACACGGCGTTGACGGCGCGTTCGATGCGCGTCCAGTCGACTTCGTCGCAATAGCCCTCGCGGCGAGTGCGGCAGTGGATCGTGAGCATGGCCGCGCCGCCGGCCTCGGCCGCGCGGGCGAGGACCTCGACGTCGTTCGCATGATCAAAGCCCGCACGGATCTTGGCGGTCACCGGAGCGCGCCCCTCGGCGCCGGCGACGGCGATGCGCACGGTCTCTTCCATGCCGGCGGGGCTCTTGAGGGCGGCCGCGCCCGCGCAACCGCGGAGGGCTCCCTTGGCGGGGCACCCAAAGTTGAGGTCGACCACGGGGACGCCAAGGTCGATGGCGTTGCCCACCGAGACCCGGACGCCCTCAAGATCGCTCCCCATCAGCTGGAGTCCGACGGGTGTGGGGTAGCGCTCCGTCCCGAGGTGCTTGCGCATCTCGGACTTGGCCACCGGCCCCCGGACGACGCGCACGAATTCGGTGAAGGCGCCCCCCAGGTCGGTGGCGTGGTGGCGCCGGAGCACGTGCCCGCGGAAGGAAGGGGCCGTGACGCCTTCCATGGGGGCGAGGAGCCAGCGCGACGTGAAGGGCAGCCCCTCAAGGATGGGCTCGGCGAGCTCCTCGGTGCCCGAGTGGGGCAGGGATGCTGGTGTGGGAAACGGAGAGATCGACACGGGGGCGCATCATAGACCGCTCCACGTCGTTGCACAGTCTCAGGCCTTGCTAGACTCCCGGTTATGTGGAGCCAAGAGTCAGCGATGGATCAAAACTGGGCGGAGACGTATTCCGAAATCGACGTGGAGGCGGCCGCCAAGCGCATCGAAGGCCGGGTCGAGCGGACCCCGTTGGAGCGGCTTCCGCACGCGGCTTCCTCCCTCGAGATCTGGGGCAAGATGGAGAACCGGCAGGCCACCGGATCCTTCAAGGCGCGGGGGGCTCTCAACAACTTGATGGAGCTCTCGGACGCCGAGCGAGAGTGCGGCGTCGTCGCTTCAAGCTCCGGCAACCACGGGCAAGCGCTGGCCTGGGCCGCCAAGGCCGCCGGCGCCCGGGCGACGATCGTCATGCCCAAGAATGCGTACCCCAACAAGATCGAGGCGTGCCGCTCCCACGGGGCCGAAGTGGTCCTTTCCGAAGACCGACAGTTGGCGGATGTCAAGGCGGAGGAGCTCGCCAACGGGGGCGCCGTTTGGGTTCATCCCTACGATCGCGCGGGGACCGTGGAGGGCGCGGGAACCGTGGGGCTTGAGATCGCACAGGACATGCCGGAAGTCGACGCCGTGGTGCTATGCGTTGGCGGCGGGGGGCTCTCGGCGGGTAGCTCGCTGGCCCTGCGTCGCAAACTCGGGAGTCGTGTTGTGATTATCGGCGCCGAGCCGATCGGCGCGGCCGCCATGGCCACAGCTCTGGCGAAAGGAGAGTCCGTTCGCCTCAAGGAGATCACGAGCGAGATCCAAGGGCTGACCACGATCTATGCTGGTCATCTGAACGTGGCCATCAACGGTCAGGCCCTCGACGCGGTCATCACCGCGTCGGACGAAGACATCTACCGTGCACAGAAGGTCCTGGTGAACGACGATGGTGCAGCGGGCTGGAGCGGCGAGACCGTGGAGCCCGCGGGCGCGGCGGCGTTCGCGATCGCGCGCGCCGAAGGGTTCGAAGACCGCCTCCGTGCTCTCATGAAAGGGCGCGGGCTTGAGCGCGCGGATGCTCCAACGCTGCGTGTCGCCGTGTCGATTTCGGGCGGCAATCCTTCACCCAGCCAGCTCGCGGAGCTTCGTTCGTGAGGCTCCTCCTGGGGGCGCTCGCGGGGCTCGCATGCGCCTGCGGCTCCAAAGACGCTCCGGGCGAGACGGCCGCAGGTCTCGCTCCGTGGGGACTACCGGCCAATGCGCAGTCGACGGCGTCGCTGGATGATTGCGATACCGTGATCGTGATCGCGCTCGATAAGGTGCTTCGATCGGAGCTCTCTTGGACGGGGGAAGCGAACGCCAACGGGGGAGGCACTCCGCGGCTCGACTCTATCGCGGCGGGCGCCCAGCTCGTGACCGATGCCGTCACCATTTCCACTGCGGGCAACGCCGCGCTGGCCTCGCTGATCACGGGCCGCCACGTGACCGAACACGGCATCGTGTCCCTGCGCGACGCCGGCTTCCAGACGCTCTCGGAGTCAGAGAAGACCCTGGCCGAGGGTTTCGCGGCGGCGGGCTGGTCCACGATTTTCAGCTCCGGCAGCCCGCTCCATGCGCGCGGGTTCTCCGGGTTCAGCCAAGGTTTCGAGCACTACGAAGCGCCGCGTTTAGCGGAGCCGACTCGCGCCGCACCAAGCGTCGTGACCGGGGCCGTGGTGCCGCTCAAGAAAGCGCTCGCGGAGAATCGTCCGGTCTTCGCACTCCTTTCCTTTGACGATCTATCGGCGAGGGCGCTGCGCCCGCCGTCGGCGGAGATCGCCGCGCCGTTCGTGAGCGCGTGGCTCGGGCCGCTCGCGGAGGAGCGGGCCGACATCGAAGCGGCACTTCGCACGCTGGACGCCAATCCAGAGCAGGGCATCGAGGACTTCACCAAGCTCTTAGCCCGCGCCCGCGGCAGCCGCGCGTCGGTGGCCTGGAACATGGCGCTGCGAGCGGCGCATCTCTCCGTGGTGGACGACGCCATCGGTGACGTTCTCGATGAACTGGAGGCGGCCGGCCGCGCGGAGCGTGCGCTGGTGGTGGTGACCGGGTTGCGCGGGACGATTCCTCCGGGGTACAGGCACGAGGCGGGGGCGCTCTTCACCTCCGACGCGATCGCCGTGCCGCTCGCGATTCGATGGCCTGGGGGAGCGAAGCGCGAGGAGCCGTTCGCGCCGACCGTATCTCTCTTGGATGTCCCCGCTGCTCTGGCGGCCGTGGGGGAGTTCGAGCTACAGCCGACCACATTTCGGTGCGCCGACCTTAGGACAGTGAAGCCGCTGACCGGCGTCGCGCTAGTCGCTGACTCCCAGCGCAAGCTTCTCGCTGCCGTTCGAGGCGATCAGCAGGTCGAGCGCTACATCGACGGACAGCAAGTCTCGTTCAACAGATCCGGTGAGCAGGCGCGGAACCCAGAACCAGATGAGTGGAGCGCGGTCAACGAGGGGCTCAAGGGGTTCGTGGCTAAGGCCACAGGCATCAGCTTCTCCCTGGCTCTGATCGATCCGGCGCTGGAGGCTGACCTTCGCTTCGCCTGGGAGTCGGCGCCTGGTCCAGGGACGGTGGTCCCAGCAAGAGAAGGAGCGAAGCGCCCCCGGGCTGCGGTGCGCGGGAAGTTCCAGATGGAGGACTTCTTCCGGGAACTCGAGCTCACCGAGCGCGGAACGGCGATTCGCCTAGGGGTGTCCAGCGCATCAAAGAAGCCCATAGGGCCGGCACTCCTTTGGATAGGCAACTCCCGCGGCTCCGAGCTGCCGGTGATGTTCACGCCGTCGGATGACGTACCGGCGCCGACAGCCGACGACGAGGGGCCCAAGCCCCAGCTTCGCCTTGAGCGCTCCGACGGCCTTTGGTGGACGCTGGCCGTCGACGGCTCCGGCGACGCCGATCAAGGTGCGGAGGCCGAAGTGATCGTGTCCGTGTGGCCGCCGCGCGACCTGACGGACGAGCTAGAGGTGAGCGCTGGTGGCGGCGTCCAGAAGCACGCGGTCCCTGGCCGAATGGACCTTGTCCGCATCGTTGGAACCGTTCCGTTCACGTGCCGGGTGAAGAAGCTGGCCAAGGAGGACTTTACGGTGGCTTGCCGCCTTTCCTCTCGGTTCTTGGAGCCCAAGGAGATGGAGTTCCACGGCCTTCGATTCGCTGAGCCCCACGCATTCGAGTGCGTGTTCCCGCATCGCCAGGGGGAATTCTCAGCGGAGCTGCCGAGCCTGGAGGCCGCGCTCTACGGCGTCCACTCTCTGCCCGATGACCCGCCCAAGGGCAGCGTCATCGTCATGCGCCACGGGCTGGGTCCATCGCCCGCCGAGGTCACTCGACCCAGCGTCGCGGACCTCTTGGAGCTCGTCCGACTGGTGCCCGGCGAATGATCCGCTATCCTCTCCGCCCGTGAAGCGCATCGTTCTCTGCCGCCCTGCCGGGCCCCGCAACGTCGGGTCGATTCTCCGCGCCGCCCTCAACTTCGGGCCCGCGGAGATCGTGATCGTCGCGCCGGGGCGTCCGTCGCTCCTGATCCACCCGGACTTCGATCAGATGTCCCATGGGGGTGAGGGCCGCCGCGAGACGATCCGCGTCGTCGACACGATCCAGGAGGCGCTCGCCGACTGCCACCACGTCGTCGCCTTTACGGCCCGCGCGCGGGCCAAGCAGCGGCGGGTCAATTGGCGCGAGCACGGCCCCACGCTGCAGGACCTAGCCGACGATCCCGAGCAGCGACTCGCGCTCGTCTTCGGCAGCGAGGAAAGCGGCCTGACAAAAGAGGAAGCCGCGGCCGCCTCCGAGCTCGCGCACCTGCGCACCTCGGTTGAGCACACCTCCCTCAACCTGGCCCAAGCCGTGACGGTCGTTCTGCACAGCCTCTTCTCGGGGAACAAGGTGCACCAGACGGAACAGCGAACCAAGCAGATCGACCAGCGCGAGCGCGAGTTCCTGAAAGAGAAGATGCACTTGGTTTTCACGAAGGAAGTCGCTCGCACCGAATCGGCCGCAGAGGACATTGCGTCGATGATCGACCGCATGTTCACCCGCGCCACCATCGAACCCCGTGACGCCCGGGCCTGGCACCTCATCCTGCGGGCCATGGGCTCGGAGGCTGAGCCGTCCGAGTTCGGGGTCGGCCGCCAGCAAAAGGGCGCCCGCCGCGCCCAGGCTCTGGCGCGTCGCCGCCGTCTCGACGCGGAGGCGCAATCGGACCCGGATGAGGCCCAGGGTGAGCACGGGAAAGGATTGCCCGAGAATTAGGCGTCCGGCGACGAACTGGGGGAGAATTCAATGGCGGCCCTTTCGATTCTCGCCTCGGGGCCTAGGAGCCCGTCGAAGAAGGCCGCACTATCGAGCAGCGCCCCTTGAAGCCCTGACTGCGTTGCTTGAAGGGCCCCGAATAGTAGGAGCCCCTCGACGACTCTCTTGGGGCGCATTCCACGACGCCCACCGAGCCCTATGGTTTACCTCAGCAAGATCTACACCCGAACCGGCGACGACGGCATGACCCAGCTGGGCGACGGTTCGTCGCTGCCCAAGCACCATGCGCGCGTCGCGTCCTACGGCACCTCGGATGAGCTTTCCAGCGTGCTGGGCCTCGCGATCATGGAGATGGGGGCCGACGAAGCGTCCGCGCCCCAGGTCAAGTGGCTCCAAACGATCCAGAACGATCTCTTCGACGTGGGCTCGGACCTCTGCGTCCCCGGGGAGGCCGGGGAGAAGCTCCGCATCACGGCGAACTACGTCACGCGGGTCGAAGGCTGGATCGACGAGATCAACGGGTCCCTCGAGCCCCTGAACTCGTTCATTCTGCCCGGTGGCACCAAGGCCGCCGCGTGGCTCCACCTCGCCCGAACCACCTGCCGTCGCGCCGAGCGCTCGGTGTCCGAGCTGATGGCCGCCGAGGAGCAGGGCCGGGTGAACCCTGTAGTCCTGCAGTACCTCAACCGCCTCTCGGACCTCTTCTTCGTGATGGCCCGGGCCGCCAACGACGGCGGTAAGTCCGACGTCCTCTGGGTGCCGGGGCAGAACGGGTAGGGGATCCGGTCGGCGCCGATGCGGCCTGTTAGCATCGGGCCCATGGCATTTCCCCTCGACACGGTGACCAGCCCCGCCTGGGTGGCGGAGGTCGAGCGCGACCCCATTGCGCTCCTTGCGGACCACGCCCACTGCGAGCTCAAGGCGGCGGCTTCGGCCCACGCGCTGATCGCGAAGAATCCCGACCACCACGAGCTGGCGCGGGCGCTCACGGAGGTTGTCATCGAAGAGATGGAGCACTTCGCCATCGTGTTGAAGGAGCTGGAGTCCCGCGGGGGAACGCTGGGGGAGCAAACGGAGAACGCTTACGCGTCAGGTCTCCACAAGGGCTCGGCGGCGACTCGCAATAGCCTGGTGCTCGACCGGCTCGTCATCGCGCACCTGATTGAGGCTCGGAGTCTCGAGCGCTTTCACCTCTTGAGTCACCACGCGACCGACGAGCGGCTGCGCGCGCTGTTCGCCGAGTTGCTGCCGTCCGAAGCCGCGCACCAGGGGATGTACGCGAAGTTTGCGCGGGAGACCTTTGGGCGCGAAGACGCAGAGAAGCGCATCGCCGAGCTGCGGGCGCTCGAGGGGCGCGTGATGAACGGCCTGCCGCCAGGCCCAACCGTGCACTCGGGGGATCCCACGCTCAACCAGCCGCTGGGGCTGGCGCCCAAGGCGATCGCCGCCCCATGAAGGGCTACCACGTGACCTTGGTGGGGCGCGTGCAGGGCGTGGGCTTTCGCTGGCACACGCGGCTGGAGGCCCGTGCGCTCAAGGTCAACGGCTGGGTCCAGAACCTCGACGACGGCTCGGTTGAGGCGTGGATCGAAGGCGAAGAATCGAGCGTCGAGGAACTCCTGGCCTGGCTACGCCAGGGACCTACGGGCGCGACCGTAGATGAAGCCGTCGTAAGGGCTGTGCCACACGAGGGAATCAAGGGCTTCAAGATCCGATGAGGCCCCGGAGCGGGCTACATTGCGCGCATGCTCTTCTCGCTCATCAGTCTTGCGGCAATCGCCGTAACGGCGGCTCCCCAAAAGACCCTCGCCCCCATGGACCCCGCGGTTTGGACGACGCCGGGGGCGCGGATCCCCGACGTCGAACTCCCCCGTGTCGATGGCGGCGGCCTTGTTCGACTCGGTGACTACGAGGGCAAGAAGCTGCTCCTCATTCACTTCGCTTCTTGGTGAGCGGGTTGCCGTATCCACGTGCCGGTCTGGCACGCGAAGACGAAGGCTTTGGTGGCCGCAGGTGAACTTGCCTTGGTCGGCATCGTGCATGAGCAGCACCCTGACCGCGCTGCGCTCTTCGCGCAGTGGAAGGAGTTTGACTTCCCGCTTCTCTGGGATCCCTTTGGGCTGACGGGGATGAAGGTGGTTCCCGTCGTCACCGCCGTGGACGAGACGGGGGTCGTGCGCCTGCCCCGGCCTGATCCGCGCAAGTTCGATGAGCAGTTCCGACCGCTCTTCGCGGAGATGGACTTCGCGGCTGAGAAGGACGCGACGACTCCGAGGCCAGAGGGCTTCGTCCTTTCCCAGCACGTGGCAGAGCCGCCGGGGACGATCCACGGCTCCCTCGCGCGCGTTTTGCAGACGGGGATCTCCGTTGGCCCCTCCGGTTCATGGGGAGAGTGGTCCAAGGACCTCGAAGCGCTAATGGGGCTGAGCGGTTCGCCGTTTGCGACGTTCTGCGCGGGCGTTGCGTATCGCATGCGCCACGACAGCGGCGGGGCCGTGCCCGGGGACTTCCAGTCGGCGCTGTCGTCCTGGAGCGCCGCGCTGCACGCCCAGCCGAACCAGTACATTTGGCGCCGCCGCATCCAGCAGTGGGGACCGCGCCTCGATAAGCCCTATCCGTTTTACGACTGGATCGACGGAGCCACCGTCGAGGTTGCGAAGAGGGGGGAGACCCCCGTCGCCGTGCGTGCGGCGCTCTCGGGATCGGAAGTTGCGGACAAGACCAAGAAGATCCCCGGTGCCCGGCCCGAGGGGGCGGCGTTGGGCTCAGCGCCCAAAGAGATCGCGGAGCCGGATCCGACGGGTAAGCTAGTTCGCGACGACGGCGCACTGGTGGGCCTGGAGCTCGCTGTCGCCCAAAACACGTCGTCCGCGGGCGGGAGCGTGCGTTCACCGATCGGCTCGTCGAGGGTCCACGTCACCCTGCGGCCGAAGAAGGGGACCAAGTGGCCCTTGGACGCCGATCCACCGCTGATCTGGCTGGAGATCCCTGATCTATGGGACGCAGCGGCCCCCGCGTTTGAGTTCCCGCTGCCGAAAGCGGGACAGGAGTCCGCGCCCCTGACGGCGGACTTCGAGCTCTCGACCCAGCCCAGCAAACTCGGCCCACCGGATGAATCGGCGAAGATGCCCGCGTCCGAGCTGAAGGCGTACGCCGTCTACTCGATCTGCCTTGAGGACGGGACCTGCGTGTTCCGCCGCCAGGACTTCAGCATCGAAGTGTCGTTCCCCGCGCCGCCCGAAATGGGGCCGCCACCGGGGGAGGACGGAGAGCCAAGCGAACCACCCAAAGACGCCGACAAGTAACCCCGCTTTCCCAAGCCTTGACGACTCCCCACCGTTCCCCGATCTTCGCAAGCGTCTCGCTGCTTGCTCTCCTGCTCGCGTCCTGCGCCTCCTTCGCCCCCGACCTTCCGGAGGGGGACCCTGGGAGGCGGACGGTGCGTGGCCCGATCCCGACCCGCATCATGCAGCCGGCCGGGCTGATCTTTCCGATCCCACGGCCGCGCCGCGCGAAAGTGCTGGAGGCTGGCGCGCGGGAGGCTCGCGCGGACGTCACCTACTCCTCGATCTTCGAGAGTCGCGGGCAGGGGGTGGACGCGGTGCGCTTCGACGGCGAGATCGCGCGAGCGTCGGCCCAGCTCGCGTTCGGGCTTGGCGGCGGCGCAGAGATCACGGTGGAGCCCCAGGTGCTTTTCGGGTCGAGCGGCGCCCTCGACCAGATCGTGGACGACTTCCATAGCTTCACGGGCTTCGCCGGTGGCGGACGGGAGCTCTTCGAGAACGACCAGTACCAGATGAAGCTCGTTCGCGGCGGCGTCACCGCCTACGAACTACAGGAGGATCAGATCCTCTTGGGTGACCTGCCCGTGAGCTGGGTTCAGTCGATCCGGCCCGAGGACAGCCATGGGCCGGCGGTGTCGACTCGCCTGACGGTGGAGCTCCCCACCGGCGACGAGGACCGGGGCAGCGGCAGCGGCGGCGTGGACTTTGGCGCAGGCGTACTCCTTGAGCGATCGATGGGCCGCTGGACCTTCACCGGGGGCATCGACGGGATGCATGCGAGCGATCCTACGCGCTTTCGGGACGCACGGGTCGGGGTGCGCACGCTACTCCTTGCGAGCGGGGGCGTTGAGTACCGCTGGTCGCGGAAGATGTCGCTTCTGGGCCAGGCCGTCCTGCAGATGCCCCTGACCCGCGATCTGAGCCTCGAGGAGGTCGACCGCGAGATCCTCGATCTCGGATTCGGGGTGAGCCGCGACCTCGGGGGCGGCACACGCCTGATTCTCTCCTTCCACGAGGACGCGGTTGCGGCATCCGGCCCCGACCTCTCGCTGTACGCGGGGCTCGTCTTCAGCTGGTAGCGGGGGCGGTGTCCAAGAGGGCCGAGAGCTCGTCGATCTTGGCCACACCGTCGCGTTCGCCGATCTCCATCAGGAGGCGCACGTAGTCTTCCTGGAAGAGGATGGTGGAGAGCAGCTCCTGGGACCTCGACTTACCTGTGCCAAGGCGGCGAGTGAGGAACCGGAACATCCAAGGGAGCTTGGGTTCGAAGTCGTTCGCGAGCACTGCGAGATCTTCGGAGGGTCGAATGATGAGGGACGACAGGGGGCGCAGGGAGCCACGCTCCCCGGGCGGGATCTTGGTCAGCAGTCCGTTGATGCGATCGAGTTGGTCCGCGTCCTGGTCGAGCACGTCGAGGAAGGTCGCGCCCATCAGGCTGCCGAGGACCTGCGCCGCCCTCGGAGGACCCGTGAACCGAGGCCGGTCGGCCTCGGACCCTGTCGGTCTATAGCGGGTCGAGATCGCTAGGAGCTTGTCGGCGCCGAGGTGGATGGAAGGCGCGAGCGGCGCCGTCAATCGAACGCCCCCGTCGCCGTACCACTCCCCGCCGATCTCCACCGATGGGAAGAACAGGGGGAGGGCAGCGGAGGCCACGACATGGTCGACCGTGAGGCGCTCCCGCTGGCTCCGGCGCAGGGGCCGCTCCCAGTCGAGGATCTCCTCTCCCATGTAGAACGAGATGGTCTGGCTCGTCGAGTACTTGAGAGCGATCAAGGCCACGGCGCGGAGCTGGCCTGAGTCGAGGTTGGCCTGGATGCCGGGGAGGTCATGGCTTCCGAGGGCTTCCTCCAGGAACTCGGAAAGTGGGCCTGAGTTCACAAGACCAAGAAGTGGGTCGACCGTGGGCGCCCACCCAATCGCGAGGCGCATCGCGATGCAGAAGGTTCGGTAGAGGAGCGGGAGGCTCATCGTTTCGAACACGCGATCGACGTCGATCGCATGCCAAAGGTCGCCGAGGGAATGGGCGCGCTCGGCGAAAGTTCCGGGCCGCGAGCTCAGGTGGACCGCGTTGATCGCGCCCGCGGAAATCCCGGTGATGATCGGGACCGCCAGGTTCGGGTGCCCTTGGGAAAGGCCCTTGAGGACCCCTACCTGGTAGGCGGCCCGGGCCCCGCCGCCGAATAGCGTGAGTCCGAGACCATGCCGCTGGTGGAGCTCCTGGTGATGGGAGCCCCCGCGGACGGTTGGGGTCGCC
>CALHGQ010000019.1 GCA_938030175.1 uncultured bacterium | reverse complement strand
GCCCCCTTGTCGCCGAGGCGCTCCAACGAGTGGATGGCGGCGTGGCGCAGCCATGGGTCCTCGTGGCCGGTGCGCTCAAGCAGCTGGACCAGCGCAGCGGTGCTTTCCGGAGCTGGGGCGAGCCCGCCCATCGCCTCGGCTGCCAGGAGCTGCACTCGCGGCTCGCTGCGGCTTAGTAGCGGAAGGAGGACACCCTCTGGCGGGCCCCAGCGAAGGTCGCCAAAGAGACGCGCCACCTGCGCCACGATCTCTGGATCGGCGTCCCCAAAGAGCTCACCCAGCGGAGCGATGAGACGCTCGCCCAGTTTTGGGGAGCGCCTGGCCGCGTGTCCAAGCGCCCAGATCGCGTGCAGGCGCGCCGTCCGCTCACGGGCGTCAGCCGAGGGCGTCTTGGCCCGAAGCAGCACGCCTGCCAGTCGCGTCTCGCCCTTGTCGAGGTCCAGGGCAGCGAGAGCGCGGTGGGACACCGCGAGCTGAGCTTCTTGGCGTACGCGGCGATCACGATGGCTTAGCAACTCCACGAGCTCCGCGTCGCTGTAGCCAGAGGCAGCCGCCCGAGACGCCGACGAACCTGCCGCCGTGCCGTTCCCGCCGCCCCCCTCATGTGCCAGAGCAAGTAGCGCGCTCCGTGTCTCTTCGATAGCAGCGAGCTCCGCCTCGTCGCGCTCCTCGGGCACAGCGCGATAGAGCCGCCCTTTGCCCGTCTGGTTCCACCCGGTCACCCAGTCGCTCCAGTACAGGTTCCCGTCGATTCCAAACTCGACGTCAGTCGGCAACGCATCCCAAACGAAGCGCTCCGACTCACCGAACGCGAAGCCTGCTCCGTCCGCGGTCTGATCGAAAGCGTAGATGCCGCTGTAGCCTGGGTTTCCGCGGAAGTCGCACACAAAGAACTTCCCGCGCCACTCCTCACCGAACCCCGTGCCCGGGTACAGGGTCATGCCCGAAGGGCCACTGGTGAAGTTCGCAATGGGTGGGACGATGAACGCAGGCTGCGCCTCGTGGAACGGCTTCCACATCCCCTCGGAGTTCCAGGGGCCGCGCGGCGTCGGCTCATTCGCCCACTGATACGCCTGCCGCCAGCCGCTGTCGCTTCCACGGAGCAGATACGTCCAGCGAGCCTTGTCTCCGGAGTCGGAGTTGTTGTCCAAGGTGAACAGGTTGCCGTGATCATCGAACACGATCTCCTGGGGGTTACGGAGTCCGTCGCAGTAGAGCTGGAGGTCGCTGCCATCGAGCTCGCAGCTAAACACGGCACCCGTGCCGTAGCGAACGAGCCTCTGGCCCTCCGCGGAGGTCACGTTGAAGCCGCGGTCGCCGCATGAAAAGTAGATGCGCCCATCGGGCCCGACGATCGGCCCGTGCAGGTCGTGCCCCAGAAGCGCGACGCGAAGCCCGTAACCCGTGGTGTGCCTGTCGCGCCCCTCAGCGAGCCCGTCGTTGTCGCCGTCGGTCAGGCGCCACACGTCCGGAATGCACGTGTACCAGGCCTCCGTGGCTCCGTCCCCGTCCAAAGGGCGAGTCAGGATCCCCGCTCCGATCCCCGCGGCAAGGTCCGTGAAGCCCTCTGCGAAGGGCGTCGCCGTCTCCGCCACGCCGTCGCCGTCGCGGTCCTCAACGCGCGTGACGCGCTCCGTCTCCACTCCGTAACCTTCGGCGAGCTTCTTATCGCCCTCGTGCTTGCGGAACATCGCGACCCGCTGCTCCACGGTCTTGATGGCGATGTCGTCCTCGAGCCACCCCATGTGCTCGCGCATGTCCGTCACGCCCTTGTGGTGACGGAACGTCTCGGCCACGTAGGCGCGTCCAAAGACATCGAACGTGAACGCGACCGGGTGGGCCATGAGCGGCTCGGCTGCGAACAGCTCCACCCGGAAGCCGTCAGGCACCACGAAGCGCGCGATGGCCTGTGTGGCCTCTTCCGCGAGCGCTACCGGCAAGGCCTCGTCGCCGTGCTGCTGCGCCTCGCCGTTCGCCGGAACCGTGGTAGGCGCATCCGCCTGGAAAACGGGCAACAGCCCGAAGAGAAGAGTCGCAAGTCCAGTGGTCGTCGCCATGCCGCGATTATAGCGGCGATGGGAGCAGATCACCGGAGCTCTGCAACCAGTAGGTCGACCATGCGTCCATACGACGCGACCCCCCCGGCGTGGCCCTGACTCTTGAGGTAGGTGTTATTTGCGGCGCCCACTGCCCGGGACGCGACGCGCGACTTGCGCTTCGACCAGAAACTGGAACGTTCTTGGAGCAGATTCACCACCCGGACATCCATGGAGAGGGCCCTTTGGTGCTGGAGCCTTGGGTCTGCCACTCGCAGGGCGTGGTGCACATGAACGAGTGCGAGTGCGAGCGCCGCCTTCTTCAGCACCCGGGACTGCGACCGCGAGCCCACCCGCCAGGCCAGGTAGTTGGCTTCATCCTCGCGGGCCCAGCCTTGGACATGGGCGATCTCGTGACAGGCTGTGAACGCAAGGTCGACCTCGGGGAGCCCGAACGCCACATGGGCTTCCTGGCTGAACGGACTGAAGATGCCGGAGATTCCAGAGGCGACGAGCACGCCGGAAGAAGCCGGAGCGCACAGCATGGGTGAGGGCTGCCAGCCGAGCCTCGCATCCCGTGCGAGGGCATCGGTCCAAGCCGCGAGCGCCGCAGCGCCGATCCCCATGGCGGAGACTTCCTGGGTCTCCAAGCCCGGGTCCTCCTCCCTGAGCAAGTTGGACAGGTCCCGTTCCAACTCGAGCGCAACGTCGTTGAGGTCGTTCGCCGAAACCTTCGCGACTTGCAGACCCAACGTGTCGCCGAGCGGCAGGCGGGCGTGGTTGAGACCCCAGCCGAGCATGAACGCCAGGTACGCAGCCCCCGAGAGCCAAAGGGCTCTTCGGAGGAAGACGCCCCACCCGCGACGCACCGCGCGTACGAGCGCCACGACCACGGCCCCGACCACGACGCCAACCAATACTTCTGAGAACGAAGGCCTACGCGCGGACAGGTCGCCGTTGATCGCCCCGCAGAACTCCAGCCAGCGCTCGGCGAGCGCCTGCACGGCGGCGCCAATCCTTGGATACAGACCACGGGAGTAAAGGGCCTCGACCCTTTCCGGCAGGAACCTTGCCAGCACCGTGAGCGCCACGCCTAGCGCGAGGGGCGCCGCTGCCCACCACCAGGCACCGAGCCCTCCACCCCGGGGGTCTCGGTCCGGCTTGCGGGTGCCATCTTCCGCTGGCCCGCCTGAGTCTGAGCCGACGGAAACGGACCGCGGCCGACCCTCCTGCGTCTCTCGATTCGCAGGGGGGTCGGCCGCGTCGGCGTCGGGATGACGGCGGGGGCCAGTCACTACTTGAGCTGCTCCCAGTAGTCTTCCGGCATGTCGTGCGCGATCTTGAGGGCGCCGTTAGCGCCGCCGTAGATGGGCTCCTCGATGCGGATCACGTTGCCGCTGCCAAGGTTGCGGTGCATCTCAGCCGTAATGGCGCGATCCAGACCTTTGATCTGGCTGCCGCCGCCAGCAAGGAGCACGCGGTTCTTCAGGCGGTCCTGGAATTCCGGGTCGAACGTACCGATCAGCTCGCCGAGTCCTTCAACGATGGGCGGCACGATGCGCTGGCAAGCCGTGCGCATCTGCTCCGTGATGTCGAAGTCCGTGGGCTTACCGTTCACTGGGAACTGAACCATGATCGGCTCCGTGGTCCCGTCCACCGTGGAGTAGCGCTCCTTCAGCTCTTTGAGCATCTGCTTGGTGAACTGAGCATCGGGGTAGGAAGCGGCGATCTCTTTGCCGAGCTCGGCGTCAACGAAGTCGCCAGCCGTCTCCATCGTGATCTGATCCGACTCTTCCGGCATCGTGCCGTGCATCCGGCAGAGGTCGACGGTACCGGCGCCGATGTCGATCACGAGCACGTCCTCGAGCATGTCGAGGCCGTACGCGACGGAGAACGGCTCCGAGCACAGCATCACCGAGTCCACGGACTCGCGTGCTGCCTGCAGGATGGCGTCCTTGTTGTTGATCTGGGCCTGGGCGGGAACACCGATCACGGCGTAGACCAGCTCGTCCTTGCGGGGGCGTGCGAGACGCACGATCTCCTTGACGAGGTCCATCGCTGCGCGACGGCCCTCCACGTCCTCGGAGCCATCGGCGTTGAACTTCAGCACGCCATGCTCCAGCGGTCGGTGGAGGTTGAGCGAGAGTCGCTTGCCGCGGGCTTCTTCGCCGAAGAGGACGTCCTTCTTCAGAAGCTTGCGAGCCACCGGGTCCTTCGGATAGCCGACGAACGACTCGATCGTCTCACGGATACCGTTGCTAGAGGAGACAGAGGTACGGGAGGTACCGAGGTCAATGCCGAGATAGAGGACGCCGTGGTCCTTCTTCGGGGCTTCTGCGTCGACGCTCTCGTTGGCGTCGGTCGTGGTGTCGGTCATGGATCCGGTGGTGTGCGCTGCGTAGCAGAGGTCGGTCAGGGGTTGACTCTTACGTGTCGTGCGATGCCCCTAAACTAGCGATTGCTGTATGAGGACAAAAACACGCCCCCTACGTCAAGCAACCGCCCCATAAGAGCCTGCCAGGAGCGCGTCAGGGATAGTCGGCTATCCCCAGCGGGCTCCAAGGCGCTATTCGGCATTCTTAGCGCTGGACGTGACCATTTCTCGAAGCTTCAGGTTGGCTTCGAAGATGCTGGACATCAGCTCGCGCTTCTGCTTCGCCTCGTCCCCACGCTCGTCCAGACCCTGGACGTCGCGGTAGATGGACGCCACACCGGTGTCCTCCTTCGCACGCGACCTAGAAACGATTTCCGTGTCCCGCTGGTCTAAGAGCCTGGCCATCTTGGCCAAACGGCGCTCTAGGACATCGATCTGCTTGCGGGCCTGGCTGTCCTCCAGGATCGGATCGAGGGGCCTCAGCACCTTGATGGGCTCGTCCGTGACCTGATCTTTCGCCGGAGCCTTCGGAAGGACATAGATGCGCGCTCGCTTCTCTGGGGCCCGCACAGGCTCCGCGGGTGGGGCTTCAGGGCGCGGAGCATCGGTCGAACGCCGGCGCCGGTGACCACCGCGAGCACTGCGACGTGCCGCCCCTCCGCGGCCGAGGCCAGGGAAGTCGAGGTTGTGGACGACGTTGCCGCCACGGGAGGGTGATCTGAAATTCGACATGGAGTCCCGGGAGACCCGGGGAGCTTGCTCGGGTCATGGACCCAGGCGAGGAAGCAACTTTGTAGCAGAAGCCGTAGAGCCTGGAAGCTGCTGTCCGTCGGGCGATTGGAATTTAGGCCACAAACGGATCGGATTGATCCTTCTGCCGCTCAGAATCGCCCACTGGACCGCCCCCTCCGGGCTTCGCTGCGTAGTTTGCCCCTAAGGGGCGCCTTTCCACCGTTCAAACCGCCTTTTGCGACGAAAAATTGCGTCAGGAAGGATGGGGGCGCCCGGGGGCCCCTTTCACTTCACCGACGCACGGACGTCTTCCAGGCGAAGCGTAGGCGTCGGAAGGCTCGCCCAATGCTTGTGTCGATAGGCCACGAGCGCGCCGCTCATGGTCTCCTCGCCGCGCGTGATGTCCCACCGCCCGTACTCCTCCCA
Organism: uncultured bacterium; assembly: GCA_938030175.1. Classification (GTDB taxonomy): domain Bacteria; phylum Planctomycetota; class UBA1135; order UBA1135; genus Saltatorellus. The sequence goes on along the minus strand of CALHGQ010000019.1, from coordinate 13,126 downwards.
GGAACCGGTAGGCTCCGCCACGATCGCCTCAAGCTGATCCATGTGCGCGTACCAATGACGCGTGTCGACGACGGATCGGTCGATCACGATCAGGTCGACACCGCGCTCGGTGAGCCAGCTCTCGACCCCCAAAGGGGTGGGGAATCTCTGGTCGTAGGTGCGCCCGCTCCATCCGGCAAAGCAAAGCACCTTGCTCGCCCTCAGGACATAGTGCTGTGACCTGGCCCGGTCGGCAAGAGCAGCGCCAGCCACGAACAGCCCCTCGCCCACTGGATCAGAAGCCACCAGCAGCCGCGCGGGGCGATCCACCGCGTCGCCTGGGCCCCCAGCGTTCGCCGTTAGGTCAGAGCCGAGGGGTCCATGACCGCCAAGAACCAACTCCTGACCGGCCCGATCCCACCCCCGAAAATCCTTCTTTGGGGGGGCACCCTGCCAAATCACCGCAAAGAGCCCCATCCCTGCGATGGCGAGCGCGGCCCACTGCTGCTCGCGGAACACCGCTTCGGCGTGGGACCTCTCTTTGGTCGAGCGACGCAGGAACCAGCGAGCTACGCCACCGGCACCGAGGGCCGCAAGCGCGACCCACGCCGGGGCAAGGACAGCCAGATGCCGCTCCTCGACACTGCTGGGAATCACGTGGTGCAAGATCATGAGCGCCGGCGCCCAAGCTCCGAACGCCAACCAACGGCCCCCGCCCTTCAACCCCAAGCGGAAGTCGCGCACACCGACCGCGATGCCAACGGGGACGAGCAAGGCACCGACGGGTCCCAGGAGACCCAGGAGCCAAGGGAAGTACTCGGAGGCTGCAAAGCGGGCATACGCAAAGCTTGGCGTCGTCCCGCCGCCCCAAGAATCCTGGGTCATGCTCACGGTCACGAGGTACCACGGCGCGGTCACCATGGCCACGAGCGCGCCGGCCAACCAGAGGGAGGGCTTCTTCAGGATCCCCCATCGCCCACTCAGGGGCAGGCACAAGAGAGGCACAAGGGCGAGCGCTAACCCGGTGCCCTTGGTGAGCACGGTGAGGATCGATGCCGCCGCAAAACAGTAGATCCAGCGTGCGTGACCGAACTCTAGATAGCGACCGAAAGCGAACACCGCCAGCAGCGAGAAGAGCGCGAGCGGGATCTCCGTCATCGCGGCCGCGCCGCACAGCTGAACGATGGGAACCGTAAGGAAGATGGCCGCCGCTACCGCACCGGCCGCTAGTCCGTGCATGTTGCGCACTGCACCGAACACGAGGTAGGCCGTGGCGGAGGTCAAAAGGGTCAATAGCGATATGATCGCGAGCTTGGAGGTTCCCGCCACCAGCATCCAAAGCCCGAGCAAGGCGTGGAAGACCGGGGGCCACTGACCGATGGCCACCTTGGGGTAGTGGGTATAGAAGTTCTCCGCGAAGGCGCGAGGCTCGGTCCAGCTTGGCCCAGCGGACTCTGCGATCCCCAAGGCGTTCGCAAGCCAGTCACGGACCATCAATCCGGTGACGAGGTGGGCCGGCTCATCCTCGAAGCCCCCAAAGCCGCTCTCCAAGGCCCCCACCGACCACTGCACGATCGAGGCGATCAGCAGGATCCCTAGGAAGGCCAGGACCCGGTGGGCGCGAGACTGCAACGTACTAGACTCCGATGGATCTACTGGCCGAGTCGCCACAGCGGCTCGAAGGAAGACGGCTCAACCCCGAAGAGGCTATATAGACCCGGAATCTCCACGAACATCAGCACCACAAAGAGCACGGTGGTCCCCACGGCATAGGCGAAGAAGGACTTCTCTTGGTAGAGCTTCTCGGGGTTCTGGGCCGCGCTGTCTTCCTTGAGTCCGAGCGTTACATAGAGCGAGAAGAACCCCGCTACGAACGGCACGCAGAGAATCAGCTCCACCTTGTACCGGATGATGAAAATGCCGGAGAAGAGCGCGCACGACGTCACGTAGAACACCATGCTGGAGAGCAAGCGACTCTCGTTGTAGACGGCGAACGACCGCCGGTAGCGCGCGGCCCTAGCTGGGTCCCCAATGGCGCGGAATTCAGCGAAACGCTTCGTGGCCATGAAGAACGCGCCCACCATCCAGTAAGCCAGCACCAGCGAGAGCGGGGGCAGCCGATCTGGGATGAGGGCAAACCAGCCGAGCGCCAGCCGAATGGGGTTATTCACAGACTCGGAGAGCACGTCGATATAGGCCAGCTCCTTCGAGCGGACGGGCGGCACGTTGTAGACCACGCCCATGACCCAAAACGTGAGAGCGCTCAGTCCGAACGGTGCGTTCATCGCGAAACCCGCTGTCACACCGATCGCCCCGAGCACGCCCCAGAGCAGGATCGCTACTGGTGTCGAAACCTCGCCCCGCGCCGCGGGCCGATGGCGCTTGGTCGGGTGCTCACGGTCGAGGGGTGCGTCGAGGAGCTCGTTCAGGACGTAGTTGCTCGACGCGATCAGGCAAGCGATGCCTAGCGCGCCCAGGAGCGACCATGCGGAGCTCGTGGTGAAGAGCTCCGGACGGTAGAAGAAGGCCAGCAGAACCCCGAGCAACATGAAGGCGTTCTTGAACCAGTGATCGATTCGCGCGATCTGCACGTAGGGGCGCACGTGGGCCCACACGCCCGACTTGACGGGAGCACCGCCGCTGGGCGCAACCCCTGGCGACTGGTTCTCTGGAGTCAGGGTCTCTGGAGTCAGGGTCTCTGAAACCTGGCTCTCCGGCGTCTGACTCCCTGTCATCTGACTAGACGGCTCCGACGGCACGGGGCACCTCCGAGAATTCAAGTATGGAACGGCACGTTCCGTTGTCAGCCCCTTGTGACCCTGAGTCCACGGCTCCGACGTGGCTCATCCCCGTCTCCAGAATCACACAGCGCATTCCAGCGGCGGCTGCGCCCATTCCGTCTACATCGTGGCGATCCCCGACGTACACAACGTCCTTCGGGTCCGCGTCAAGGGCCCGCGCGCCCTCAAGAAACCCTTTGGGGCTGGGCTTGAACGCGTTCACTTCGGCGTCCGTTGCGCCGAGCGTGACTTCGAAAAGATCATCGACCCCGAGTGCACCCAGCTTCGCATCGGGCGGATAGTCCGAGTACACGCCGAGCCGCAGACCCGCATCGCGGAGCGCCACGAGCGCGGCGCGCATCCCAGGCCAAGCCGCAGACTTCATGTGGCGCAGCGGCTTCTCGAACATCCACTCCACCACGGTGGACTCCACCTGGCGCGCGTCCACACCGAGCTCCTGCGCGGGGCGAGAAAACTGCAGCTCCGCGAGTACGACCCCAGGCTCCGTCATACCCCGCAGATCTTCGCGCATCAGACGAAAGGAGCGCAGCGTCTTGGCGATACGCACGGCGGCGAACGGCCCCTTGGTAAACGGCGCTCGCGCGAGCTCGCGAAGCATGGCCTTCCTCAAGATACGCTGGTTGTAGAGCGTACCGTCAAGGTCAAACAGAACAGCCTTGGGACGATCCCAGGACTTAGCGGAGCGAGTCACCATAAAAACGACTTGGTTTGCCCCTGTGCGGTAGGGCTGGTCGTGGAGCGCGGGCGAGGCGGCGAAGGATGGGGAGAGTCCAATTCGCCGCAGCTGCCCGAGGAAAGGAGACCCCATCCGCAGGCCTCCACCAAGAGTGGACCTCGAAAACTGGGGCGAGGAGCCGCGTCCATGTCCGATCTGGCCGACAAATAGCCATGGATTCAGCTCGCTGGCCGACTCTTTGCCAAGGATGCGCCGGCCGCGATCGCCCCGTCTGGCTGCTCCCGCAGGAACAGGTGGTCGTTCTTGCGGAACCAATACCACGCGTACCCCATGTGGATCTGACTGAAGAGGCAGGTAAAGGTCAGGCCGAGCGCGGCGCCAATGCGAGGGAAGGAGTGGACCAACAGAGCTAGCAGCGCCGTATTCACGACGAGCCCAATCAACGAGATGATGATCGCCACCCTCATCTGACCGGTCACCAGGTAGAAGATGTCGTTAGCCACCGAGAACGACACGATCGCGAGGCCGGGCGCAAGGATCAGCGAAAGCAGCCAGACAGGATCCCAGTACTCCGCCGGCGTGACCCAGCGAATGATGAAGGGCAAGAACGGCATGGTGATCAGCAGGCCGAGTGTGATCGCGCCGCCGGAGTAGAGGCTCGCCCGCCAGTAAAGCCGCCGCAGGCCCACCAGGTCCTTGACGCCAGCCAGCTGTGAGAGCGCGGGCAGCGCCGTGCGGTTGATGCCCTGCATGAAGAGCCGCGTCATCGTGATCATGCGCTGGGCCACCCGCAGGTAGGCCACCCACTTCTGATCACCCATGGAGCCGAGAATCAGCGTGGGCAGGTTTTGCGTCCCAAGGGAATCAATGTTCCGAACGATGCCGACCTTGGCGCCTTCGCGCACGGCGAGCCGCGCCGGCACCGTCCGCGTCTTGAAGGCAGTCCAGAGCCTCGGGAGCACGCTACCCTCGGCCTTCCGTTCTCGACCGTACGCCTCAAGGGCCAGTGCGCTTCCCGCCACCGAGGCCACCACAGTTCCGAGCACAGGGCCCACGGCCGTCCCAAAGGCAAGGGCACCCGATACGACCAAGATCAGTCGGCACATCTCCTGGCCAATGTCCACCCTCGCGAGAGCATGCATCCGCCGCTCTGCCTGCATGGCCGCGCAGCAAACGATGCGAGGCACGTCTAGCAGCGGAATGAGCATCATCACGGCGCTCAGCCTGCCAATGCGAGGCCCGTTCTCATCGATCACCGCTTCCACCACGCTGGGCAGAAACAGCACGCCGATCAACAGCGCGGTGCCCGAGAGGATCAGCGACAGGCGCAGCATCACGCCGACCCATCCGATCATTCGGTCGGTTTCACCGGCGCGAAGACTCGCAGAGATCCGCGACGTCGCCACCGAGGCGAGGCCGAGATTGAGCAGACCCCAAAGCACCGAGTAGCTGCTGGTCGCGAGGTAGAAGACCGAGATCTCCCCCGCGCCTAGAATGCTGACCAGGAGGAAGAGCCCCAGTGCGCTGCTGAGCGCGTTGACCGCCGCAGCACCCTGAAGCGTCGAGGACTGCCGGATGAAGCGGCTCCCCAGCGCACTCCTGATCTTGGCTATCACTCGGCCTCAGCGCTGCCGTTGGCCGCGCGTCCCCGCGGCAAGAGAAGCACGTCGCCCACCAGCCAGTTGAGTTCCTCGTCCACGTCGACGCGGCCGTAGCCGAGTTCGAAGAACGCCTCTAGCGCGGCCCGCTGCTTGTCCACTAGCGGGTGGAAGTCCTCCTGGAGCACCTCGGCCAAGAGAACCGGCTGGCAACCCGTGCGCTGGATCCAAGGGCGGATGCCATCGAGGACGGCGTAGTCGTAGCCCTCCGTGTCGGACTTCACGAGATCGAGGGACTCGATGCCCCGCTCGTCGAGAAAGTCTGCCACCCGTCGCAGGGTGATTGTCTCCTTCTCGATCACCGTATCCGGGCGAACGAAGGCCTCGGGTCGACGGTCGTACATGATCTCCTCCACGAGGGAGTTCGCGCCGTGGTTGTGCGGCGCTTTGAAGATCGTTCGCTCGGCGTTCTCATCCCCGAGGGCGATGTTCACGACCTCGATCATGTCATCGTCCTGGAACCGTTCCGCGCAGATCGCGTGGTACTTCGCTACCGGCTCGAACAGGATCCCGCGCACGTCGGGACGACGCTCGCGCAAAAGCCTTGAGAACGCTCCGACGTTGGCGCCGATGTCGAGGAACATCCCGCCCTCCGGGAGGTACGGGACGACGCGGTCCACGGCGGCGGCCACCAGCGGCTCATGCTTCGCCTCCCACTCCTTCAAGCTGAGCGTAGGCACCTCGGAGCGCATGCGCCGGATAACTCTCTCAGCGAAGCGACGAGTACGATGAAACATGGGAAGAGCGAGGGGCCGTTGAAGAGGGCGGGGACGGGTCGGCGAACCTAGAGGCCATTCACAAACGCGAGGTAGCGATCCTTATGCGCGGCCACCGTCTTCGATGGACCGGTCACCTTGATGGTCCAGGGACCCGATTCGTCGCTTGGCTGGATGAATGCCGCCAGGATGGCACCCGAGTCGGTCGCCGCGATGTCGCTGCCCATTCCGTCCATGGGCTTGATCGCCCCTTCGACGTGAACGTGAGTGATCATGTACTTGTCGGTCTCCACGACCCAACGCTCCTCAGCGCCCAGCTCGGAGGCGCGCTTCTTGGATCCCACTTGGCCAACCCAGCGATCGAGGTTCGACTCCAGGTCGCCGATGCCGTGGGGCCAGTGAGCCACCACAGCGAGGGCCGGCTCGCTGCCCTCCGGTCCGGCGAGGGAGTACTGCTTCTTCCGCATCGCGTTCTCGGGAGGCTGCTCGGTCCACCCCTCCGGCATCACAAACCGAGGCCCCCCCGAGGGCGACTTGTCCCCGGTCTGCTGGGTCAGCTTGAGGCCACCGTCGGCCGTCTCCATCGTGAGAGGCTCGGGCTCCGCACCTGCGCCGGACACGCTAGGGGCCGAGTCGGAAGAGGAACCGCAGGCGAAGAGGAGGCTGGAGAGGAAGATGACGGGGGTCTTCATGGGAAAACGTTTCGGTCTGGTTCGAGGAGAGCGCACCACACTCTACTCTGACTGGCTGTCAGAACCCATCGGGGTTCTGGATGCCTCATCTTGAGCCCTTCGACCGCTCCCTATGCGAACTCTCCACCATCTGGCCCTGCCTGTCCTTCTTGCCCTCGGAACACAGAGCTGCGGCAGCGCGCCCAAGATGCTCGAGGTCCAGCTGACCTCGAACCCGAGCGGTGCCCGGGTCTTCATTAGCCGCCGCGGCGAGAGCACCTACCAGGGCAAGGTCGGCTTCCTCAAGGGCAACGTGAAGGCGACCCCCTTCCAGGAAGAGCTCCAGCTCGTCGGCACCACCCCCGTCACCTACTCGTCTCCGATCCAGGAAATGACGACGGACGCCACCGTGCTCGGCGTTGGCGGCCGCGTGATCAAGTCCTTCAAGGAGGGCGTCTTTCGATTCGAGCGCCCAGGCTACGAACCGGTGGAGCAGTTCGTGCGCTTTCGAAAGGCGAAGGATGTCATCCAAGTGACCCTCCCGCCGCTGCCCCCAGGGTCCGATCCCATCCCGCCCACGGAACCCGAACTCCAGCCAGCTGCCGCGCCCGAAGGGAACTAGCCCATGCGCATCCCCCGATTGCCAGAGGGCTCAGGGCGCTGGATCCTGTTGGCCGCCATCGTGCTCCCCTTCGCGTACGTGCGCATTCAATCCGCGCTCGCCTCCACCGAGGAGCGCCTCGAGGCGCGCATCGTGGGCATGCTGCAGGCGATGGAGGAGCGCAAGCCCCGTCGCATCATGCGCGGCTTCAGCAGGGGCTACCAGGACGCCGACACCGGCTACGGCCGCGACGACATCCGGCAGTGGGCCAACTCGATCATGATCGGCACGCGGTACCGCGGGTCGCTGGTGGAGCCAGACGGCTTCACTATCGTCGAGCTCTCGCCGGAGGAGCAGAAGCCCCGCACTGCCACGGTGCGGGTTAAGTGCCTGCTGGAGCGCCGCGAGCGCGACACGGAATTCCAGCCGTGGTGGGACCTAGAGTTCACGGCCGACATGGTCCGCGAGAAAAGCGACTGGCGCATCATGCGAACGAGCGACGTCAACCACGAGACTCGGCCGCGCTAGACGCGAGTACGACGCAGCGCCGAGAAAACCGGCTGGCGCATCGGCCTACGTCATCCCGTATTCCTTGAGCTTGCGATAGAGCGTTCGCTCTCCGATGCCGAGCACCTCAGCCGCTTTCTTGCGGTTGCCCTCCATCAGCTCAAGGTTGGCGAGGATCAGGGCCTTCTCTACCTCTTGGTGAGATCGACCAGCGAGGTCATAGCCTCCGCCCCCAGAAGGGGCGGTATCGAGCGATCTGCCTGCGCCATCCGCGGGGCCGGTCCGCGCACCGCCTGCGACCCGACGAATCCCTTCCGGCACATCGTCGACACAGAGGACCGCTCCGCTGGCGAGCAGCACCATGTTCTCCAGCGCGTTGCGCAATTCGCGCACGTTGCCCGGCCAGGTGTAGCGACCGAGGAGTGCCCGCGCTTCCGGGGCGATGCCCGTCACCTCACGCTCGTGGGTCTCGCGGAACTCAGCCACGAAGTGATCGATCAGCAGGGGGATGTCGCCGCTCCGATCCCGAAGCGGTGGAAGGTTCAGCTCCACCACCTGGAGCCGATGGAAGAGGTCCTCTCGGAACGTGCCCTTATCCACCATTTCCCGCAGGTCCCGGTTGGTCGCCGCGACGAGCCTGACGTCCACCTTGCGCGGCTCGTTGCCCCCCACCTGCACCACTTCGCGAGCTTCCAGCACGCGCAACATCTTGGCCTGGGTGACGAGCGGCATGTCGCCGATCTCGTCGAGGAAGAGCGTCCCCCCGTTGGCGTAGGCGATGCGGCCTTCCTTATCGGAGACGGCGCCGGTGAAGGAGCCCTTCACGTGCCCGAAGAGCTCCGACTCGATCAGCCCCTCCGTCAACGCCGCGCAGTTCACCGCCACGAAGTTGCCCTTCGCGCGCTTGCTGTTCGTGTGGATCGCACGGGCGATGAGCTCCTTGCCCGTCCCGCTTTCGCCCAACACCAGCACGGTCGCGTCCGTCGGCGCCACGCGAGCCAGGATTTCGAACACCCGGGTCATTTCCCGCGAGCGTCCATGGAGCCCCTCGAAGCCGAAGCTCTTGTCGAACTGGCGGCGCAGCTCGACGTTTTCCGTGCGGAGCGTCTCGTTGTCCTTGCGCAAGCGACTCTTCTCGACCGCTTTTGCCAGCTTAGCCCGCAGCTCCGCGAGCTTGACCGGCTTGGAGAGATAGTCCTCGGCGCCTTCGCGCATCGCGTCCACGGCGGTCTCGACCGTTGCGTGTCCAGTGACGAGCAGCACCGGCGTCTCCGGCGCAAGGCGCTTGGCCTCCCGCAGCACCTCCAGCCCGGAACGGTCGTGCATCACGAGGTCGGTGAGCACCGCGTCGAACGAGTGGGCTTCCAACTCCTGGATACCCGCCGTTCCGGAGCCAACCACCACACACTCGTACCCGTCGACCTCCAGGCCGTCGCCTAGCGCCTCGCCGTGCCCGAGGTCGTCGTCCACCACCAGCACGCGTCCTGATCCTTCGCCGCTCATGGGGCAGATTCTGCGTCAGGCGCGTCCGGCGTTTCCTTCACGATCGGGATTTCCTGCAGAAGTGGCAGCCAGATGTGAAAGCGGGTCCCGCGGCCCTCCTCGCTCAGCACCCCGATCTCGCCCTCGTGCAATTCAACGATCGTTCGCACGGTCGCGAGCCCGAGACCTGTCCCGTTCCGCTTGGTGGAGAAGTACAGATCGAAGCAGCGCTCAAGCTGCTCGTCCGTCATGCCCACGCCGGAATCTGTAATGGCCAGCTCGGCCCGGGCCCCGTCCCGCCGCAGCTCCACGATCAGCTCCCCGCCCCCCGGCATCGCCTGGCGAGCGTTCACGAGGAGATTGAGCACCACCTGGCGAAACGCGCCCACGTCGAGCATCGCAAGGGGCATGGCCGGGGGCAGCGACGCATGCAACCGAACGTTCTCGGCCTCCAGTTCGGGTGCCGCGAACTCCAGGACCTCGCGGATCAGATCGACCAGGTCCGACGGCGCCCGGTTGATCTCTCCGCCTCGGGCGTACCGGAGAAAGTCGTCTAGGATGCCCTCGAGGCGACTGATCTCGCGCTGGAGCGTTCGCACACGCTTGAGGGAGCGTTTGTCCTTCGGCGTCTGGGCGCCGTCGCCTCCGGGCGCGGGCACAAGCTCCTCCTCGAGCAGCGTCAGGTTGATCGCCATGGTCGAGAGCGGGTTCTTGATCTCATGGGCCAAGCCACCGGCCAGCCGCCCCAGCAGTCGACGTCGCGACAAGCGAGGATCCGCGCCTGGCTCTTCCGCGTCAGATGGCGCCGGTAGAGGCGCCTGTGTGCCCCAGTCGGCTCCCTGGGGATCCGTCTGCGCTGGGTCGATTTCTTCGTTCATTCTCAGGTCGAGTGCGTGGCGCTCATCCGCTAGTGGGCCCCCGTTTTACCGGCAAAGGCCCTGCTTCGCCTGCTCCGGGAGGCTACAAGGTACGGGCATGGCCCCCGAAAGCCCCAACGATCCTGTGACCCCGACCCCGCCCGAATCCACGCCCACTCCGTCGACGGAGGACCAGCGCTTGGCGGTGGACGCCCTGAGCCAGGGCCAAGTCGTCGCCCTGCCATCAGAGACCGTCTACGGCCTCGCCGTCCGGGCGGACCAGCCGGAGGCGTTGGCGAAACTGCGGGCCCTCGGCGGCAGCGCAAACCAGCGCCTCACCTGGCTCACCACGCTGTCCCAGGTGGACCTGGGCCCGTCACAGCTACCGACCCTGGCCCAGCGCCTGACGGAACGCTACTGGCCTGGTCCCCTTACGCTGATGCTCCAATCCTCTGCCAGCAACGGCGTCTGGGAGGGTGTGGAGCCTCTCGCGGACGACGGCTGGACTGCGATTCGCGCTCCGTCGCACAGCACGACCGAAGCCATCCTGGCGGCAGCCCCCTTCCCCATCGCCGTGATGGGCGCCCAAGCCCAGGGGCAAGCACCTGCGCTCAGCGCAGAGAACGTTCGCGAACACTTCTCGGAGGCGCAGGTGCCCCACATCGTGGATGGCGGTCCAGCCTCCTTGGGAACGCCCTCCTCCGTACTCGCCGTCGGTCCCGGACGATTCGAAGTCGTTCGACCTGGCATTGTGACGGCCGATGAACTCAGGCGCACCGCAGGACTATCGCTCCTGTTCGTCTGCACGGGCAACACGTGCCGTAGCCCCATGGCGGAAGGCCTGGCGCGCGCGGCTCTACGCAGGGCCTTGCTCAAGCAAAGCGGGTCCGAAGCCAGCGCGAATGGGCCGCTCGACGAGACATCCTTCGGATTCCAAGTGGCGTCCGCGGGGGTTTACGCCGGCGTGGGCTCGCCACCTTCGGAGCACGCGGTCACCGCCCTGAAGGACCGAGGCCTCGATCTCTCAGGACACGGATCGCGACCTGCGATCGACCGTGAAGTCGCCGAAGCCGACCGTGTGTACTGCCTCACCCGTAGCCATCAGGCGGCCCTGCTGTCCATGCTGCCCCCCAGCGCAGCGAATGCGGTCGAACTACTCGACCCCGAGGGCCGAGACGTTCCCGATCCATTCGGTGGACCGCTCGACGTCTACCGCGACACCGCCGACGTGCTGGAAGCCTTCATCGAAGCACGTCTTCCAAGCTGGGTCTAGCAGCCCATTGAACAAGTTCGCGCTCCCCAACAGCGCCCCTCGAAGCCCTGACTGCGTTGCTTGAAGGGCCCCGAATAGCTCGGGCAGCCACGCCAGAGGGCGCTAGTCCCGAACGCGGAAGACCTTGCCGCTCCCCAGCACCGAGGAGCTATTGCGCTCATCGGGCACGGACCCGTGAATGTGCAGGTCGCCGCTGCCCTTCAGCGATGCGTCGACCGACTCGCTTGCATGGAGCCACGCTTCGCCTGAGCCGAGGCTGGAGTAGCGCACATGACGACTGTGCAACCCGCGGAGGTTCAGGTCCCCCGAGCCGATCTGATCGATCTTGACCGTCGAGACCTCACCCTCGGCGTGGAAGTCAGCGGAGCCCAGGAACTCCAGCTCCAAAGACTCACCGCGCGTCGACGCGGGCGTGAGGCCCCGCAGCTGAATGTCCCCTGAGCCAAAGCTCGAGAGGCTCACCAGGTACGAGGTCTGCACCTCGATGGAAGGCAGCGGGTCGAGCCGGACTCCCTCGCGAAAGCTGATCGTCAGCGTGTCGCCGCTCAGGCTGGTCTCGACCCAGGCGAGCAGGTCCTGGGCGCCTTCGAGGAACACCACGGTGTCGCCCCCAGACGATTCGGGGAGGCTCCCCGGCTCCAGGGGAAGCGCCTCGATCGCCAGGTTCGTGTAGCCGCGGGCCTCGATACGCTCCGCCGGGCGATAAACCCGCTGCTCCCGGACCACGGGGCCCGTCCCGTGGATGACCCTCGGTCCGTCGCCGCCGCAGCCCGCGGCCCCGGTTGCTAGGCAGGTCAGCGCCCAGGTAACGGCCCTGCCGCGCCCTTGGGGGCGGCTCTTGGGACGTTTCTTTGGGTTTCCTGCGGTCGCTGGGAACGTCATAGCTCCGCCATACGTAGCACGCCGAAGGCTATTTCTCACGCCTCGCCAGCAACTAGTACAGCGTGGGCCCGATCTGGGTCCGTGGCGTTGAGCAGCTCCTGGCGAACCAAGTCCTTCGATAGGACGCGGGCAATGTCCGCAAGTGTCCGGATGTGGAGCAGTTTCTGACTCTTGGGAATCACCAAGAGCACCACCAGCCGGGTGGGACGCCCGTCGATGGACTCGAACTCGAGCCCCTCCTCTCGGTTGACCACACCGAGGCAAGCGATGACCTCGGAGACGTCATCGAGCGCAGCGTGGGGAATGGCCACTCCCTCCTCCATGCCCGTGGACATCGAACGCTCCCGTGACAGCACGGCCTCGCGAACCGAATCGACCAGGCCAGCATCGAGGCGCCCGATGTCGCAGAGGTGCTGGACCAAGTCCTGGATGCAGCTCCACTTGTCCGTCGGGTCAAATCCGAGCAGCAGGCTGTCCGGTTCGATGAGCTCGCTCGGTTTCATGGCGTGGAGGATAGCCTCCCGGCCCCTCGATCGATCCTGCGCTCGAAAAAGGATGCCGCAATCGCTGCGCCCAAGAGAAGCTGCAGCTGACCCAGCGGCGTGGGGAACGCGGCCGGCGTCATGTCCCCATGGGGAAGCAACCCATGAACGAGCCCCGGTGCGATCCCCAAGAGGAGCGTGGCTCCCGACGCCACGACTAACACCAGCAGAAGCAGAAGGGGTTCGCGCCTTCGATGCTGGGACGGGGCTGCCGCGCCTGACTCTGGACGTTCGAAGAACACGTAGCGCAGCCACGGCATCGCCACGAGAACAAAGAGCGGAGCCGTAGCTAGCGTGTAGCCCAAGGCCTCCTGCCCGTTGCCGTAACGCTCTAGCGCGCCAGCCGACCGTACCCTCCCATGGAAGGTGATGAGGAAGGGGGCCCCTGCGGCCGCAGCGGCCGCCAGCAGGCTCATCCAATAGGTCATCGGGAAGAGCCGCCCGAGTCCCAGCGGCGCAAGGCCGGGCTCGTACGACTCTT
>CALHGQ010000018.1 GCA_938030175.1 uncultured bacterium | reverse complement strand
GCTGGCCGTCGCTGGGATCGCCATGCGGCAGGTGCTCGTGGATCATGCACGGCGGCGTGCTGCGATGAAGCGGCCCCCCAGCGCCCGTGCGCTTCCGCTCGACTCAGTTGTCCTCGCATACGAGGCAAACGGAATGGACGTGCTGGACCTCAACGAAGCCCTCGAAGAACTCGGCAAGTTCGACCCCGCGACGGCCCAGCTACTGAACTGCCGCTTCTTCCTCGGTGAGAGCACGGAAGACCTCGCCGAGAAGTTCGGGGTGAGTAAGCGCTCGCTCGAGCGGAAATGGGCGCCTGCCTACGCGTGGCTTCTGAAGCGACTCCAGTGAACCCAGAGAGATGGAGCCAGATCGAGCAGCTGTTCCAAAACGCCCTCGATCAACCGGAGACGGAGCGCGAAGACTTCGTCCGGCAGGCGGCGGAGCCGGACGAGGCCCTCGCGAACGAAGTCCTCGGGCTGCTTTCCATGCACGCTGCCCGTGACGACCTGAACCCGCTGCCGGCTGAGCTTGCCTCACCTGCCCTAAAGGCGTCACCAGAGGGTCGAAAGACCGTTGGTAGTTCCATCGAGATCGGGCAGACCCTTGGGGACTTCGAGCTCGTCCGCGAGATTGGTCGAGGTGGAATGGGAGTTGTGTTTCTTGCGAAGCAGATCTCTTTGCCGCGGGAGGTGGCGCTCAAGGTGCTCCCGATTCACCTGCTCACGAGGGCTGAGACCGTTGAACGCTTCTCGCGTGAGGGGCGCAGCGTCGCGCGGCTTCAGCACCCGAACATCATCTCGATCCACGAGGCAGGGGAGACCGACGAGGCGCACTTCATCGCGATGGAGTACCTGCCGGCGGGCGACCTCGCGCAAGAGCTCAAGGTCCAGCGGGAGAAAGGGCCCTCCAAAGGGAGGCTGTATCGCCGCAAGTCCTCAGGACGCTTCGCGCACTGTGCAAAGCTCATCGCACAGGTGGCCGAAGGGGTCCACTACGCGCATGGTCAGGGCCTCGTACACCGAGACATCAAACCGCAGAACTTGCTCATCACGAAGGAAGGCGGGCTCAAGCTTGGGGACTTCGGGCTCGTCCATGACGAATCCCTGGAGAGCATGACGGAGATCGGCACGCTCATGGGAACGGCGCCCTACATGAGCCCAGAGCAAGCGGCTAGGTCCAGACAGAAGGTCGACAAGAGAACTGATATCTACTCACTCGGCGCCGTGCTGTACGAGATGTTGACGCTCAAGCCCGTGTTCGAAGGGAAGTCGAACTTAGAGATCATCGAGCGAATCGTCACGGCCTCGGCTACGCCGATGCGCAAGCTCGATAAGAAGATCCCCTTTGACCTCGAGGTCATATGCCAAACCGCCATGGCCCGGCAGCCGCGGGACCGGTACCAAACAGCGTTGGAATTCGCGAAGGACCTCCGCAGGTTCCTCAACTACGAGTCGATCGTCGCGCGCCCACCCAGCGCGGGATCACTCGTGAAGCGGCACATTCGCCGATGGTGGCGGCCCTACGTGCTCGCACTCGCGGTCCCCGTATCGTCACTGGCAACCTCCTACTACCTTCAGAGCCAAGAGGCCGACACTCGCAGAGAGTCACTGATCAGCGAAGCTGAGGCGGTCCTGCAGAGCGACGAGTGGGCGGAGTCGCTGGTTCTGCGTCCGTTCTCGGCCCCGCTCGCCGTGCACCAACAGCTCGTGACACTCTCTGAGGAACGCAACGAGCTCTCACCTGATCAGAGAGATCGACTGGAGGTTGCACTCGACGACTACCAGGATCGGGTCGACGCGCTGAGAGAGAGCGCCCTTGAGACGATGGAAGCGGGCTTCGCAACCCCCAAGGGTATCGAAGCGGTCGACTCCATGAAGATCGAGGAAGCTTTCGCTCGACTCCGGTTGTCAGAGGAGCTCACGATTCGTCGAGGCGTTGACGCGCAGTCGGAATTCGAGCCACTGAACGCCATTCGGCCACGGCTCACTGTGACGGCGGCTGATGAGGAAGGAACGCCCCTCCCCGCCACTGTTTCGCTACGAGAGCTAGACTCCAGCACGGGCGTTCCTCTGGGGCTAACGGACCTAGGCCCGACGCCGCTCGGGGCGATTCCGATCGACCTTGGGCTCTACCGGGTGATCGTGACGCCGACTGGCGAGCCGCCACGGGAGTTCACGAGGGTCATCGATCGCTCCGTTCGCGCGGTCACCATCGAGTGTGTGGTACGCGCTGATCAGGATCCTCGCCCCAGCATGGTAAAGGTGCCGGGTGGAGAAATGACGCTCTCGGGGGAGTACGGAAC
This sequence comes from uncultured bacterium, assembly GCA_938030175.1. GTDB lineage: Bacteria > Planctomycetota > UBA1135 > UBA1135 > Saltatorellus. The sequence goes on along the minus strand of CALHGQ010000018.1, from coordinate 6,444 downwards.
GACCGTCAGCCCGCACGTTGGACGGACCATCGAAGTCAAAGCGGTTTACGTCGGACGTGGCACGGTGACCGTCGGTGAGTATCTCGAGTTTCACAAAGCGAAGGGCTTGCCCCGCCCAGCATTCTGGGCCCGCACTGCTTCTTCGCCCGGCGATCCCTGGCCCCGCCTCCTTGAAGGCGAATTCGACGCTCTTCCTATGACGGGCGTCACCTGGGCCGAAGCACGGGCTTACGCGGAGTGGCGAGGGCTGCGACTTCTCTCGGATGTCGAGCGCGACTTCATCGCCCGCGGGCCATCGGGCCGAGTCTTTCCGAATGCGGCAACGTCGAGCGAGGAATTCTTTGCCGGCTGGCCCACCGTCGAGGAAGCCACTGACCTGTCCGTCGTGGGTCTAGCCAATGCTTACCTCCGGTATGCGTTGCCGAGTCTCGGGAGCGATCCCACGAAGGCTCCTCCCTTCGGCGTTGAGTTTCTCCTCGGCAACGTGTTCGAGTGGACCGAGTCCTTGGGGACTCACTTCGACGATACGTCCTACCGGCCGGTGCTCAACACGCGTGTCGTCGCTGGCTGCGCCTGGATGGACCGCAAGTACGAAGGGACCACGCTAGCCAGCCGTGCTCAGTGGGGCATCCGGCCAAGCTTCGCTCTTCCAAGGCTCGGCTTCCGCTGCGCAGCCTCGCTCGACCCCTAACCCCAAGGGCGGCAGCAAGCAGTGCCTTTCCTCTGCACCGTCCGCCCCCGCATGCTTCCACTTTGCGTCCAGGAAAATCACTGGGTGCCCGCCCCCCCCCAACCTCTTACCCCCCACAACGACATGTCTCAACAGCTTCCCCTCGACGTCCACTTCCACATCACCCCCCTCGTAACAGGCACACCCAACCCCGATGAAGATTTCGGTGGAGTCCCCGTCCCAGGCTGGGCGTACGACGTTGCGGAGAACCACAAGAAGATCGGTAAGTTCACCCCTACGAAACCCATCGAAGAGCATTCGTTCGAGGACCTGACTGGGCCCATGCTGCGGTTCGCCGAGATGATGTTGGCGGGCACGAACGCGCGCACGACCAAAGAGATGGGCCCATCCATTAGTCGCAACGGCCTCCCTCCCTGGCTCATCGTGACCAACGGTGGGTACATTGAACTTGAGGTCCAGTACGCAGACGGCTGGACCACCGCCAAGACCTTCGATGTGGGCGTGACCGTCAAGTATCACCTGGAGATCACCTTCTCATGAGCATCGACTTTGGCACGCCAGAGCCGCGGAAGTTCACCGAGGAGATCAAGGTCGAAGTCGATCCAGACAAGCCGCCGATTCTCCTGGCCCTCAACTACGAACTCTCGCGCGTGAAGATCGAAGATGGGCCCACAGCGGTCCTGGTGCTCGAAGACGGCAGCACGGCTCCACTCGAGGTGAAGAGCCACGATGGCGGGCGCCGAATTACCATCACGCGGGAAGCGGAGGAAATCGAGGGGATGTTCTTCCCAAACGGCGCTGTCGTCCAGCTGACGGTTTTTAAGATTGGCGACGCCCCGAATCGCGTTCAGACCGAGTGGGATGACGGATCGAGGCGAAGAAGGCTTGAGGATGGCAGTCTCTTCGCAACCGGCGAGCAGATCTTCGACGCGCGCTCACGGGCGATCGACCGGGAAAGGAAGTCAGCCACCGCAGGCTCCGCGGAGGCCAGGCGGCTCCGGTTCGAAGCCTTCTTGGTGGATTGGGATCGCGAGACATTCGCCTCTGACGAAGTCGCGCAGCTGTGGACCGAAGTCGGTGACAGCGATGAGCCGCTCGGAGAGCGAGGGCGGGCCCTGAGGAGGGCCGCCGTTGACAAACTGTCGATCACCCTCTTCCAGCGGGCCAAAGCCCGGGGCATGGAGGTAGATCCTGAAGCCTATGAGGCCCTTCAGGTGGATCCAGCGCAGCTTGCCTTGATCGGCGACCTGCACGAGCGGCTCTTCAAGAGCCACTTCGGAGAACTCAACGAGGAATCCGTCGCTGAGCTTGGTCGTCACTTCCTTGGCTTTGCAACAGGCGCGTTCGCGCGTACGGTCAAGTCCATGGGCGGCGACTACCAGAACGGTCGACCCAACGGTGCCATCTTGGTAACTCTCGCCGAGCTCTCGCTACTCTTGAAGGCCGAGGATGGAAGGGCCAAGTACTGGGCCGACCTGCACCCTTGGTTCGTAGGGTGCATCGCTGCCTACGCACGCTCGCACTACGAATCTAGCCACGCGGCCATGGGCGACTATGGCGTCAACTCCCTTCTTCCGGACCGCCGAATCGAGGGCGAACAGGCATCACTGCTGGAGTTCCAAATAGGCGAGTTCCAGGGGGAAGGAAGCCTCAACTTCCACTGGAGGAACCTCCTCCACCTCCTCGCGCCTGGCTCGTTCCATTCAGACTACGAGGCAAGGCGCGAGAAGTTTGGAACGCTGGACGCGTACTTCGCGCCACCGTCCAAGTAGCGGCGGGTCGCGCAAAAGCGATCCGGCTGAACGTCGAGCGTGGGCGCCGGGAGATGCCGGCGCCCGCGGGACTACCGCCGCCGAGATTCACCCCGGTGACTACACTAGGGCACCCCGACCCACCGTGCCCAATGCCACGACAACTGCAAACCCGTCGCAAGCCCATCCGCGTCTTCGTGAGCCGCGCCGACGTGGACGTGAAAAGGGCGGAGGAACTAGAAGCTTGGATCGATCATCACTTCCAGCTGGTCACGGACCGCGGATTTCGATTCGGAGACGAGATCCACGCCGCTGTTTTGCGCTCGATCGACGAGTCCGCGGTGGTGCTCGTCCTTTGGTCGAGAGAGTCCGTAAGGAGCGACTGGGTCCTAGAAGAGGCTCATCGTGGAGCCGAAGCCCGCAAACTCATCGGAGCGAAGATCGAAGAGTGCAAGCTTCCACCGAAATACCGGTACTTCAACTTCGCGGACCTGTCGGACTGGGACGGCGGTCTAGCGGACCCGCGCCTCCTAAAGCTCAACCGCGACATTGAGTCTCTGGCGTTGCCCCCCCCGAGGCGTTGGCCCCTCGTCTTGGCTATCTCGACTGTGACGGTAGTGGGTGCGTGCCTATTCGCTTGGTCCACCTGGACGCCGCCGGTTGGCGCGGCGACAGAGTCCCGGGTCGCTGCGAAACCGGTAGCGACATCAACCGTCGTCGACAAAGAGGAGCCCATAGCCTCGCCCCTGGAGGTGAAGCAGGAAGTGAAGCAAGCCGAGGTCGAGTACCGAAAGTTCGAGCTGACGGACGACGGCCACCTGCGCGTGGACGGACTCGTCTGGTGCAACAAGTCGCCCGTCGGACCGTTTGACTACTACCCCAGGGCGTGTGGTATCGCCAACAAGGGCCGGACGAAAGAGAGCGGCCTCTTTAGGGTTCCGCGACCCTCGGAGCTGCTGAGCCTACGAGCCGCACTCGCCCAGGCGGAGCCAGGCTCGTTGGCCCAGGAGTTCACCTGGGACAAGGGATATGTCTGCTGGTCCAACGCCAGAGAGAATGCACACTTCGCCTCAGCTGTGGACCTCGGCGATCCGCAGTCCGAGACGCAGCGACGCCAGCAATCAGAGCGGCTGCCGTTTGTGCTCTGCTTCACGGAGAAGTAGGTGGGCCCTGCAAGAACCACCGGCTGAAACGCGCGGTGCAACGCAGGGCCCGCTAGGCCGAATTATTCGGCGGCTGGCGACGGAAGGTAGCTGTGTGCGATGAGCTGGGAGCTCTCGCCGCGCAGCGTGGTGGTCCCGATCACACGGGCCTCCCTTGCGACGACACGCACATCCAGATCCACGATCACGCTTTGTCGCGCCAACGCTTCCCCTAGAGCCTCGCTGTAGTCGATACCTCGCTGGACGACACCTTGCTTCGTTTCGCCGGGGCGGACGGCGACGAGCACCGTAGCCGTGTTGAAACGAGCCACGAGGACGGGGAGGTTTCGCTTGGCACGCGCGGAGTACTCGTCCAGCTGCCTCGTTCCGACGGGAGCGCGTGGGGTTGGCGCAGGCGCAAGTCCGCGCACCGCGTTCTTCTCCCCCTCGTCTTCCACTTCGCCATCCCCCTCCTTGCGCTTCGCCGAGAGCTTGGAGTTGGTGTCAGCTAGGACTCTGTCTTCCGTGCCTTCAACGCGCACACCGAAGCTAAGCGGCGCCGAGCCGTCGCCGCCGCTTGCCACGAGTCCGTAGTGCAGAAATGGCTCGTAGTCAATGGGAGCCTCCGGGTCAAAGTCCTCATCGTTCTCGCCGCCACGAATCCGACTCGCGATGTCGATGACAGACTCCGGAGCCAGGCGAGCGAGGACCGATGTCTGCCTTTCCAACATGTACCAGCCGTCCTGAAGCAGCTGAGTCGTGAGGCGGCTCATGTTCTCAAGCTGCTCCTGACTCTGTCCATAGTCGGCATCATCGATGTGCGTGAGAGCGAGCTGGGCGGAGCCGCCAGCCGTAGGGCCGTCTAGCTCGAGCGTGCTGAGGTAGTCGCTCAGCTGGGAGCCTACGTCCTCCCAGGCCAAGGCGCTGAGCTGCTCAAGCGACTTGTACTGGGGACTGATACGAATGGGAACGAACTCCTCGCTCGACTTGCCGAACTTTGCTGCGTAGAGACTTTGAGGCCCAACGGTTGAGTACTGATAGGAGAGCCGTAGGTCGTAGGTGCCAGGCGATTCGTAGGTGTGCTCAAGCAGGATCGGGGTGGAATCGTCGACGAACGCCAGCGGTTCTCCGCTCAGCGTTCGCGTGACGACGCTACCGTCGCCGAAGTCGATGCTAGCCACCCTAATGGCCTTCATTTGTGAGTTCTTCCCTGGGAGGATACGAAACCGAACCGGCTCGTTGGCGAGACGGTCCGTCTCGACAGCGGGGTAGATCTCGGCTTGCACCTGGAGCGGCTCGCGATCCACCTTCAGCGTAATGTCGACGAGAGTGCTATTGGTCCGCCCATCGGCCGCCTCAACAGTCAGCTTGAGCTTCGACTCATTCACGTCGTTCATTCCGGCGACGTACTCGAACCGGTGACTGACCTTCGGATTCTCGCTCTGCCGAATGCGCCGATCGCCGATCGACCAAATGTAGCTCACGATCTCAGAGTCCGGCGAGGATGCCGTAGCGTCGAGTGAAACGGCCTTCCCGAACGCGATGGACTTCGGCAGCTCGCCGATACGCGCTGCGAGGTCAAGGCCGAGAGTCACCGGGGTCCGAACGCCTGGCCGAAGCTCGATCTCTTTCCCGTCGGCGGCACCGCTCGCGGCGATAGCCCTTACGTTGGCCATCTTCGAGGTAGACGCCTCCATGGGAACTACGTAGACGTTCTGCCCTTTCACCACGGGGTACACCACTCCATCGATCGTGAACGTCTCGGCTTCACCGCTCTCCAGAACGAGCAAGACCTCAGCAGGCATCGGCACGGTGATCGGATTCACTTCATCGCCAATCGCGTCGGTGGTTTCAGTGACGGTCACCCCGGTCAGTGATGTCGCGACCACAGTCACTGGCGCAGGCTCTCCAGGAGCTTTCTTGATCTTGGCCCTGAAAGTCCCATCTCCGAGCCCCTTCGCCTTACGGCTGTCGACGGTCACGCTGGTCATCTCGACGTCGGCGGGGTCAATCTGCACCCAAACCGAGCGCGTGGCGCAGGCGGAGAGGGCGATCGCTCCGAGGATCGCGCCCACTACAGGGCGTCGAAGTGCAAAGGGTCGTCTGTGGTGTCGCATCATTCTTGGGGGGGCGTGGTTTCAAGATCGGACGAAATGGACGCAATCCCGACACATCGACTCCGCGGGGCGCTCTTGTGGGCCCAGAGTCCAGGCCCACAAGAGGCATCGCCCCGCAGGAAGGGCGTGTCTGCGCCACGGGAGAAACGCGAACACGCTCCGTCCTCCGTCACGAAACCGTGATTAGTTCCCAACCCGAGTCCTCAGCGCGACAACGTCAAGACTCCGAGTCTTCGTCGCGGAGCTCTCGCAGCGCTTACGCCACAGCTTGGAGTACGCGAGCCTGGCCTGAATCGATTCGTGTCCCCGGCAGCGTCGGCACCCTGATCCACTCGGGGAACCGCTCAGGATCGTCCGAGCTAGTCCGCCAGTTCCTTGAAGCTCCGACAGACAACTCGGGGCCTTGAGGTAGGCGTCGCCAAGGGACACATACACCGGATCGGGGTTGCCAATCGTACGCATCTCTAGGTGCGTGAGCTCGCTCAACTCTTCCGGCGGAGAGACCGGCCCCAAACCGGGAAGGCGAAGGGCGCCAGTTCTTGCTTCCGCTTCCTTGCGGGTTCATTCAAGAGCTGCCGCGTGTCCGCGTTAGCGGGGCACTTCTTCGTTCGGCTCGTTCCGTTACTTCGACCGCGCGGAGGGCTCAAGCCTACGCGTTGGGCGCTTTGCCTAAGCGAAGGACCTGCTCCAGGTGAGCCCGGAGCGGGAAGATCTGGACGGCCTCGACGAAGTCCCCCAGGCGC
>CALHGQ010000017.1 GCA_938030175.1 uncultured bacterium | reverse complement strand
GATGCGCGACCTCACCGGGCGAGTCCGGAGAGAGTCATGGCTTGTGAGCAAGAAGTGCGAGTTTCTGAACCTGCACCTAGGCCTCTACTGCGCCAGACGAAACTGGGTCAGGCCGAGGTTCAATCGCGACTCGGAGTCGCCCGGCCAACTAGCCGGGTTCGCTCGGCGGAGGCTGCGAACGAGCGAGTTGGTTGGGTGGCGTCAGGATTGGAAAGAGAAGAGTCCCTCACCCTTTGGGAAAGGGACGAGATCCGTCGTTGACGAATGGAGACCAAGTCGCCGTGGTGCGCTCGCTGCCTGAACTGAGAGCGAGCCGAAGCCCATCGTTGGGGTCCAGCTTGGTAATAGTTCTCGGCGGCAAGATTCCGCGCTCCTGCTTCAAATAGGGGCCCGCTTCGCCGCCCAAGAGGCGCTGACGATCCAGGGGGCCGTTCGAAGCGGGGACGAGCCTCGGAGCGCGCCCGAAGCGCCGCTCCCCGCGCCAAGCCGCGGCGTAGGAGTGCTTCGAAGGCGAGCCCCCTGTTCCCCGCCAGGCCGGCGGGATCACCAAGGCCCGTCTCCCAGGGAGATTCTGGCGTCGGGCGGACTCCCCGTGCCAAGCTAGCCGCATGCTCAAGCGAACGCTCCTCTTCGCGGCCTTGCACGTCCTGATGGTCGTGGGCCTGGTCGCCGTAATTCTGGTGACTGGCGGCGATGACTCGGTGGCAGAACCCGAGGGGGTGGAACGGATCGCGACCTCCCTCTTGGAGATCCTCGGACAGCCTGGGATCTGGGCGCACAAGACCTTCAACACGCCGGGCAGCGATCTTGTGGAATGGGGCCTGGTAGGAGCGACGAGCCTCGTCTGGGGCGTGTTGTTTGCGTCGATGACAAGGCCCCGAGCGCCCCGGTCATCCGATCAACAGCGGGCCGCCTGAGGCGACGCGCGCAGTAGCGTGGGGCAGGGCCCTCGGATGCGTCATGCGGTCCCCGCCCGGATTCTTTTGCGCGGCTAGCGGCAGAGGAGCGTACCGAGCGAGCGGCGCCATCGGTTAGCGTCAGGGCGCCCCTCACTCCCTTCGGCCCCCCGCTACTTCCATGTCACTCGACATCCTCGGTGCCATCACCGGTCTCTTCGTCGTCGTCTACGACGGCCAGCACGCTCTACGGTTCACCCTCGGGCGTGCCCGCGCCGTCGTGGGTCCCGGGATTCACTTCAAGTGGCCGCTGCTTCAGACGTTCAAGGTCGAAGAAACCAAGCACACAACCCTGGACCTTGAGCCCCAGGTCATCCAGCTCGACGACGACCTCATCTATGAGGTCGACGCGAAGGTCGTCTACAAGATCGTCAACTTGCGCAAGGCCATCATCGAGATCGACGACCTCGTCATCGGCCTGCAGAACCGCGTAGTCATCGCGGTGCAGTCGGTCGTGGCTCGCCAAACCCGCGAGACGGTGACCGACGTCGACGGAATGTGCGATGCGATCCGCAAGGAGCTGGAGCCGGTTGAGGACACCTGGGGCGTCCGGATCCTCAAGTTCGGATTCTCGAACATCTCGCCGTCTCCCACGACGCTGGAGATCACGCAGCTTGAGCTCTTGACCCAGGAGAAGCGCCGTCTCTACTCCGAGCTGCGCGAGCGCGGCCTGACCGAAGAGGCCGCCGTTGCCCTCGTGTCCGGCGCCGTGGTTTCCGTGCACCCCGACGAGCCGATGCCCACGAGGCGCGCTACCCGCGAGCCCGAGAAGCTCATGGTCAAGGGTCTCGAAGAAGAGCTCGAGAAGCAGAGCGAAGAAGATCGACGCCGCAAGGCCAAGCGCAACGAGCTACAGGGCCTCGCGGACCCGAAGGACGCTGACCCATTCGAGAGCGCGGATGGCGAGGGGCCGGAAGGCGGCGCGAAGCCCGACGGCGACGAGCCCGCGAAGTAGAGGTCAACCGCCGTGGACATCTTCTCGCTTGGCTTCGACGCGCTCTACATCATTGTAGGCGTCATCAGCGCGATCATTCGGGCGAGTGGCGTGACGATCGAAACGGGGTACACGGGCCTCAAGTACACGCTCGGCGAAGTGGATCGCCCGCTGCCGATCGTGTTCCGCCCGTTCGCCATGCTGCTGCGCAAGCTCGGCGTCCTCAAGAGCGGCGGCGATCCTGTCCTCGGTCCCGGCTTCCACCCGCTGCTGCCGTTCCTCCAGCGCGTGCGCCGCGTCCCCACCCGCCAACGCACCATGGACCTGCCGGCCCAGCGCGTCGCGACCCTTGAGGGGTACGTCTTCCATGCAGACGCCAATATTGTGTTCCGCATCGTCGACGTGCGCCAAGCGCTGATCGTCGTGGACGACCTCCTCCGCGGGATGAATCAGATGCTGACTCTGGGTGTGCAAGAGGTCTTGCGCGAAGCCGAGCTCAAGGAGCTGCAGTCGGGCGTCGGGCTCGATGAGAAGCTCGCGGACAACCTCGCGCGCAAGGTTCGAGTTTGGGGCGTGGTCATCGAGGGAGCGGGCTTCCCCACCATCACCCCCTCCCCCCGAACCCTGCGGATCACCCAGGCGCGTCAGAACGCCATGGAGCGGGAAAGACGGATCCGCCAACTAACCTCGCCGTCATCTGGCGCTCAAACGGGCGACCGGCCGCTCTCGACGCCAAGCGCCATCGGCGCGGTCGGCACACGGCGCGTCTTCCGCACGAAAGCCCGTTCTGGGCGCGCGCTGGCCGTCCGGCACCGCCAGTCCATGCGCGTACGTGCCCGACTCGAGGCCAAAGGCTGGACAGGCGCGGCCATCCACAGGGTCCTCCGGGGCCTGCGAAAGAGCGGCTGAGCCGCGCGTTTGGGCGCGGCGTTCGGGTAGGCTTCGGGCATGTCCGAAGCGAACAAGAAGCCCATGACCTTCAAGGGAATCCTCGCGCTCGTTGGCGCGGGACTCCTTTACCTCGTCTCCCAAGTCCTCGGTGTGGATCTGTCCAAGTTCGGCGGGCCGAAGCCCGACGCAGGCGACAAGCCCCCCGTGACGGCCCCCGCCGAACCGGGCACGACCAAGGAGGTCGCCAAGAAGGACCCGAAGACGGGCAGCGGCGAAGTGCTGAACGGCAAGAAGCCGGAGACCCAAAAGCCGACGAAGGAACCCGAGGCCAAAAAACCTGCGGCGAACCAGCGGGACGACACGGCCCTCATTCGCCAGCTCTTCAACGGCATGCGCTCGGACATCCAGGTGGAGGCAGAGGGCGAAGTCGTCTACCTCATGCCCGACGACACCGACGAGACGCCGCACCAGAACTTCCTCGTCAAGCTGGACAACGGCATCACGCTGAAGATCAGCCACAACACCAAGGTCTCCCCTTACATCGAGACCCTTCGGAAGGGAGACACGATTCGCTTCCACGGGGAGTACGAGTACAACGAGAAAGGCGGCGTCGTGCACTGGACCCACCGGACCCAGGGAACGCGTAACAAGCACCCCCATGGGTGGCTCCTTCACGAGGGCGTGAAGTACGAGTAGCCCCGAGTAGGCCCCGACGGGCGTGGCGGCTCGGTCGCCGCTACTTTGCCGTCAGTTCTCCCTCATCTCTCTGTCAACTCTCCGGGGCCCGACCGCCGCTCGGCGAAGGGCACAGCCCCGCTGAGCTGATCGCGGAATTGCCAGTCGCCGGTCCTCTTGCCGGCGATGAAGCGGCCGCGCTCGGTCCACTCACCGGACTCGTCGTAGAACGTCCATTCGCCGATGCGGTGGCCGCCCCCCATCTCGCCTTGGCTCATGAGCGCGCCGTTCCCGTGGAAGTAGCTCCACGGCCCCACGCGGCGCCCGTTGATGGCCATGCCTTCGGCGGACACGAAGCCGTTCGGGTGCCACCAGGTCATGCGCGTCGGCTCTGACGTGCTGTACACGTAGGCGGAGCGGATCGCGCCGGTTCGCCACCACGACCACCACAGCCCCACGGGCGTCCCACCGCTGAAGCCGCGGTAGGACTGCAGGTTCCCCTCGGGCCAGTAGCGCCGCTCGACGCCATGGCGCATTTCCTCCCCGTCTCCCCCCAAGGCAAGCTCGTGCACTTCCCGGACCTCCTGGGTCGACGGATCGCGGACGACAACGCGGCGCGAGTCCTCGAGCCCCGCGACCGCCTCCTGATCCCGGCGAAGCACCTCACCTTGGTAGAGAGTATCGGCGTTCGAGGTGCAGCCCGAAAGGGCGAGCCCAAGGGCGAAGAGCGTGAAAGGACCGAATCGCCTTCGGTCAGTCGCTGGCGTAACCGGCAGATCAGGGCGCATCCCTAGAGAATGGCGCCTAGGCTTCACTGGAAGACCAGGAAAACCCACGATACCGACGCGCCAGGGCCGAGCGACACGACCACCGGCAACGTGCGGAGGAGTCCACTGGGGACCCTCGCTTCGAACGATCATCCTTCCTGAGCACCGAGTATGACTGACTTCGAGGACCCCGAGACCGAAGCGCGTTGGGTTCAGGCCCAAAGGGACCTTGTCATCCAGTACCTGGAGAGCCAAGGGGCACGGACGGGTGAGGTCGGCGAGTGGCCCGGTTGGCACGTTGCACCCATGGTCGCGATCTGGGCCGTCGAGAGCCTTGCCCGACCCGGTTGGATCGGATGGTGGTGCATTTCAGGCGACCTGCCGACGGACTACTTGAGCTCCAGCGAGATCGAGGCCCCACAGCATCCGCGCAAGGCGCTCCGGCAGTTCGTTGCACGGTGGCAGAGCCTCGTGGCGGCTTGGGATCGCGGTGAGGATGGCGAGGGGTACTCCATCGGAAGGCCCGAAGAAAGGCCCGAAGACCGGGACAAGCTCACTGAATCGCTTCGGAGGCGCGCCGATCTCTTGAGCGACTGGTGTCAAGACGACGCAATCTGGGAAGACCTTGACTGACAACGTGCGATCAGCCGCGGCGCCAAGGGCCGCTCGGGCTCGGGGGATGTAGCCCGTCGAGTAGGCTGCGTGGATGACGAGAATCAGCTTTGCCCTGTTCGCTCTCATGGCCGGAGGCGCGCTAGCGCTGGCGTCATCCAACGATCTCGACGCGTTGATGGACGAAGCGGCGCGCTCCGACAACTTCGTCAAGGGGCCCACCTTTGACCCAAGGAAGCTCGATCGCGTCGAGTGGGAGATTCCGCCCGAGGACCTCATCATCTCCGAGGGCTTGGTGGAGGTCACCCTAGAGGACGGTGTTCCGGGGCCGAGCGAAGAGGGTGAGCTGGCGCGAACCTGGAAGGTCGAGGTCTACACCGTAGGGGACGGTGGGACGCGCTACGACGCCTTGATCCATCCGGTGGGAACGGAACCTTACGGTCCCAGGATCTTTGCTTTCACATCAGCTCGCCCCACGGCCCCGAGGCTCCTCGCCTACATGAGCCGCGGCGACGCGCTCCACGTCGCAGTAGAAGTGATCGACGCCGATCCCTCACTGGATTCCGGACGGATCCAAATCCGAGCGTCGCCTCAAGCTGACTCTGCCGCAGGGGGCTACCTCGGTCTCGCACGCGGCTTTCAGGTGGCGGTCCTGGCGCTTGGCGCGATCGCCCTCCTCGTGATGTGCGCTCTGTACTTCCGCGCGACTTCACCTGCCCGGCGCGCCGCGCGCGCCTAGGAACCCAAGAATCGAGAGCGCACAGGCCACTGGGGCCGCGCCGGTCGCCCCCCCCACGCGGCGGCGGCAGGCACGGGGGTGGTCGCCCCTATGAGGCTAGCGACATTTATTTAGGAGAGAGATCCTAAGGGTTTCACCGAGTTCGCCCGATAGGCCCGGCGGGACTCCCACCTCCCTCGCCGCCTATGCGCCCCCTTACGCCACGCTCGAAGACAGCTCCGTCGCTCGCGCCGCTCTTCGGCGCGGGAGGCGTCCGTGGATAGTCCATTGCCCCTGGGAGGTGCTCCGGACGATCCGAAGCCCAAGCGTGAACTGCGCCTGGTGGATCCAAGGGCTGACGCCGCCGAGGCGCAAGCGCCTGACGGGGAGATCTCCGAACTCAGCTTCCTTGGCACGGGCCGCCCACCCGAGGAGCCGCTCGACCCAACTCCGCACTGGCTCGCGACGATCGGCGCTTCCGCGTCGGCCCTAGCGGCGAAGGCGTGGGCCGCGAAGGCCCTTGAGGCAAAAGCCGCCGAGCGGGAAGCCGCGGAAGCAAGGGCCGCAGCCGAAAAGGGCCCGCCGGCGATCACCCCGGCGCCGGATGTCCAGGTGACATCGGCCGCTATGGATCTGGGCGCCATGGATCTGGGCGCAGTGAACATGGGCGCGGTGAGGCCGACCAAAGAGACGCCGGAAACGGCGGCGCCGCTCCCCGCAGCGCAAGCCGCAAAAGCGCCGGCTCCGCAGGTCGAAGGCGCAGAGGACGAGTACGTCGCCCCCACGCTCGAAGTCGCAAGCTGGCAGGTGCCCCTGCTCGACGTCGTCGGCTCGGTGACCCGACACCTCACTCTGGTCTCGATCCTGCTGGGCCTTGGCGTCGTCAAGGCTTACTTCGGAATCAAGAACGCGGAGCCGTTCTACAAAGCTTCGTCGGTCGCCATTCTGCTCCCCCGCGAAAAGCCGATCCTGGACGCAACGGTTGACACTGGATCCCTTGAAACCACCCAGGATGTC
>CALHGQ010000016.1 GCA_938030175.1 uncultured bacterium | reverse complement strand
CGAAAAGCTCATCGTGATGATCACGATCAGCACACCTCGCAGCCAGCCAAGGAACCACTCGGCGAGTCCTTCCGGGTGCTTTCGCCCGAACTTGCGGGGCAGAAAGTAGCCGCCGAGTGCCTCGAACGGCAGCGCCAGGAGTGAGGCAGCCGATACCCAGACCGCGATCAGCGATGCGTCCGTGAAGAAGGCTTTGCTCTTGGCCTCGAAGAACTGGAGGGGCAGCTGGAGCGATGCGGCGATCAGGCTGAGCACGACGAACACGCCCACGCCGCTGACCCCGAGGAGGAGTCGCGCGCGCGCATAGGTGGGAGCGTCGAACAGTTTGCTGAGTGGATTCATGGCGCCCCTCTATTCGACGAAATCCGCGCCGGGAATTCCCCCACAGACCGGGAGTTCCATGGCGCGGAGTCCCCGTGCGGACAGTTAGTCCGGGTTGGCAGGCCGCGGACGGCGTCTAGATGCCAGGCCCAAGATCACCAGGGCCCCGCCGATCATTTGGAGACGCGTCGGGTTCTCGTCCAGGAACCACCAGGCGACCGCGAGGGCGACGACGGGGACGAGGTAGCTGAAGGTCGCGGTCCGGGCCGGGCCGATGGTGCGCACGCTTCGATTCCAGAGTGCGTAGGCGACCCCCGTGGAGAGGACCCCGGAGTAAAAGAGCGAGAAGCCCAGGAGCCCCGGGCGATCGGGCTCGGTAAAGCCCAGGACGGGGGTCGCGAGGATCCAGTGGCCGGGTAGGGAAACCAGCACCGAGAGGAAGGCGAGCCGCGTCGCCGGCACCACCTCGAGGATCGGCTTGCTGATCACCGTCGTCCAGGCGAACGTCATCATCGAGGCGAGGATCGCGAGGTTGCCCCAGAGCTCGTTGGGGCCAGCGCTGGCTGCGTCCTTGGCTCCCATCGATCCCGAAGCGGTCACGAGGAGCGTCCCCGCAAGGGCGATCGCCAGCGAAACGCTCGAGCCAGCCGTGGGCTTCTCTAGGCGATAGAGCGCACTAAAGATCGCTGCCCACAGGGGACCGCTCGCCACGATGAGGGCCGTATTGCTCGCCGTCGTGGCGTTCATCCCCCAGAGAAAGAGCACCTGGTAGAAGAGGCTTGAGAGGAGCCCGTACCAGAGCACCGTCGTCCAGGCGACCTTCGTCTTGGGCCGGTTCCCGCGCTCGACCCGGTCAATGATCCCGAGGGCCACTGCGCTCAGGCTGAGGCGCACGGCGTTGAACAGGAACGGGTGCATCTCCGAGAGACCCGCCTTCATCACAGGCACGTTGATGCCCCAGATGATGGCCACCAAGAAGGCGGGGAGGACGGCGTGTCGGTTCAATAGAGTTCGGCTCCGTTGCGGCCGAGTAGCATGCCGAAGAGTCATCCCAGGTGAGGCACAAAGAATGAATGATGCGATCGATCCCACAGAAGACGCTCGGGGACCCGATGGGGAGGAAGCGCCTTCGCGAGCCTCGGTTCCGGATCCCCCGAAGGACCCCGAGTCCACCCGCCACAGGCGCGGGGTTCTCGGATCGATCATCCGCACGACGAAGGCCACGTCGACGCACGTGACCGCCACGGATGCCGCCATGGCCGCGCGCAAGTGCCGCAACTGCGGCGGAGCGCGCCCTGCCGGATCGGACCTCCGCGTGTGCGAATTCTGCGGTGACAGGTTCATGACAGAGGAGGCGGGCTCCGGAGTTGACCCCGCGGGCCCAGCACCAGAGGGTTAAGTCCATGGGGAACCTAGAGGCACAAACCGCACCGCTCATCGCGCGCTGGGACACGTTCCTGTCCAAGCTTGAAGGGACGATGCAGGGCACGCTCGTCGACGCGGAGCCCGCCCTCCTGGAGCTCGTGGTGGACCCCGATGGGGGCGTTGTTCCGTTCCTCCAGAGCGTGAGCGCCCTGCGCACCCAGGTGCTGCAGATGATGAACCGGGTGGATCCCACCTGGCGCGAGAAGGTTCGCCCGCTGCTACAGGAAGCCGATCCGGACCAGGAATCCTGGGACGAGCTGGACGAGAGCCGCAAGGGCTCGGACCTCAGCGACCGATCGAGCGAGGTCTTCGAGCGCTGGGAGACCGTTGTGGCCGGCAAGGCCGCCGAGCTCGTCTACGCCAAGATGATCGAGGGGGCGCGGACGACGTTTCGCTGCACCCTCTGCTCCGCGGACATGGAGATCACCGAGAACCTCTTCCGCGCCCACTACGAAACGTGCCCCTACTGCAGCGGCCAGAACACGTACGAGCCGTCGACCGAGCTGCGCTCCGTGCACCACTTCACCGCCGATCACTTGGCGCGCTACCGGGCGCTCGACGCCCACGACGCACTGATGGCCCAGCACGCCCGCTGCAGCGCTGAGCGCAGCCCCGTCGGCGACGAGTTCATCGCCGCGCTGCGTGAAGCGCACATGACCTACTACACGCTTCTCCTGCGCGAACGCATCAAGGTCGTGCCCGAGTACGAGTCGACGTTCGACGCGGACCTCGGGCGCTACGTCAAAGAGTTCGAGCTCAAAGAGAAGCAGCTCAAAGGCCTCCCTATTTCTGATACCTGGAACCCCTAAGTCCGATGCACGGAATCGATTTCACCGACTACGCCGCCACCAATGCCTTCCTCGCCCAGGGGAAGGACATCAAGGAACTCCTGCCGACGCTGGGGGTCGAGCTGCCCCAGTGGGAAGAGGCCGCGGCCCATTGGGAGAACGAGATGAAAAACGACGCGGAGTACAAGCTCGTGACGCAGCTCGGCGAGATCTTCCAGAACCCGGCCCAGGGCAAGTACGCGGGTGCGGACACGCAAACGGCCGACGACGCCGTGGAGAAGATTCCGACGGTGGAGGCATTCATCGATATCGAGCAGATGATGTCGACCGCGGCCAGCTTCGGCGTGGATCCACAGGCGGCGATGGCGGAGCGCGGCGTAAGCATCATGGACTTCAGTCAGGCGAGCATGCGCTTCATGGAGAAGATCAACGCGGAGCTCGCTGGCCCGAACCAGGCCGAGTTCAACGCCTACCTCAGCGAGCTGCGCAAGACCGCTGAGGTCAAGTACACCGCGATCTTCAAGGACCTCGCGGGTGGCGCGCTCGGCGACGACATCGAGTTCTAGGCCCTGGGCAGGAGATGGACCCCAAAAGCCCGACCTTTCGCCTCGACGTGGCACGCTGGAGCGCGCTCTGCGCCCGCGTTGCGCCCGGGCTGGACGCGGCGCAGGCCTTCGCGCCGCTTCGCGAGGCCTACGCGGAGTCCCATCGCGCCTACCACAACGCCGAGCACATCGTCGAGTGCCTGGCGTGCTTCGACGAGGTGGCGGGCGAGGCCGAGCGCGCGGACGAAGTGGAGTTCGCGCTGTGGCTGCACGACGCTGTCTACAGGACGCGCGGGGGAGACAGCGAGGCGCTGAGCGCTGAATGGGCCGTGCGCCTTCTGGCGGAAGGGGGCGCGGAGCCGGACGTTGCGCCGCGCGTCGAGGCCATGATTTTGGCGACGAAGCACGCGGCGGAGCCGCCCTTTCCCGACGCCGCGCTGATGCTCGACATCGACCTCTCGATCCTTGGGCGAGACCCAGAGCGCTTCGATCGCTACGAGCGAGACGTGCGCCGGGAATACCGCTGGGTGCCGGGGCCGCTCTTCCGTTCGAAGCGCAAGGAGATGCTCATCGCGTTCGCGGAGCGGCCGCACCTCTACGGGACACGGGCGTTCCGGGATCGCTTCGAGTCCCAGGCGCGCGAGAACCTCGCCCGCTCGATCGCAGCGCTCTAGCGGTTCGCGCGGCTCGCCAGGGCCTCGGCGCAGTCCTCGCGCACCCGTGGACTGACATCGTTCGCCTCGGACCATCGGATGCCCGCGGTGGCGCGCTCGTCGTCAAAGTAGGCGAGGAGCGTGGCCGCGTCCCCGCGCACCTCTCGATCGACGTCGTTGCGTAGAACGTCGAGGGCCTTCAGGAGAAGAGCTTCGCTCGGGACGCCCCGGAGGCTCTTCAAGACGTCTTCCCGGCGCTCAGGGTCGGCCAGGGAGTCGAAGAGGCCCAGGGCCTCAGCCACCACCTCGGTGTCGCGGGGATCCTCGCCTTTGGGGCCCTGTCCGTGGCGGAGCTGTCCAAGGAGGCGCCCTTTCACTTTCAGGTCTGTCGCGGGATCGAGGAATTCGGCGCGCCACTCCGCGGTCCTTTCTTGGAGCAAGGGGTCAGGGGCACCCCGGGCGTCCTTGAGCGCGGCCAGTGTGACGTTCGATTCGGACTTGCGGGCGAGGCAGGCTGAGCTGAAGACGGCAGCCGCGGCGAGTATGGAGCCAATGAGTAGGGAACTCTTCATGCCTCGCTGGACACCCGGGGGCGCCGTCCGGCGGAGACTTTCCCTTGAATCAGGCGCCTTGCTGGTACCGTTCGCCCATGAGTACCCATTGGAACCCCGCGCTGCTTCTCGCCATCCTCCCTGTCATCGCGTGTGCGGGGACCGGTTCACGCACCGAGCCTTTACCTGACTACGGCAAGTACGAGCGGTCCATCGCGGGCCTGTCGCCCGGCGGCCAGCGCTGGTTCGATCACGGCCTGACGCTTGTCTACGGCTTCAACCACGAAGAGGCGATCCGCGCCTTCGAGACCGTGACGAAGCTCGACCCCGAGAGCCCCATGGGTTGGTGGGGGATCGCTTACTCGGGCGGGATCGACGTCAACAACGCGGAGGTCACCGAGGAAGAGGAGCGGCTCGCGGCGGCGGCTGCACAGACGGCGCTGGCGCTGGTGGGGGAGATTGCGGAGCCCGCGGTCACCGTCGAGCAGGGGTTGATCCATGCGGCCGCGGCGCGCGCGGTGGCTCCCTTGCCCGAGGATCGCTCCTCGCTCGATGAAGAGTACGCGCGGCGGATGGAAGTGCTGTGGCAGGCCTTTCCCAAGGACGCCGACGTCGGAGCGCTGTACGCCGAATCGCTCATGAACCTGCAGCCGTGGGACTACTGGTCCGTCGAAGGGACGCCGGTCGGGCGCACTGAAGAGATCGTGGACGTTCTGGAGGCGGTGCTAGACCTCGAGCCAGACCACCCGGGCGCCTGTCACTTCTACATCCACACCGTCGAGGCGTCGGCAGATCCAGGTCGCGCGCTCGACGCCGCGAAGGTGCTGGAGACCCGCGTGCCCGGATCTGGCCACCTCGTGCACATGCCGAGCCACGTCTACATCGCGACCGGTAGGTACGACGAAGCCGTGCGCTCCAACCAGGCCGCCATCCGCGCGGACGAGGCCTACTTCAAGGAGAACGGCCGCCCCGACTTCTACAGCCTCTACTTCCTCCACAACATCCACTTCCTCGTGTTTGCGGCCATGATGGAAGGCCGCTCGGCGCTCGCGCTCGAGGCCGCCAGCCAGATGGAGTCGGAGGTGCCCGATGAGTTCCTGCGCGGGTTCCCGCAGTACGCGGACGGGCTCCTGCCCACGCGCTTCCACGTCTACGTGCGCTTCGGGATGTGGCAGGAGATCCTGGACCAGCCGGAGTTCCCGGAGTTCCGCCACGTGAGCCGCTCGGTCCGCCGCTACGCGCGCGCGGTCGCCTTGGCCAACCTCGATCGCACGGACGAGGCCCGGGTCGAGCTGGCTGCCTTTGACGAGGAGGTCGGCGCGGTGCCAGAGTCCTGGAACATCGGCGTCAACCCCGCCTCGGTCATCCTCGGCATCTCGCGTCAGGTCGCCGAGGGGGAGATCCTATTCAAGGAAGGCAGCACGGCCGCCGCGTTCCGCACCCTCGACGCGGCCCAGACCGCGGAGGATGCACTCGTCTACGACGAGCCGCCGGGTTGGATGACCCCGGTCCGCCACACGCGCGGCGCTCTCCTGATGACGGCGGGGAAGCTTCAAGAGGCTGAAGCGGTCTACCGCGAAGACCTCGCTGAGTGGTCGCAGAACGGCTGGTCACTCCTTGGCCTCAGCCAAGTGCTCACCCGCTTGGGCCGTGTGGAAGAGGCGGAACAAACAAGCGCGGCCCAAGCCAAAGCCTGGAGTCGCGCCGATGTCATGCCCCCTGCGTCTTGCTACTGCGGCAAGTAGGGGACCGTTCGTGGAAGTCGATCAGACGCCGTCGTCG
>CALHGQ010000015.1 GCA_938030175.1 uncultured bacterium | reverse complement strand
GAGCCATCGTCAAGATAGCTCCACACCGCGCCGTTTGGCACCAGGTCAACCTGTGCGATCAACGGCGACGCAGTCAAGCACGCGGTCAGTAGCAACACTCCAGTTCGCGGATAGCTCATGGTCATCGAAGGCCTCCTTCGTTAGACGGGGCGAGTTTGTGGTCGAGTTGTTCAAGAAGCCGGATCGCGGCCGCGGTACAGCGGCGGCGCGCCGGAAGATGGCTATGGGCGGTGCGAGCTGCTTCCCAGGCAGCGCGCGCATCGTCCGCTCGACCCGCCATCGCCAGCAAGTCCCCCTGCCGCGCGTGCCAGCCGGGGGTCGAGCCCGACCTCGGCTTCTCCTTGGCGTGCCAATCGAGGGCCGCATCGAAGCGCCTCGCACCGACCTCCAGATCGACGGCAGCCTGGATCAACGCGGGCAGCACGCCGCGATCTCGCACGGCGCGGTCAAGGACCTCGAGCGCTTTCCGTGGCCTGCGTGCTCCGGTCCAGGCTTGGGCGAGCCACAGCTCGGCGTCGATGGTGAACTGCTTGAAATCCGTGGCTCTTGCCACCTCAAGGTCCAGCGCAGCGGCCTCGTAGGCCTGCGCCCCTAGGTGAGCCTGGGCCCGGAGCATGAGCGACGCGGTGTCATTCGGCGTCAAACCAATCCATCTATCCAAGAGCCCGGCCGCGCGCGCGTGATCTCCGGTCGCCGTCAAGAGACGGCACTTCTCCTGCGCGAACGCCAAGCTGGCTCCATTCCACACGGCCGCGCACCGCAAGGACCGTCCCGCAGCGTCAAACCGCCCGAGACGTCGTTGGAGCGACGCGCGCTCGACGAACAACGCGCCGCGAGGACTACCGTCGCGCGCATCCAACCGCTGCTGGATGTCCTCTAGTTCCACAAGGAGAGAGTGGTGGACAACAGGACTGAGCAGCCCCGAAGATGCGAACGCGTGCGGCACGACCAGGGCAAGAATCCCTAGAGCACGAACGAATTGGAGCAGCGTCGTCATGTGCATGCCAGCATACCACCGCGAGAAGAACGGGTCCCCCATCGCCGAATAGGGGGCAACAGGCGCGCTAGCGCGACACTGGCTCCATGCATTCCGCTCGGAGGAACGGCTTGCGAATAGGGAGCTCGTGCCTATCGATGCAAAGGCTCAACCGCCCACGATCCGTCCATCCAACATCCGCAGGCATCGAGGCATGCGTGCCCCGAGGTTTTCATCGTGGGTCACGATGATCAGCGTCATCCCTTCCGCGTGCAGTTCGTCCAAGAGGGTCATGATCGACGCACCCGTGGCCTGATCAAGCGCCCCGGTGGGCTCGTCGGCCAGCAGGAGCGACGGCTCGGTCACCATCGCCCGCGCGATCGCGACGCGTTGCTGCTGGCCACCCGACAGCTCAGCCGGCTTGTGACCGGCTCGGTCAGCCAATCCAAGCCGATCGAGGAGCGCGAGCGCGCGACGCCGCCGATCCCGGCGCGGCACACCCGCGAAGCGCAAGGGCAACGCAACGTTGTCGGTCGCACTCAGCCGCGGCACGAGGTGGAAGCTCTGGAACACGAATCCGATGCGCTGGTTGCGCGTGGCAGCCAGCTCATTTCCCTTGAGGGACTCCACGGCCCGCCCGTCCAGTCGGTAGGACCCGCGCGTGGGCGTATCCAGTAGCCCCAGGAGATTGAGAAGGGTGGACTTACCGGATCCCGATGGCCCCAGTACGGCGAGCGCTTCGCCCCGCTCAACCCGGAGGTCGATGGCGTGGAGGGCCCGAACGAGCGCTCCTGTTCCGCCGGCAGCCGCCACGTAGTCTCGCCCGACGCCCGACATTTCGATCACTGGTTCGCTCGTCATCTTGCTACTCGTCACGGAGCGCCTCCACAGGATCTACGGATGCAGCTAGCCTTGCGGGGAGCCAACCGGACACAATCCCGGTGAGCGTCAGGAGGAGCACGATCAGCCCGCCAAGTGGCAGGGAAACCTGGGGTGTGCCTAAGAACGCCCGGACTTCCGTGGGAACATCCACCGTAGCAGCCACCGCAAAGATCACCGCAGCGATCACCAGGCCAAGCCCCCCGCCCACGAGCGCCGTGAGCGAGGCTTCCAAGAGAGGTGGCAGCATGACGTGCATTCGGCGCGCACCAAGCGCCATCGCCAGCGCGATCTCGCGGCGCTTTTCCTCGACGTGGGCCCAGGTTGCGTTCGCGATGCCGAGCGCCGCCACGAAGAAGCCCAGCACGCCCACAAAAGCCGTCAGGACACGGTTGCCCGTCACGATCGAGTTCACCCGTCGCTGCAGCGCGATGTAGTCCTGCACCTGAAGCGCCGCACGATCGCCCGGATCGAAGCCGTGGACTCCGCCCAGGACGCCGTAGATCGCCTCCTGGACCCTAGTGGCGTCAGACGCGTTCTCCAGCCCGACCACAAGCGTCCCATAGCGCACTCCCGTCAGGCCGCGCAGCGTCGTATCCGGGACGTACACCTTGTTCTTATCACGGCCGTTGTAGTCGCTCAACTGGGCGAACTCCGGCCCTACGCCTACGACAAGAAAGCGAGTTCCGAGGGCTTCAAGGTCCTGACCCACAGGATCTCGATCCCCAAAGAGCTCTGCTGCTGCGTTGGATCCCAAGTAGCAGACGCGGCGCCGGTCGCGCGCGTCGAGCGGCGAAAGAAAGCGTCCACCAGCCGCGACATGGCGCGAACGAAGCACCCCGAAGCTTGCCTCGACGCCCGAGAGTCCCCCTGTGTGTCGCAGCGTTCCTGCGCGAAAGATCGTCTGCCCGTAGCTGTGCTCGATGACGGCGTCACGAACGCCCGGCAACCGCCGCACGGTGGCCGCATCCTCGGCGCCCAGTCGGACTCTCTGGCCGGGGCCGCGGCCCTGCCATGGCCGCGTCGTCGATCCGCCGGTCACGCGCAGAAGGTCAGAGCCAAAGTTCTGGCTCGTCCCGGAAACCGCACGCGTCATTTCGCCTCCGAATGCGAGCAACGAAGCCAAGCTCAGCGTCCCCCAGAGCACACCGAGGGCCACGATGCCCATGCGAAGACGATTCGACCAAAGCTCTCCGAGCACCCACCGAATCACGAGCGGCCTCCCAGAGCGAGTACAGGGTCAAGCTTGGCGGCACGACGCGCGGGGAACCAACCAGCGGCGATCCCGAGAAAGGAGAGGACCAGCACAGTGCCAAGGGCTAGAGCCGCCGTGATCTCGGGGGACCCGACGCTCGAGCGCAAGCTCGAATGGGCGACCAACCACCCCATGACCATGGCCGCCCCCACGCCAAGGCTGCCACCCAGCAGCACAAGCGTCAGGGTGTCGCCCAATACGCTGAACAGCACCCGCCTGCGCGTTGCACCGAGAGCTAACAGCAGCCCGATCTCCGAGGTCCGCGAACGCACGCGGAGGAACATGAGGTTCGCCACCCCCAAGCCACCGACGAGAAGGGTGAGCAGCCCCGCCCCGCCCATCAAGATATCCATCGCGAGGAAGGCGTAGCGACGTACGTTGTCTCCCTCCGTGGTGTCCCACCACCGAATCGCTGCGGCGTCGTCCGCGTCGAAGCTCTTCGCCGCCGCGAGGACGTCCGTGACGGCCGCCATCGCGGCGCCTGTCTGGGACGGTTCGCCCGCGCGAAGCACCAAGTTATCCACCGAAGTGGTACCGAATCGTCGCTCGAACGTCGTGATGGGAACGCACACCCGGTCGGAGTCCTTGCCCTCGTAGTCGGAGTCCTGGGCCTTGGGTTCCATCACCCCCACCACCAAGAAGCGCGTCCCGCCAATCACGACAGACTGACCTACGGCGCCGCTACGGGGAAAGAGCTCCTCCGCGATCCGATCCCCAAGGAAAGCGCAGGCGCGCGACTCATCAATGTCACGCTGCGACAGAAAGCGTCCGCCAGCCGCCGGCACCATCGTCCGCAACTCGCCGTACTCCGCGCCAACGCCCGCGAGCATCGCACGGTAGACGAAATCCCCGCGCACAATGGGCTCGTAGCGCAGCGACTCCGGACTGGCGGACTCAAGCTCGGGGACTTGTTCCAAGAGTGTCTCGACGTCACTCCGCAAGAACTGCACGTCCTGCCCCTCAGGCATACCGCGATAGGAAAGCGAGGTCGTGCCCGGCCACAGGATCATGATTCCGCGGCCGAGCCCCTGTGCCCGACGCGCCATCTCCACCTCCAACCCCGCGCCGAAAGAGAGCAGCGCGACCGTTGCGAAGGTTCCCCAAGCCACCCCGAGGATGGTCATCAAGGTACGGCGCCTCACGGGAGAAGGATCTTGTCCCCTGCAGCGAGCCCTTCGGTGACCTCCACCACGAGGCCGTCACTGACCCCGGTCGTGATCGGGAGCTCCGCGGGGGAACCGTCGGAAGACGCCACGAGCACGGTGGCCTCGAGCCCGCTGGGCCCTGACCGATAGGTGACGAGCCGCTCAGGAATCACAACTCGGTCCACGGCCTCCGCAACGACGATGCGCGCCACCGCGGAGTACCCAGCCCGAAGCGTCACGTCTTCTCCGGGCGTGATGTCGATGACGACGTCAAAAACAGACGCGCCGTTCTTCTCCCCCGCGATGAGCGAAATCTCCCGCAGCGAGCCCTCAAGGACCACACCTGGAAGGGCCCCGAGCTCGATGCGCGCCTCCATGCCGGCTTTCAAGCGCCCCGCGTCAAGTTCATCCACCGTGCCGCGCAACACGGGACGGTCCAAGTCCGCGATCGTCATGAGCAACGACCCAGTGCCAAAGTTCGAGGCGGGCGTAATGGGCTGCCCAAGCTCTACCGGTAGCTCGACCACGGTGCCGCTAATGGGAGCGCGCACGAACCAGTCGAGGGTCAACCCCTGGTCCGTCGCCTGCCCCTCCTCCAAGAGCTGAAGCTGGGTTTGGCTGGCCCGCTCACTGCGCTCAGCCCGTGCCCGCTGCCTGTCGACCTCTGCACTTCCCTGGAAGAGACGCATGGCTCGCCCCAAGAGGTTCTTCCCCGCCGCGATCTCCTTCGCGCTCTGCAGCCCGTCCTGGGCACCAGCCAATCGGCGCTTCACCTCCAACCGGTCCCGATCCGTGAGCTGTGGCCGCACTTCCACCAGCTGATCGTCGGCCTCCACTCGATCGCCCAGCTTGACAGAGCGGCTCATCACCACCCCGCCCCACGAGCTGTGAATCGGGACCTGAACGCGCGGCATGACTCGCCCGATTGCGAGGGCCTCCTGAACTACGGAGCCCCTCTCCACGGAGTGGAACTCCTGTTCCGAGTTCTCCTCGGCGGCACATGCGATGAGGGTCAGCGAGCAGAGGGCAATGGAGAGCTTCATGGGTGGAGGATGGTACGGCCCCGCCGCACGCTATTTGGCACGGCGTTGTCCATTTTCAGTCCTTCCCATAGAAGGCCAGGTCCCGGCGCACTCGCCACGTGGAAAGCCGACCAGTTCTCCCGTAGAAACGGTGGGAGCTGACCCCACTCAGGCGTGGTGCTTCGCCCTCTGAAACGGGCGTCGCACAGCGTCGATCACGTCTTCCAGCACAAGGTAGACCACGGGCACCAAGATCAAGATCAGGAGCGTCGCGAGGCTCAGTCCGAAGAAGATGCTGATCGCCATCGGCTGCAAGAAACGCGCTTGCCCCGTGGCGAAGAACGTGAGCGGCATGAGGCCGAGCATCGTCGTCACCGAGGTCAACAGGATCGGGCGGAACCGGAGCCGACCCGAGTCGAGCACCGCCTGCATCAGCGCCACGCCCTGGCGCCGACGTTGGCCGATGAAGTCCACGAGGATCAGTGAGTCGTTGACCACGACGCCCGCCAGCGCGAGCAAACCAATGAGCGACATCAGCGTGATGGAACGATCCATCAGCGCATGGCCAAAGATCATCCCGATCGCGGCAAAGGGGATGATGAACATGATGACGAGGGGCTGGAGGAAGCTCTGGAACAGAGTGCCCAGCACGAGGTAAATCAGGAGGCCGGAGATGATGGCGGCCGCGCCGAGCCCAGCCAGCGACTCCGCCTGCTCTTCCGCCTGTCCGCGGATGCGCACCGAGTAGCCGGGCGCTCCGCCAAAGAGGTCGCCGAGGTCCTCCTGCAGCGAACGAAGGATTCGCGTCGAGTTGCCCTCCTTCACGTCCACGTCGGCGCTCACGATCACGCTGCGCATGCGCTCCTCGTGACTGACCGAAGCCGGGCCAACGGTTTGCACCAGGTCAGCTACGTCCCGCAGCGGCACGCGCTCGGGAGCCGCTGCGCCCATCGCACCACCACTCGGCAGCGCCACCCGCAGGTTCCCGAGCACCCCGGCCCGGGACCGATCCGCCTCGGGGTGTTTCACCATGATCTGCACGTCGTCGGAGCCGCGGCGAATGCTCGCGACCTCCACACCCTCGAACGCGGTGCGCAGCTGACGCGCGAGGCTCGCCTCGGAGAGCCCGACCTGACGTCCACGGGCATTCGGAACCACCTCGACCTCGCCCTTTCCGTCCTCGAAGTCCACGCGCACATCCCGCGCACCGGCGAACCCGCCAAGGATGCCCGCGAGCTCCTTCGCGCTGGAGCCCAAAATCGCTAGGTCGGGCCCGCGCAGCGACACCTCGATGTCACGGCCGCTGGGGCCCGTCTGGGGCTGACTGATCTCAAAGCTATCGACGATCGAAGGCAGTTCCCCGAGCTCCCCTCTCAGGGCCTCGATGACTTCCGCGGTCGTACGCTTCCGGCCAGCGCCCTCCCGTAGCTCGACCCACACTTGCCCGAGGTGGGCTCCGAGCTCGTAGCTCGCGACGTCCGAGGCCGCCACCCCTAGGAGCGTGTGCATGGAGAGCACCTCGTCTTCCGAGATGGCTTGCACGCTGCCCTCGATCCCGATGGAGACGGCCTCGGTCTGCGCAATCGACGAGCTTGGATCGAGCCGGAACGAAACGAAGAAGAGTTTGCTTTCGAAGTCGTCAAAGAGAACGAAGGGGAGCCGCGCTCCGCCGAAGGCGCCGATCATCGCGCCGCCTCCGACAGCAAAGGCCAGAGTGGCATAGCGCCAGCGAACGCATAGGCGCAGGAGCTTCATGTAGGCATCCTGCAGCGGCGAGTACCAGCGACGGATTTCGCCCCCCGCAGCGCGCGCCTTCGCCTGCATGGCTTGAGCCGCGCGCTTGGACGTCCAGTGCGCGAGGTGCGACGGCAGGATCGTGAACGCCTCGATGAGCGAGACCACCAAGCAGGCGGACACAACGATGGGCAGCGGCCGCATGAAGAGCCCGGTCGTTCCCGACAGCATCAGAATCGGAAGGAACGCGGCGATGCTCGTGAGGATGGTGGCCACGACGGCGCGCCCAACCTCCACGGTGCCCTCCACGGCGGCGGTCTCTGGGTCTTCCCCTTCCTCCATGCGGCGGTAGACGTTCTCGCCCACAACGATCGCGTCGTCAACGACCATGCCGAGCACGACGATGAGCGCGAACATCGCGATCATGTTCATCGTGACGCCGAGGGAGCCGGCCACCAAGATGCCCCCGAGGAAGGCGAGCGGGATGCCGAGGGCCGTCACGAGCGCCACGCGAGGGCTCAGGAAACCGAGGAGCGCAAGCAGCACCAACACCGCTCCGATGACGCCCGAATCCGCCATCGTCTTGAGGCGGTTCTTGACGTAAATCGAGAGATCGCTGTTCATGCCGAGCGCCACGCCCGGCGGCATATCGTCGGCGGCTTCGGCGACGTACGCGCGCACCTCTCGGGCAATGTCGATCGTGTCCCCGTCCTGCGCCTTGTTGACCTGCAGGTGAACGCACGGCTGCCCGTTGAAGCGGCCGTAGGAAGCGCCTCGCCGGGAGGCTTCCGTCACCCTCGCCACACGCTCCAGCGTCACCACGGCCCCGGTAGGCGAGGTGCGCAGTGGCAGCTGAGCCAGATCGCTCCCCCAGCGGACGTCACCGCCAACGCGCAGCAGCTTCTCGGCGCCGTCAACCTCCAACGTTCCGAGGGGCACCTCCGCGACACGACCTGACACAGCGGCGCTGACCTCTTCGAGGGTCATGCCGTGGCGCTCCATCTCCATGGGGTCCAGCTCGATCCAGATGCGCGGCTCAAGGATGCCCGTCGAAACGACGGACGAGACGCCCGGCAGCGCCTCCAACGCCCGCGACTGCTCCGTCGCCAGCGTCTTT
This sequence comes from uncultured bacterium, assembly GCA_938030175.1. Classification (GTDB taxonomy): domain Bacteria; phylum Planctomycetota; class UBA1135; order UBA1135; genus Saltatorellus. Next base: position 17,155 of record CALHGQ010000015.1, on the reverse strand, counting down.
AGCACTCCCTTGTCCGCTGACCCGTAGAGGAACACCGCGATAACCGGAAAGCGGTTCTTTGACTCGGCCACGATGGGTTCGTCAGAGCCCTCGGGCAGGACCACATCGCCGCCGCGGACGCGGTCGCGGGCGCTGGCAAGAACCTCGTCGAGGTCGGCCCCCGACTGGAGCGTCAGTCGGATGCGCGAAACGCCCTCGCGACTCACCGAACGCATTTCCTTGATGCCATCGAGCCCCTCCAAGACGTCCTCGATCGGCGTCGTGACGAGGCGCTCCACATCCACCGGCGAGGCTCCGCCCGCCAGCGTGAACACCTCGATGGCATCGAGGGAGAAGTCCGGGAAGACCTCCCGCGGCATGCTCCGGTAAACGAGGAGCCCCGCCGCCGCAAGGGCGATCATGGCGAGGTTCGCGCCGACGGGGTTGCCCACCGCCATGCGCGCAAGCCAGCGGATCACCGGTTCGCCCCGTCGTTGGAACTCTGGCTGGGGGTCTCGACTGCGTTCCGGTTCGGGCTCCCCGTCAGAGAGGAGTCCTCGCCCGTACCCGCAAGCACGCGCACGGGGGCGCCTTGGTCGAGAAGCTGCAGCGAGCTTGTGATGAGCCGGTCCCCCGGGGCAAGGCCGGAGGCAATCACTCGCCCGCCTTCGTGGAGTCCGCTTACGAACTCAACGTGTCGGAGCTCGGCCACGGCGCCGCCCTCTTGATCCTCATCCGCAACGACAAAGCAGACCGCCTGTCCGTCGCGATAGGTCAGCCACGACTCCGGCACCCAGATCGCGTCCCGGAACGGCTCGCCGCGCAGCTCGACCCTTGCGAACGAACCGCTTGGCACCGGCGCGGAGAAGTCGCTGATGATGTTGTCGGGAGACTCGAACGGCGATGCAGCGGGGAAGAGCGCCTCCACTCGAACGGAACGCGTCACCGGATCCACCCGAATACCGAGCCCCGTGACGCTTCCTTCGAGGAGCGTCCCCGGACGGGACATCGGGGCCGCAAGAGCCAGCGAGCGATCCGAGAGCGCCGCGAAATCATCCTCGTGCACCTCGGTGACCAGTCGCATGGCGCGGCCGTCGAGCAATGCGCCGAACGGAACGAGGGGTGCCAGCGTAGTGCCAAGGGTCGGGACGCTCTCGCTGGTGAAGCGTCCTGGGAACGGGGCTCTCACCACGGCCTGGGAGCGCTTCGTTTCCAGGACAGCTCGGCGATTCTCGGCGAGCTTCACCTGGAGGCGCGCCGCGTTGATGGTCGATCGGATCCCTTCGAGTCCGCGGGAAGCATCGCTCGCAGCAACGTCGGCGGCCAGCCGCTGGTTCCGCGCCAGATCGACCCGGGCCTGCTCGGCCATGCCGCGCTTGCTCAGGTCGAGCCAGCGCTCCTCCTCGGAGCGAAGGAGCTCGCAGCGCTCTTCCAGCGCGGCCAAGGTCTTTGTGGCGGCGGTCAGGTCCGTTTCCGCCGCCGTCAGCTGGGCCTGGGATAGCTCAATGGTCGTTTCCTGGGCCTCAAGCTCGGCCCCGAGGCCCGCCGTATCGACCCGCAGGATCTCCGCGCCCTCCTCGAGGAAGGCCCCGTTCGCTAGATCCTCCGCGACAAAGACCACCCGGCCGCCGATCTCGGAGGCCAGCGCCGCTTCCGCGGCCGCCTCCAGGGTCCCCGTGCCTGAGATGACCCGTGGCACCTCCATCGGGCGCAGGGCCTGGACCTCCACCGCGATCACGGCGGGCCCAGGGAGCCCCTCGGCCCTGGCGGGCTCCGGAGTAGAATGCACGATCCACCGGGCCCCCAGGCCGCCCACGGCGAGCAGCACCACGGCTAGGCAGGCGTGGACGATGCGCTTCGGGTGATGCTCTGGGGCCATGATCAAAGTTCCGGGCGGGTTCTCTCCCTCTATTATTCGGCGCGACTGGACTCAGGAGGGCATGACGGGTTCAATCTTTGTCCCACTTCCGGCCCGGGACCACGCTCCATGCGAAGAACCTGGCCCGGTGTTCCCACCCGTCACCACTTATCCCGCCTCCCCTAGGGGGCCCAAGCGCCGTGCAACTCGAAGTCGACACCTCCGTCCAGACGACCGCCAAGATCTCCTTCAACGTCCCCGCCGACGAGTTCGAGGCCGAGGTCAAGAACGGATTGCGCCAGGCCTCCCAGAACGTACGCATGAAGGGCTTCCGGCCCGGCAAGGTACCGCTCAAGGTGATGGAGAAGCAGTTCGGCGACTCCGTCCGCGGCGAAGTCAAGGAGCGCTTCGTCCAGAAGGCGTACGGCCAGGCGCTCGAAGAGAACAAGCTGAAGCCCATCGCTCACCCGCGACTGACGCCCGAGGAGTTGGAGCTGCAAGGCGACGGATCCTTCAAGGTTGACTTCGAGGTCCCGCTGCGCCCGAGCTTTGAGCTCCCGAAGTACCGCGGGCTGACCGCGACGTCAGAGCTCGAGCCCGTGATGGACGAGCAAATCGACACGACCCTCGAGGAAATCCGACAGCAGCAGTCGACGCCGGAAGAAGCGGGCGACGAAGGCATGGACGAGAAGGGCTTTGTGATCGGCAACATCGCTTTCGAGCACGAAGGCAAGCAGGTGTTCGACCGCGAAGGCATGCGCCTCAATACAGCGAGCGTGCCCCCGGGCGTCGACGCAGAAATGTTCAGCGCTGGGCTCATCGGCGTGAAGGACGGCGAGCGCCTGGAGTTCAAGATGGAGCTTCCGGACTTCCTTGAGGAAGAGGAGCTCCGCGGCAAGGAGGGCACCTGCGTCATCAACGTGACCCAGGCCATGAAGCTCGTGCCGCCCACGGACGAGACGATCATCACGATGCTCGGCGGCGGCGCCCCCGAAGCCGAGATCAAGGACATGGATGGCGTCCGCGCCTTCATCAAAGATCGCCTGGCGGAGAACGCCCAGGAGCGCGAGAACCAGCGGGTCGAGTCGGCCCTCCTCGACGAGGTGCTCCAGGCCGTAGACGTCGAGCTGCCCAGCTCGATGCTCGAACAGCAGACCGAAGCCCGCCTCAACCAGCTGGGCTCCGAAATGCAGGGCAACGGCTCCTCCGAGGAGGAGATCGAAGCCGCAAAGGCCGAGCAGAAAGAGGGGGCCTACGAAGAAGCTGCTAAAGGGCTGAAGGCCCTCCTGGTCGTGGAGGCCATCGGTGAGACCGAGGAGCTCCTTGTGAACAACGACGACATGGCCCAGGAGCTCACCAATATCGCCCAGCGCAACCAGACCACCGTCGAGGAGGTCCAGGAGTACTACTCCAAGAACAATCTCGGCCAGCAGCTGGCGATCGAAATCCTGGAGAAGAAGGTGCGCAGGTTCTTGAGGGAGAACGCCGATATCAAGGCGCCGGAGTAGGTTCTTTCGTCCCTCCTTGCCCGGCAGACCTACTTGAATCCCCCATCCAGAACAGCTAGAGAAGGCGCCATGCAAAACTACTACCCGGTTCCCTTCGTCATCGAGAAGACCGGTCGTGGAGAGCGGCAGTACGACATCTACTCTCGTCTTCTCGAAGACCGAATCATTTTCCTGGGCACAGCGATCGACGACAACGTCGCCAACGCTGTCATGGCACAGCTCCTTTTTCTCGACAAAACCGGTCGGAACCAGGACATCAAGATGTACATCAACTCGCCTGGCGGGTCGGTGACAGCTGGCCTCGCCATTTACGACACGATGCAGCTGATCGAGCCTGATATCTCGACCTACTGCCTGGGACAGGCCGCCTCCATGGGCGCTGTCCTCCTCTCTGGCGGCACCGCGGGCAAACGCTTCGCACTGCCCCACAGTCGCGTCATGATCCACCAGCCCCACGGCGGCATGGGTGGCACGGCCTTGGACATGGAGATCCAGGTCAACGAGATCATGAAGATGAAGAAGCAGCTGGAGGGCATTATGGCCAGCCACAGCGGCCGGACAGCGGAAGAGCTCTCCGAAGCCTGCAACCGCGACAACTTCATGTCCCCGGAAGAGGCCAAGGACTTTGGCCTGATCGACCACATCGTGGCACGGGCCGAAGGCGCGCCCAGCACCGAAGGGGACTCATAACGCTTGGTGAGTGAGCCCAGGCCGGTCCCGATCGCGCGACCCGTGGCTTGAGCTCACTCATGAACGCAGACTCATGCTCGTCCCGGATGTTTGCCTGGACAGAAATTGAGTCCGACTTGGGGCGCCTGCCGTAACAGGCGCCCTGAACATTTCCGCGAGGTATCCGCACGCGATGCCCGAACTAAATTGCAATGAAGCTCGTCGATGTTGATCAGACTGGTTCAGTGCTGCAAACCGCCTGTCTCGGCGCAGCGCACTTGCTGAAAGAAGTGGTCCGGTCCTGGGTCACACCAGGGCGATTCTCATGTTGAAGCTGCCTTGCCCCGTCCCTCGGAATAGACTCACCGCATGAGCTCCTCTCGTAGAACAGGCCGTCAGGTCGAACGTTGCACCTTCTGTGAAAAGCCCCGTCACCAGGTTGCATCGCTAATTGCCGGGCCCCCAGGTGTCTACATCTGCAATGAGTGCATTGAGATTTGCAACTCGATCCTGCAGGAGGAGCAACGTCGTAACCCGGCAAGCGGCGCAGCCGCGGCCGAGACGCGCACGGAAGCTGCCCGCACAGGAGCGCCGCTGACGCCGGCCGCGATCTCCGCGGTCGACCGCTTGCCCACGCCGATCGAGATCGCCCGCAGCCTGGACGAGTACGTCGTCGGCCAGCACCGCGCAAAGAAGGTCCTCTCCGTCGCCGTCTACAACCACTACAACCGCCTGCGCCAGCAGGGCCAAGCCGAAGAAGAAAAGGGCGTCGAGATCGAGAAGTCGAACGTGCTCCTCGTGGGCCCCACCGGCTCCGGCAAGACACTCCTCGCGCGTACCCTCGCTCGGCAGCTCGACGTTCCGTTCGCCATGGCGGACGCGACCACGCTGACCGAGGCTGGCTACGTCGGCGAAGACGTGGAGAACATCCTGCTCAAGCTGCTCCAGGCTTCGGATTTCGAGGTCGAGCGGGCCCAGCAGGGCATCATCTACATCGACGAGATCGACAAGATCGGCCGGACCACCGGCAACGTGTCCATCACCCGCGATGTCTCGGGCGAGGGCGTGCAGCAGGCTCTGCTCAAGATCCTCGAAGGCACGGTCGCGAGCGTACCGCCCCAGGGTGGCCGCAAGCACCCGGAGCAGTCGTACATCCAGATCGACACGGCGAACATCCTCTTCATCGTCGGCGGCACGTTCTCCGGCATCGAGGAGATCATCGGACGCCGCGTGGGTCAGGAAGTCATCGGCTTCGGTCGTGACGCCTCCAGCAACTCCGCGCTCGACAACGCCAAGCGCAAAGCTGGCCTGGCCAGCGAGGTCTCGAATCCTGCGGCAAGCGCCGGAGCCGGCAAGCTTTCCGCGGGCGCCCTCCCGGCCCTCGACGAGTACGCAGCGCGCGACGAGTACGTGCGCTACCTGCTCCCGAAGGACCTGATGGAGTTCGGGCTCATCCCTGAGTTCATCGGTCGCCTCCCGATCGTTGCGACCCTCGAGACCCTGCGCCGCGCAGAGCTGGTCCGCATCCTCGTCGAGCCGAAGAACGCACTCGTACGCCAGTACCAGCGCCTCTTCGAAATGAACGGCAAGACGCTCGAGTTCGACGAGAGCGGCCTGGGTGCCATCGCCGATCTCGCCATCGAGCGGGAGACGGGGGTTCGCGCGCTGCGCTCCATCCTGGAGAGCATGCTGCTCGACCTGCTCTACGAGCTTCCGGCACGCAAGGACACGGACACCTTCGTGGTGACCGCCGACGTCGTACGCGGGGTGACCCAGCTCGCACGCGGTCTGACCGCCGCTGACATCGGAGAAGACGACGCTTCGTCTCCCGAGCGCGAAAGCGCTTGATGAGCTAGCCGCTTCTAGCTTCGAAGCCTTGGGCCCTCGCCACCTGGAAAGGAGGCGAGGGCCCAAGTGCTTTCATACGCGAGCAATATGTGCGGTTCTTGCGTGGATTCGGCGGTGCCCCAATCCCTAAAAGGAAGGTAGCCCGCCGCTAGCGCGGCTCTCTCCATTCACGACCCGTTACCACCCAGACATGCTCCGAACCATCGCCGCTACCGCTCCACTCCTTCTGGCCGCCGCCAGCGCTGTCACGGCCTTTGCGCCACAGGAGCGCACCAAGAAGGTGGAGGCCAAGGACTTTCCGGCCCTCATCGAGACCGCCAGGACCTCCTGGGATGCCAAGAGCTTCGGCGGCGCCGCGAAGGCCTTGCAGGATGCCTTGACCCTCGTGAACGCCAAGCGGCGCGAAGTGTGCATGAAGGCCTTCCCCAAGGCACCCGAGGGCTGGACCTTCAAGCCCAACGACCCGGACAAGGCCGAGAACGCCATGTTCGGCGGCATGGTGGGGATCATGGTCGAGGGCAACTACAAGGGGCCTGAGGGCGAGCGGCTGAACGTCAAGACGACGATCGACTCCCCCATGATCCAGATGATGTCCATGATGATCACGAACCCGGCGCTCCTCGGGGACGACGGCGAGGTCATCAAGTACGGCAAGCACAGCGGTGTCCTCCAGAAGAAGGGGACCCAGGGCTATGAGCTCTCCATCCTCATCGGTGACGACATCGTCCAAGCCGACGCCAACGGGCTGAGCGACGAGGCCTTGCTCAAAATCATGAGCCAGGCGGTGGTCGACGGCTTCGAAGCAGCGCTCAAGGATTGATACAGCCCCGATACGGGGGTTGGCAGGGGCGTCTTTGGGCTATGATTCCGGCCCATGGACGTCCAGGCCCCAAAAAAACAGCAGCTGCGAATCCGATACCACCGCGACTTTGACGGGATGGTGTCGGGGGCCGTTTTGGCCCACGCGCTGAAGGAGCAGGGTGAGAACCCGATCCTTCTGAGCGTGAACTACGACGAACGCAAGAACTGGGACTCGTTCGAAGAGGGCAAGCGCTTTGCCGTCGTCGACTTCCACTTCCATCCGCGGGCTGAGTACTGGTTCGACCATCACCCGACGACGTTCCTGTCGGACGAGCTGCGCGCTACCTACCAGCCGTCGGACCGTTGGCTCTGGGACGAGACGGCGCCATCTTGTCCGCCGCTCATCATCAAGCACGCGGAGGAGCACCTTGGCTACAAGGCGCCCGAGCGCTTTCAGGACGCCGCGCGCTGGTCGGACATCATCGACGCCGCGCGCTTTGAGAGCGTCGACCAGGCCGTCTTTGGGGACGATCCGGCGCTGCGCCTGATGCGCGCGCTCACCGCGTCCCCCAATCCTGCCTGGGTCGACACGTTGGCGACGGCCCTCGTGGAGGAGTCGCTGCGCGACGTGGCCCTGCGAAGCGACGTGGAGAAGGTCTACGACCGCGCGTCCCGCAACCGCGACAAGGCCCTCGAGCAGTTCCCCCCCACCGTCGTCTGGAACGAGGGCGGCGTCGTGTTCTTCGACGCGAGTTCCTCCAAGGTCCGGCGCGAGCGCTTCGCCCCGTTCTACCACCACCCCGACATCTCCTACGCGGTGGGCGTGATTCCGACCCGCGCGGGCTTCCACATCACGTGCGGCGAGAACCCGTGGAACAAGCCCACGAACGGCGTCCACGTTGGCGAGATGATGGAGGAGTACGGCGGCGGCGGACACCGCGCCGTCGGAGGCGCGAACCCGCCCTCCCTGGAGAAGGCGCTTGAGCTCGGCGAGGAATTCGCCGACCGCATCGTCGCCCAGCTCGCGAAGTAGTTCGGAGCACCCGATGAACGAGACCGACGACCGAACGACGCTCCTGCAGCTCGCTCCGGACGCCCTAAAGGAAGAGGTCGTGCGTATGGGCGGCAAGCCGTTCCAGGCGAAGATCGTCCGTCGCAACGTCCTGGAGAAGGGCCGTCTCGACTATGGCGAGATGACGGACCTTCCCATTCGCCTTCGCGATCGGCTGACGGAGGAGCTTCCGATCTTCTCCAGCACCCTCGAGGCCGAGGTGTGCGCGAAGGACGGCACGACCAAGCTGCTCCTCTCGTTCCCGATGGGTCGAGCGCGCAGCGGAGACAACCCGGAAGCCACCGGTCGAGACCTCTCCGTCGAGACGGTCCACATGCCGCCCCTGCCCCACCAGCGGGAGGACGCGGACGGCAACGAGCGCGGCGCCACCCTATGCGTCTCCAGCCAGGCTGGCTGCCCCGTGGGCTGCCCATTCTGTGCCTCCGGACTCCTCGGTCTGGCGCGCAATCTCACCGCCCACGAGATCGTGGAGCAGTACGTTCGCGGCCGCGCCGTCGGCCCCCTGCGCCGTTCGGTGGTCATGGGCATCGGCGAGCCGCTCCTGAACTTCGAGCACCTCAACGCGGCCCTGGGGGTCGTCCGGGACGAGATGGGCCTCGGCGGCCGCAAGCTCACGGTCTCCACCGTCGGCTTCCCAGACCGCCTGCGCAAGGTGGCCCGCATGGACCCCAAGTTCCAGCTCGCCATCAGCCTCCACACGCCCGACCAAGAACAGCGCGACTACCTCGTCCCCGCCATGCGCGGCGTCCCCATCGAGGAAGTCCTCGCCGCGGGCGACGACTGGTTCGAGGTCACGGGCCGCGAGATCACCTATGAGTACGTACTACTAGGCGGCGACAACGACAGCCTAGGCCACGCCCAGCGCCTCTCGGAACGCCTCCGAGGCCGCCGTTGCAGCGTCAACATCATCCCCTACAACCCCACCCCCGACCTCCCCTTCGGCCGCCCCGACGTAGGCCGCGCCGAAGCCTTCCGCGACGCCCTCCTAGAAGGCGGCCTCATCGCCACCATCCGCTGGTCCCGAGGCCTAGACGGCGCCGCCGCCTGCGGCCAACTCCGCCTCAGCCGCTAACCCCCACCTGCACCACTCCGAACCAGGCCAATTTCGCGCGCCCTGCACCATTCGGAACCTGGTTAATTTTGCGCGACCCGCACCGTTCGAAACCTGGTCGATTCCGCCAGCACCAACCTGCACCGCTCCGAACCAGGTTGATTTCGCGCGCCCTGCACCACTCGGAACCAGGTTGATTTTGCGCGACCCGCACCGTTCGGAACCTGGTCGACTTCGCCAGCACCACCCTGCACCGCTCCGAACCAGGTTGATTTTGCGCGACCTGCACCACTCGGAACCTGGTTGATTTTGCGCGACACGCGCCGTTCGGAACCTGTTCGACTTTGCTAGCAGCAACGTGCACCGCTCCGAACCAGGCTGATTCCGCGCGCCCTGCACCACTGGGAACCTGGTTGATTTTGCGCGGCCTGCACCGTTTTGGACCTGGTTGATTTTGCGCGCTTTGGCTTCGTGAGGGGCCTTGTTGGGAGTTGCTGGGCTTAGGAGCTGGGGGCGGTGGCTCGCGGCGTTCTAGAGGGCTTCTAGTTCGACGTCCCAAGGCAGTTCGATCGGGGGTAAGCAGCCATCGTCGTTGCAGAGCACTACGCGGACGGTGCCGTGGATGAGGTAGCGACCGATGGGTGTGCCCTTTGGGGCTTTCAGGGGTAGGAGGAGCGGTGGTACAGGATCCTCTTCCGACGGGTTCCAGGGCTCCAACTCTCCTATTTCCACGGCACCGGAATAAGCCACCGAGACTTCGGGGGCATCGCCTGCGCCTCCGCTCACGTGCCAACCGTTGGGCATAGAGAACTGGAGCTGGACGCTACCCGTCAGGTCGGTCTTGAGTTTGCCCGACCGATTGAAGACGCCGGAGGCACCTCCCTTGAGCTTGACGGCCTGAACCTTCAGCGCGAATCCGTCCAGCGGGACCTTGGGAGTCGTCGTCCCGGAGGCTCTCTCGACGGTGCTCGTGAAAGCGTCGCGGCGAAGGTCGATCCCTACCAGTACGCCCTCCTTGTCGATGACGAACTTGCCGTAGCCGTACTGCCCGAACGCCGCAGCGACCTCGGTGTTGAACTCATCTCGGTCGAACCGAACGCGTGGGAAGCGCTCCATTCCGTACCGCTCAACGCGCATCTCAGCGCCCTCAATCGTGCGCTTGGTGTGCCCCCCGTTGTTGACGAGGATGATCTCGAGGTTGTCCGGGCCGTTCTTGTCTTGTATCCCTTTCACGAAGGGGAAGCCTTCCCAGCACGAGTGTCATGAGGGTGCCCAGCAATCAACGATGATCGCGCGACCGAGGAAGTCGTCGCGCCGGAGAGTCTCACCCTCGATCGTGGTCCACGTGAAGTCCGGCGCTTTGCGCCCCACCACTGGGCCCGTAAGCGGGTGGTCAGTGGGCACGAGCGTGAGCTCCCCGTCTTCCGAAATAGCCTTGACCGCAAACATCGAGTCCCCGATCCGCAGCGGGTTCTCAGCGTAGTACGACTCCCACGTCGCGATCTCGCCGTCGTGGTTTTGGTCCACCGCAATGCAGGTGGAAGTGAAGGCCGTCAGGATGCCCTTGAGTTCAGGGCGGGGCGCCACGCTGTAGCCATCCTCGCCGCCCGGCAAGAAGATCCGGAACGTCTCCTCCCCCACGGTCACGGAGCCCTCCAAGGAGAGCTTCTTGGAGGCGGTCGACATGTACATCCTCACACGCGGCCGCTTGATGTCGCAGGGCGACATGGGGATGACGATCTCTTCCTGAAACCCCGATGGGAGCTTCGGCTGGGACGCAGAGTCAGTTCGACCGACCAGCAAGTGCTGGTCTGGAGCCAGCTGCGGCCCTGAATCTAGAACCCTTGGAGGGCTCACACAGGCGGCGAATGCCGCCACGGCGGCTCCAGTGACGAGGTACTGCATAGCGAGCTGTCGAAGGTCGACGGGAGGACGAAGAGCGAGCGAGAATGGGTCGGCTCCACTATAGCAGGCGGGGATTTCGCCACCTTAGGCAGCGCACAAGGTCCCACGCCATACGGCCCAGAGGCTCCGGGCCGGCGGTGATTCGGTGGTTCACTCGATCGAGAGACTTCGGCGGCCGGCCGCGCGACGGGCTGCGAAGGCTCGTCAGCTAGCCTCGGAGCTTCGGTCGAGCGCTCCCACGATGGCCCGTGCGAACCTGGGCTGAGACTCTGGGTCGGCCCGGAAGAAGAGCTCCGGTTCGATGAGCTCCAATTCCATCAGGAGGCCCGCGCTGGTGCCTCGGGCCTCCACGAGGTCGACGCGCGCGTAGGGGAGCGGGTGCGTGAGGCCTAGGGCTCTCTGTGCTCCGGCCAGGACCCCGGCGGCGACTTCGAACAACGATTCAGAGGGACGGTCGAACTGGACGGCGCCTCCGAAGTCGTCCTGGACCCGGAAGTCGCCGGGCTTGGGAACTTTTAGCACCGAGTGGGAGAACTCGCCGTTGAAGTAGATCAGCGACCACTCTCCAAGCTCGGTCACAGAGTCCACGAACTCTTGGACGATGTACGTGCCGGTTTCAGACGAGTCCCAGGTGAGGGGCTGGTCGCCCGAGACCACGCGGGTTCCGTGGGCGCCGCCAGAGATGACCGGTTTGACAACGGCGCGGTCCGAGCTGACGAGCTCAAGGACGCGCGCCGTGTCGCCCTCTCCGGCTTCCAACAGAGCCGTCCGTGGGATCTCTGCCACGCCGAGCTGCGCAAGCTCTTGGAGGTAGCCCTTGTCCAGGTTCCAGCGCAGCACTTCCTTGGGGTTCAAGACAGGCACGCGAAGACCGTCCACCCACTCGATGAAGGCCCCCGGGTGAAGGAAGTAGTCCCACGGCGTCCGGATCACGGCGCAGTCGAACGCGTCGGCGCCCACTTCACTCCCCCACGGGAGCGGCGCGGCACTCGCTCCCTCTGCGGCGAACGCCTCGATCAGCCCCACGTCGTCGGGGCGCAGACCAGGGTGCTCGGAGTCCGTGATGATCGCGACCCGTGGGGCGTCCTTGGGCAGAGAAGAGCCTGATGGAGATGAGGGCATGGCCCCATGGGATCAGAAACGGAAGTTCGCCTCCAGCTTCACCGCCAAAGACTGATCCTCCGTCACGAACGACGACCTTGTGTCTTGCTTGGAAAAGCCGAAGAGGCCCACGATGAAGAGCTCGCGCCCCGGCTCGAGGATCCACCGGAGGCGCGACTGCACGGCGAGGTTCTTGGACGTCGTGTCGTACTGGATGAACGACTTCCATGCCGTCATGGCATCAAAGAGCACGTCGACCCTCGCGGTGTAAAGCTGGGTGTGCAGCGACCCGTCCCCTCCGAGATCGATCTGGATGTCCTCGAACGAACCGCCCAGCGTCAGGAACTTGTTGGGCAAAAACGCGGGCTCAATGGACAGCCGCTCGATCGACCCACCGTAGTAGTCCCCCTCCTCGTAGAACACCTCGGCGCCAAACAGCCTCCGATCGTTGGTCTCCGCGAAGATGCGCGCGCGCGTCTCGTCGTACTGCCCAGGCACCACCGTCGCGTTGCCGCCGACGCTAAAGGCATTCTGGATCGTCTCGGCGCGCCGGGTCACCCGCACGCCAAAGGAGTCCTGGCTCCAAAACGTGCCCTCGAAAATATCGATGGGGAGGCTCCAGCTGTCCTCGGTCCCTGCAAGGTCGAACTCCGCGTTCGCGCCGATCCCCGCCTCCGTGGTTCGGAAGAGCGACGACTGATCCTCGAACCGCCACGTGTGCTCGATGTTGGCGTTGTAGCTGTCCACGGCCGTCCTTCGCACGAAACCAAGGGCAGGTGCGAAGCCCGCATCGGTGCGCTGAGCGCGAAGGTCCGTCTCCCAGTTGCTGGAGCGAGTTCGTGCCTGCATTCCGTAGGCCCCAGCGTCCGTCTCGTCGTCGGCGCCGAACGTCCCGAGGGCGTAGGCCCAGAGAAACCCGCTGTGCCCGGCCCCGAACAGGTCACCGGAACCGAACCGAGCGTCCACCCCCGCGGTCACGCTGCTCCCATCGCCGCCAGGGTCGCCGCTCGTCACGATGGCACCGATGGCCTGACCATCCCCAAGGGCGCGACTGGCACGCAGGACGCCGAGGTTTTGCTTGCCGATCAACTCGCCGACGCCCGTCGCCGCGAGGTCCGCCGAAACGCTCTCGTCCACGTAGGTGTTCAGCGCTCCCAGCGTCCAATCCCCGACGCGTCCCGTGAACTTGAGACCCGCTAGGATCGGAATGGCCCCTCCGTCGCTGTCCCGGCCGACGCGCCGCGAGAAGAATGGGACCAGGGATCGGCTGATGCCTGGCGCGCCGAACTCAAAGGCCCCCGCGTCCTCGAGGAAGAAGTCGCGCTTCTCCGGGAAGAACAAAGGGAAGCGGCCCAGGTTGATCTGGCGCGCGTCCACCTCCGTCTCGGCGAAGTCGGTGTTCGTCGTGACGAGCAGCGTAGTGTTCGGGGAAGGCCGCCAGCGAACCGTCGCGCCGGTGTCCCACACGGAATCAAACGATCGCTCGGAGGACTCACGGGTGCTGCCGAACTTCAGGTAGGGCCGCACGTCCAGGCCAAGCCCCTGGGTGAGACCGCCGATCCCCGTGAGCTTGCCCCCGTCGTTCACCTGAAAGAACTGGTAGCCGATGCGCGGGGAGGCCCAGCGGCCCTCTTCCCCGTTGGCCACTCGCTTGCGGCGAATGTTGAAGCGCCAGAACGGCGCGTCCGGATCAAAGGACATCGTGAGGATCGGAATCCGGAGCTCGGCGAACCAGCCGTCCTCGGTCACGTCCACCGCGCCGTACCAGATGCCGTCCCAGTCCTTGTTGAACGAACTACCGTTGTCCGCAATCAGAGCGTCTCCGAGCGAGCCGCCCGGGGTGACCTGGAACCAGTAAGCGAAGCGGCCTGAGTTCAGTGGGTCGAACCAAAGCTCCACCACGTCGTCGTAGCGCACGAACGCGTCGCGCTCCATCTGGCGTGCCCTGACTTCGCTCGGATCGTCATAGCACCGAAGCCCGACGTAGACGTTCTCCGCGTCGTACATGAGGCGGATATCCGTCTCAACGGACATGGGCGCGCCTTCGATCGGAACGGTCTGGGTCAGGGGCCCGATCCGGACGGCCGACTCCCAAGCCAGCTCATCGAGCTTGCCGTCGATCTTGATGGAACCGCCTGAGGGGCCAGGGTCGAGGCCCGCAGAAGGATCGTTGACGCGCGGCACCTGGACCGAAGGCAAGCTGTCCGACGCCGGCGTCCCTTGCGTGCTTAGCGCTTGGGCGGGGCAGACGAGGAAGGCCACCATGCTGACGGCCAAGAGCAGCGAAGGGCGCAGGCGGTCGGGCCGCTCGGCGATGGGCATAGGGACGCAGCAGGGGAGAGTCGAAGGAAAGACGCGCGAGAAGGCTACGCGCTGGAGCCCCGCGAATGAAGCGTCTCTCACACAACCGAAACGGCCGTGAACCCGTTCGAGACAAAAGTCAGGGCGGCCCCGCGGCGGCCGGTCGCCCTCCCATCAGTCGCCGCGCATGAGCAGCAGCACCCCAAAGGCACGCGCTCCGTCGCCGCTGCGCATCCGCGGCTCGCCGTTCGTGAAGACCATCCCGTAGGGCTTCCCATCGGCTCGGGCCGATTGGCGCTCAAAGACGAGGGTGGCTCCCTCATCGAGGCCAAGCCGCTTCGCCCGCGGCATTGTGTCCGACGGCTCAGGCCGCTCCAGAATCCAGCCCGGGGGATCGAAGCGCCCGTCCTCCTCCACTTCCTCGAGCCGAACAAGCAACTCCTCGGTGACCCGTGAGAAGAGAAGCGCGGGGATGCGGACCCTCGACAGCGCGCTTGGCGCGTAGCCCCCGAGCACGGACGGTCCGAACGCGCGCACCACGATCTCCTCTGCGGCTTCGGCTGGATCAGCATCGGCCGCAATCTGCCACGGTTCCGGCGCCGCCGAGCGAACCTCCAGAGGCGCAAGCGGGGCTGCAACGACGCCCGAGCCAAACCAGCCCTCGCGCTCCCGGGTCGCCGTCTCTTCAGCCACTCGATCGGCCTGGGCCTGGACGAGATCGCTGCGGATCTTGCGCAGGGAAACCACCGTGGAGAGGAGCCCCGCCTCCGGCTCGACCAGCTCCACCGCCAGGTTGGGCCAAGCGGCCGCGCAGCGCAGCACGTCAAGCCCTTCGTCGTGGAGCAGGCAAAGGGGAGCTTCAGGAGCCCAGAGGAAGACCCAGTCGACCGCGGCTTCGGCCAAGACCGGGAGCTTTGGATCCGAAAGAACGATCACCGGGCGTCCAAATCCAAGGAGCTGGACAAGCCGAGCGCAGATCTCGCCGAACGGCTGCGTGTTGTGGGGCCGCAGAAGGATCGCCTCGACCTCGGGCCCAAACTCCTCAGACCCAGATGGCTGCGCGAACGAGCCAGCGAATTCGCCCCGTGCCGATCCCACCGAAAAGTGCTCTCGCGCCGCATCACGGGACTCTTCCTCGGGGAAGAAGCCCAGGATGTCTTCGAGATCCCCGGGCTGCAGCGCCGGGAGCGAACCGGAGGGGCGCGGAAGCGGAGCCGTCGCGCCGACGACCAGATCCGCTAGAGCCTCCTCCAGGTCAGCCGCGACCGCCCGGGGCCAAACCCGACCGAGCGCGCAAGTGAACGTGGCGGGTCGTCGCGACCCCCTCTCAGCTTTGGGAGCACCACGCCCTGCCGCTGGAGAACCGACACCCCCTGAGTCACTCGCTCCCCCTCCATCACCGGCGCCGGCGGAAATCCCTAAGCCGAATGGACGTGGGGCCGCAGCCCGAGGGCCCTGTTCCTCGTTGGATTCCATCATGGGTACGTGAAGCATGGCCTGGGAGCGTGCAAAATGCAGGGGTTCGATGCCTTCTCGCCTACGATTTTCCAAGCCGTTTCACCTACGGACATCCCGTGACTTTGGTCGCGTCTACCGCAGCGGTCGACGTGCGCGCGGTTCCATTCTGCTCCTCGTAGGTGCCCCCAACGGCCTGGGCCATCCGCGGCTGGGGCTCTCCGTGTCCAAGAAGATCTGGAAGCACGCCGTCAAGCGCAACCGAGTCAGGCGCGTATTCCGCGAGGCGTTTCGGCTGTCGAGCCAAGAGCTGCCCGCGTTCGACTTCGTCCTGATCCCCGCCGAGCCGCGTCTCCAGCCCAACACGAAGGACACGATGGTCGAGCTCAAGCGGCTCAGCCAAAAGATCGAGCGGCGCACGGCCCAAGCTGCCAGCGGAGGCGCGCGATGACCGACAACGAGCCCGATGCCCTTGGGCCGAAGCCAGGCCTGTCGCTCAAGCAGATCCTCTGGGTCTGGCCGTCACGACTGGTCCGCGGCGTGCTCTTGGCTCCGATTCGCTTCTACCGGCGCTTCCTCTCACGGCTCAAGCCCGTGTCCACCTGCCGATTCTCCCCCACCTGCAGTGCCTACGCCGAAGAGGCCCTTCGCACCCACGGCGTCTTTCGCTCACTCGGGTTGATCGCCTGGCGCCTCATGCGTTGCCAGCCCTTCGCCAAAGCCGGGTATGACCCCGTCCCCCCGGGGCGCGTCTCCCCCCCACCACACCGTCACTAGTCGACTCTCTCTCACATGCTTCACCCCTTTCACGCTCCTTCTTTTGCGGCGCCCCGGCAGGCACCTCAGCTGCTTCCCCTCACGCTTGCGGCCTTGGGCTTCGTCTCCTGCGCCTATAGCGGAGGTTCCGACGAACCGCTGAACGACATCCCCGCAGAGTGTCCTGTCCCCGGCGGCGTGCTCGTGAACGAGCTGATCGAGCCCGGGGAGAAGCGCATCAAGAACCTTTGGCAGCTGACCTTTGGCGGTCAGAACGCGGAGGCCTACTGGAGCTTCGGGGGGGATCGCCTTTCGCTCCAGCAAATGAACCAGTCCGATGGGATTGACTGCGACCGGATCTACGTGACGAGCACCGATGGCTCGATGCGCCAGGTTTCCGGCGGACTGGGCGTCACCACGTGCGCTTTCTTCATGCCCTCGGACGAGCAGGTCCTTTACGCGTCCACCCACACCGGGCACGACGGCTGCCCCCAGAAGATCAAGACGGAAGAGTATCGGTGGATGCTCTGGCCGGACTATGACATTTACACCCGCGACCTCTCGACCGGCGAAGAGCGCACGCTTGTCGAAGAGTACGGGTACGACGCGGAGGCCACCGTGTCCCCGATCGGTGACCGCATCGTCTTCACATCGACCCGCTCGGGGGACCTTGAGCTTTGGACGTCAGATCTGGATGGCGGCCGGCTCAGCCAAGTCACGGACACCCTTGGCTATGACGGCGGAGCCTTCTTCAACCATGGCGGCGACCGGCTTGTCTTCCGCACCACCGCGTGGACCCCGGGCAAGGAGGCCGAAGAACAGGCCATGTACCGCGAAGATCTCCAACGCTG
>CALHGQ010000014.1 GCA_938030175.1 uncultured bacterium | reverse complement strand
GCTATGTGACCTCCGAGCCATTCGCGGTCCAGCGTGAGGGCGGCTTCGAGCCCGTGGTGCATCTCTTAGCCGACAGCGGCTATGACAGCTACTCCACCATGATCGAGGTCATGAAACCTCTCGTCGAAGAAAATCCGGATCTGGTGCAGCGCTTCGTCGACGCCTCGATCGAGGGCTGGTCCACCTTCTGCCCAAGATGGTCGAGGAGCTACGTGAGCGCCGACTGGCCCCCGACAAGTTCACCGCGAAAGAGCGTCGGCTTCTGGCCACGGACATGGCGGAGGACGTCGTGGTGGATCGCGCGGGTGAGATCTACACGGGCGGCACCCATGCTTACCTCGCCGTCATGCGCGGCTGCGACCTCAACTGCACCTACTGCATCGTGCCCACCACCCGTGGCCGAGTCCGGTCGCGTCCCATCGACGAGCTTGTCCGTGAGACGGAGTGGTACGCCAGTCAGGGCGTCCAGGTCATCACGCTGCTGGGGCAGACGATCAACAGCTACGGGGAGGACTTTGAGAAGCCCGGTACGGCGGCTCCCTCGATGCGAGGACGTCAAGGGCGCCCGAGCCTCGCGGACCTTCTGGAGCGATTGAACGAGGTCGAGGGCATCAAGCGGATTCGACTGATCACGCTCCACCCGAGCTACATCAACAAGCCGTTCGCGGAGGCCATTCGCGACTACGACAAGGTCGAGAAGTTCCTGCCGCTCCCGGCCCAAGCGGGAAGCGACGACGTGCTCAAGCGCATGAAGCGCGGCTACACCCTGGACCTCTACCGCCGACGAGCGGACATCCTGCGCGAGATCGTCCCGAACATGGAGCTTGGCAGCGATTGGATCGTTGGCTTCTCCGGAGAGACCGACGAGGACTTCGACGGCTCCGAGGCATTCCTAGAGGAGCAGGGCTTTGTCGTGAACTACGTGTTCAAGTACGACCCGCGCCCGAACACGAAAGCCGACGAGCGCCTCGAGGACAACATTCCCGAGGCCGTCAAGAAGGAACGCAACCAGCGTCTCCTGCGCATGGCAGAGAAGACACAGCGCTCGCGCTTTCAGGTGTACCGTGGCCAGTCGGTCCCTGTATTCGTTGAGTCGCAGTCGGAGCGCGACGAGAAGACGCTTCTGGGCCGGACCCCCTGGGGCATGCCGGTCTCGTTCACCGGGGCGAACACCCTGGTGGGCACCGATGTCGACGTCACGATTGACGAGACGACGGCCTACGGCATGGCGGGGCGCCAAACGAGCGAGTAGCCACCGCCGGGGTCCCCTTTACCCGGTGGCTGGAGCACCTACGAAAAGATCCCGCCCGGGCGCGACGCGACCGGGCGGGATCTCTTCGTTTCGGTCACCTACTGAAAGGTGATGCCGAGGCCTTCCGAGAAGTTGGACGTCACGATGCCGATGACGGCGTCGCGGTGCCAAACCTGGAAGTACCACGTCTCACCGGGCTGCGCGGCGACCGAGCCCGTGGGCTGGGGCAAGGACGTGGCATCGACGTTGAGGGTCAGGGTGCCCTGGGGTGACACGGGCCCAGCGAACTGGATGTAGCGTCCGAAGGGAGGCGCCAGGCAGAGGTTGCCGAAGCTGCCGCCGGGATTCGGGATGAAGCTCGATCCCGGCGAAACCAGGAAGTAGCCGAGCGCGCTGACGGGGAGTTGCGAACCCGTGAGGACGAGGTCGTTGTTCGTCACGTCCGCGGTTCCGCTGGCTTGCAGTCGCCCGTAATCGCCGGTGGAGTTGTTCACCGCGGGCGAGCAGACCTTCTCGCCGAGCATTTCCGGCTCAAACCCGAAGTCCTGGTTGTCCAGAACCTCATCGCAGCCAAGCTCGGCGGCGAATTCGGCCGGCGTCGCCAGTCCGTCCGGGTCGAACGTTGGGGTGACGCCCACTGGCAGCGTCGAAGAGGCGACGCGGACCGCGTAGGAGCCCCTGACCAGGTTCGGCAGGGTGTAGACGCCCGAGGCGGAAGTGGTGTCCGAAGCCACCACGGTGCCGAGGGTGTTGTCAAAAAGCTCGACCGTCACGCCAGCGAGCCCAGGCTCGCCGTTGGAGAGCCCGTCCGAGTTGACGTCGTCCCAAACCAATCCCGAGATCTCGCTCTCGGGCCGGACGAACGACCAGTGGTCGGTGCGGAACGAAGCGGGCTGGCCGTTGATCGTGATCAGCGCTAGGACGATGTTGATGAGCTGGCCGTTGCCGCCGAGCCCCGTGCTTCGGGGGTCGAGGACGCCGTTGCCGCCCGTCAAGAAGGTGTTGTCGTCGTAGAAGTCAGCGAGTGGGATCGACACCTTCTGCCAGCCTCCGCCGCTGATGACCTCGGAACCCGGGGGACCGACCGTGAGCTCGTACTGGAACTCGTCGTCCTGGCCATCGGGGCTGGCTGGAATCGTGTTGTCGCCGTTGTCGTCGTCCTGGAGGTTGATCTCGATGACGAAGTCTTGGCCCGCATCGGGGTTGATCCACATCTCGAAGTGCGTGGCCTCCGCGATGTCGATCGCACGCGTGCGGCCAAAGCCGCCGAGGAAGCCCGCGACGCCGGAGTTCGACCAGCTGGCCTCCAGGGACGCCGTGCCACCCTGCACGGGGGGCAGGTCCGTGAAGTTCGAATTGATGCTGCCGGTTCCGCCTCCGTTGAACTCGAAGTAGTCGTTACCTCCGGGGTCCCCATGCTCCATGTCGTCGAACACGCCGATACAGTCCTCGGGGTCAAAGACGTCCCGCTGATAGACGCGGACGTAGTCGATCTCGTAGGTGGAGGGGAACGGCGTCGACTGGTTGGGGGACCCCGGGAGGTCGCCGCCCACGGCGAGGTTCAGGAGCATGTGGAATCGCTCGTTGAATGGTGCCGGGTAGGAGCCGCCGGAGGACCACCAGGTCGTCTTGGTGGAATACAGGACCCCGTCGATGTACCAGCGCATCACGTTCGGCTCCCACTCCATAGCGTACGTGTGGAAGCTGTCGGTGAGGTTGCCGTTGGGCAGCGTGTAGTTGCCGCCCGAGAACGTGTTGTTCGGGTAGGTGCCGCCGTAGTGGATAGTGCCCAGGACGCGGCTCTCGTTTTGGCCGACCGCTTCCATGACGTCGATCTCGCCGCTGGCAGCCCAGGTCCCATAGACGCTGTCACTGGGCAGCAGCCAGAAGGCGGGCCAAAAGCCCTGGCCCGCAGGGAGCTTGGCGCTCATCTCGAAGCGGCCGTAGGTGAAGTCCGCTTTGTTGAGGGAGCGGAGGCGCGCCGATGTGTACTGGTTGCCGCCGAAGAACTGCTGGCGGGCAGTGATCGTGAGCAGGCCGCCGCCGACCGTGGCGTTCTCTGCGCGGTAGTACTGGAGCTCGTTGTTGCCCCAACCGCAGAGGTTCGGACACCCGTTGCCGATCATCGGCGTCCACTTGGTCGAGTCGAGGGTGGTGCCGTCGAAGTTGTCTTCCCAGACGAGGGCGTACGAGCCCCCTTGGACGGGGGCCGGTGATGGCATCAACGGGGCGGCACTCGCTGACGCGACAAGCGCAGCTGCGCCGGCGATGCGAGCCATCATGGTTGCGGTGACGTTCATGTCGTAAAGCATACCAGCCTATGGTTCACGGGCTGCGGCCCCGGAAGGGGGCGCTGGACGGCACACTCCCAAAATGAACTCGCCACCGTGATAGAGCGCCACTACGGGCGATCCGAGTGCGTCATCGGGTCCCAAGGCGCCTCAGAACTCATCCGACTCTCACATAGTTCTCGTCACTCGTCGCGGACGTACCACGCCCCGCTGTTGGGACTGTCTGTGAGGCCGCCGTAGCCCAGCGCCTTCAGTCGCTCGACGGCGTCAGCGCTGACATTGAAGACGGTGGCGTAGCCCTCTGCTCGAGCGTCGTCGAGCCACCGGATGAGCGCCTTTTTCATGCGATCCGCACGTTCGGTTTCGACGTCCGCCAAGTCGAGGTCGCAAGTTGGGTCCGCCCTGACGTGGTAGAGCTCCACGCCTCCCTTCTTGAACTCCCGCGGGCCGAGCTCGTAGTCGTGATCGGTGAGGTTCAGGATCAGGATCCAGCCCTCGTGATCGATCGCAGCCTTCTCGCCTGAGTATCCGAGTGCGTAGCGCGGCGTGCTGGGGCGTTCCCCAAGAACGTCGAGCGGCTGCGCGGGGTGCTCGTCGGCGTTGAGACCGGCGAGGTCCAACAGCGTGGCGCCGAGCGACACCATCTCAACGGGCTCTGCGGACTGGAGGCCCTCCGGCAGCCCGCCGCCCGCGACGATGAGCGGGACGTGGAGCTGGTCGGTGTAGAGGCCGTGGTGGGTCCACCAAAGTTCGTGTCGTCCAAAGGACTCGCCGTGGTCGGCGGTCAGACCGACGAGCCCGTTCGGTCCCAGCGCGCGCGGATGTTCGAACAGTCGCCCGAGCAGACCGTCCACTTGATCGACCGCCGCGCGGTAGCGATTGTGGTTGCCGCGGACGTCCGCGCTCTTCTCTTCGGATTCGACAATCCAAGCGGGCAAGGCTGTGCTCGGCACGGGGTCCAAGAGTGGGTCGTCGGTGCTCTTGGCCTGCCCGGCGTAGCGCTCCACGTACGACGGCTCTGCGTCGTAGGGGCCGTGCACGTCGAAGACGTGCACCCAAAGGAAAAGCGGCTGGTCCCGGCGCTCGTCGATCCACTCCAGCGCCCGTTCAACGGCGACGACCCCGGGTCGTCGCTGGTTCTGATAGTCCGTGCGTGGCTCAGGTCCGTCGTAGCGATCGAAGCCCTGGCCCAGTCCGCTGTACGGGTGGCAAATGTGGTGGACGCTCACCGCCGCCGCCGTGGCCCAACCCGCGGCGGCGAATCGCTCCGCAAGGGTGACGGCCCCTTGGTCCAGCGGCGACTGGTTACCGACGATGCGTGTGTCGCGCGGCGACTCCCCCGTCATCAGAGCGACGTGGGAAGGATTGGTCATGTTGGCCGGGGCCAGGGCGTTCGTGAACTGAACTCCCCTTCGCCCCAAGGCGTCGATCTTTGGCGTGGATACGAGGCCACCGGTGCCCCCGCGTCCCAGGTGGTCGCCTCGATGAGTATCGGAGGTGATCAGCAGAACGAGTGGCGCGTCGGCCGCGTCCCCAGGACCGTCTGCGGCCGATGCTTCGAGGTGGAGTTCCGCCAGGGCGCTTGGTCCTACCTTGCTCGGCGCGGTCGCGCTGATGAAGAAGTGAACCTCGGCGCCTTCTGCCAGCTCCGGCAAGGGCTCGTCGAAGCGCTTCCACTGCCGGGTCTTTGCGAAGAGATCAAGGGCTCGCTCCTCGGTGCCAAACCCCTGCACGATGAGCTGGGCGCCTTTCAGGCGTGGGCCGGCGGCGTAGGAGAAGCGTAGCCGCGCCGACCCCGCGGCTTTGGCCTCGGACACGTGCCAGACGGCGCCCATCTGGGGGTCGAGGCCCCAGCCGCGGCGTCCATCGGATCCGTGGTCGATGAGGGCTGGCTCCTGACCCGGTGCCGGGAGCAAAGCCGCCGCCCGCTGGCGAAGGACGTGGATCGCCTTCACCTCGGCCCAGCTCGCGTCGCCGGCGATCTGCATGGTGACGTCGGTGATCTCTCCCTTCTGCCGCTCGATGCCGGCCAAGGGGAAGCTCACGCGCTGGAACTCACCGGTGCCCGTCACCGGTTCGATGCCGCTCACGAGGACTCTCTGTGTGTCGCGCAGAAGGCTGACGCGCACCAGTTCCTCCTCGCCTTTGGGAAGGCGGATCTGCACGTCTACCCGGTCAAACGAGTCCATGCTGAGCGGGCTTCTCACACCGATGTTGGAGGGAGAGTCCGACTCAAGGCGCACGACGGCGCCGGTTCTGGTCTTGGTGACGTCGTAGTACTCGTCCTTTCGTCCGCGCCAACGGCGACCTGCGTCGTCGGGGGCGAAGTGAGCGATGATCCGTGGTGCAGGCGTGCTCGCTTGATCAGACTCCACCATCAATCGCTCGAGGACTCCCACCGTCCGCGCAGTGCCCGTTGCGCCGCTCCCCTTCGCTGAGCCCGCGCCCCCGGGCTGGTTTGCAGAGTCGTTCCCTCCGCATCCACCCGCGAGCAAGAGCAGGGGCAGCGCGAGGGGACGAAGCCAGCGCGGGCCTTGGGGCTGATCGAGGGGCATAAAGGGGCGTCGTCCGAGCGGGGCGGCGATGAAGCAAGGGGCAGGGAGGAGAACTGTGGGCCGCCCATGGTAACGTGCCCGGACCCGCGCTCAGCTCTTCCTCCGTCCACACGATGACACTTATCGAATCCTTGCTCCTCATCGCGGCCGGCTATCTCTTGGTGGGACTCGCCTTTGCTGTCCCGTTCTTGACGAAGTGGGTCGGAAAGCTGGACTCGAGCGCCCAAGCGGGAAGCTGGGGCTTCCGGGTCCTGATCCTGCCTGGAACGGTGCTGCTCTGGCCCGTTCTCGCGTGGCGCTTGCGCGGTTCCGCGGCCCGTGAGGGCAGGCCGCCCCTCGAGGCCACACCCCACAAGCGAGCCCTTGCCGCCAAGGCGCCCGGGGGACGCGCATGATCACTCCTCTTCGGCGCCGTCATCGGTGGCTGGCTCCTGGTATGTGCTTCATTGCCCTCGCAGGCGTGGTAGGTGCCGTCATCGTTCGACCCTCTACGGCGTCGGTTGCCCACGGGGCCGTGGGCGCGCCACAGGACGAGGACGCCCTCAAGACTTGGGGCGAGCATGAGTCCGGCCGGTTCCGTGTGGCTTTCGGCGTGGCGATGGCCAACGTCCAAGACGTGTGGCTCATACCCAACGAGCCGCTCGACATTCCCGACCTCCTGGTTTACGCGGTGACGCAAGTGGACGCCGAAGGCGACACCGAGCTGCCTGCGGACGCCCGACTGCTCGGGCCAGCGGCACAGGCCACCCCAACGCTTCTGAAAATGACGGTGAACGAACGGGGGCTCCTCCTGTTCAGTCTCGCGCACCAGGCCGTCGAAGCTTCGATCTCGTTCCCTGACTTGGGGCAGTTCAAGGACGGGGAGGACCGCTAGGCCATGGGACACGACTACCAAGCGGTTCAGTGGAACCCCCAGAAGAAGCGTTATGACGGGCTCTTGGCCCTCGGGGTGATCCTCTTCCTGGGGGCGTTCATCGGTGGCGGAGCAGCTTTGTTTCCCGAGGCGACGGCAGAGACTCTGCTGCTGCGCGGGCTCGGGACCGCCTCGTTCTTTTTGCTGCACGTGGTGCTCTGCATTGGGCCCCTTGCGCGGATCGATACGCGCTGGCTTCCGCTGCTCTACAACCGTAGGCACATGGGGGTCACCATGGCGTCGCTCGCTATGGCCCACGGGGCGTTCGCCCTGCTTCAGTTCCACGCGTTTGGGGACGTGAACGCGTTTGTGAGCCTCTTTGTCTCCAATCCGCGTTGGGACAGTCTCGCGCAGTTTCCGTTCCAGCCGCTGGGCGCCGCTGCGCTCGTCATCATTGTGTTGATGGCGTGCACAAGCCATGACTTCTGGCTGGCGAACCTGACGGCGCCGGTTTGGAAGGCGCTCCACATGCTGGTGTATGTGGCCTACGGGCTGCTCGTGCTGCACGTCGCCCTCGGCGTTCTGCAGGCGGAGACGAGCCCGCTCCTCGTGGCCCTTGTGGCAGCCGGTGTGCTGACAGTGGGGACGCTGCACCTGGTGGCGGCGCGCAAGGACAGCTGCGACGACGCCGAGATGGGGCCGCTTCCGGCAGCGGACGACGGCTGGATCGACGCCTGTGCGCCGGAGGACATCGAGGACGGTCGCGCAAAGATCATCCTGGCGGCGGGCGAGCGCATCGCGATCTTCCGCAGCGGCAACGAATTCTCTGCGCTCTCCGCGGTCTGTCAACACCAGAACGGGCCGCTCGGCGAAGGCCGCATCATCGATGGCCTCGTGGTCTGCCCCTGGCACGGCTATCAGTACAAGCCGCGCTGTGGCCAGTCCCCTGAGCCGTTCCAGGAAGTCGTGCCGACCTTTGCGCTCCGCCTCCAAGGAGGACGCGTCTACCTGAATCCCCGTCCTCTCCCCCTTGGAACCGATACGGATCCCCTGCACGTGGAGACCTCCCATGCGTAACGACGAGTTTTTCATCGGTTGGCAGGCGAGTGGGCCGCCCGGGGTCATGGGCTTCGTCAAGGTCCGCGCGTTCGCGTTGATCCTTGGGGCCTTGTTGGTGGCAGCTGTCGCCATGACCTCGCAGCGCCCGTTCGCCTCTTCTAACTTTGAGTTCGGGGTGGAGCGCCCCTTCGAAGGGCGGCTTGAACACGTGCCGTACCCGGTGCTGAGCGTCGACAGGCCGGGCAGTGAAGAGGAGTCCCACTGGCTGTTGACGGTCTTCGGCAAGCGAGGCGCAGACGAATTCACGCTGCCCCTGGATGGCCATCGCGTAGCGCTGCGGGGGAGCCTGATCCACCGCGACAACGCGGTGATGGTGGAGCTGCTCCCAGATTCGATCAAGGACCTGGGTCCAGGGACCCCTCGGCAGCGCTCTGCGGCGACCAGCGTTGTGACCTTGGACGGCGAGATCGTGGATTCGAAGTGCTTCCTGGGACTGATGAAGCCGGGGCAGCTCAAGCCTCACCGTGCATGCGCGACCCGCTGCATCAGCGGAGGCGTTCCCCCTGTGCTCTTGGTGCGCGACGAGCAGGGGCCTCCGACCTACTATCTGCTCGTGGACGAGGATGGCAGCGCCGTCAATGACCGGGTGCTCGACTACGTCGCGGAGCCGGTGACGATCACCGGTCGGCTCGAGGAGCTGGGCGACCTTCGGATCCTGCGCGCCAACCCCGAGAAGTACCTCAGGCGCTAGCTGAGCTTCTCCGCCAGGAGAAACGACTGCTGCGAGACGAACCGGAAGGAGTGCGCGCGGGTGAGAACCCTTCCACCCGCGGCCTCCACCTGGCCTTCCAACTCGGCGTACGAGATCGCCTCGCGCACGTCCGCGCGCTTGCGCCGTCTCAGTGGGCCTTGCGTCCGGCGTCGCCAAGCTCCGTAGCTCTGCGCGTCCCAGTAGGAAGCGATCACGAAGCGGCTCGAAACCCGCATGGCTTCCCGGAGAACCTGGGCGCGGTCCTTTCCGTCGCGCAGGTGGTGGAGAAGTCGACAGCACACCACGAGGTCGAAGGCGCTGTCCGTGAAGGGCAGGGCCTGCACGGACGCTTGGAGGAGCCCTTGGCCCCGTGCTTCGCTCGGGATGCTCTGGAGCATCGACATGGAGATGTCCGCTTGGACCACTAGCGGGGCCTCGAACGCGCCGCGGAGCCGGCCGGTCCCCGACGGCACGTCGAGGATCGAGTGGATCTCTTCGCCAGTGGGAAGCGAGCGCAGGAGGCGGCGGATGAGGCGTGGGTCCCGGTCCTTGGCCCGTGAGCCGCGCCATCGATCGGAGACGTAGTGCTCCCCTGAACCCGCGCTCTGCCAGCGTTCGTCCACTTCGCGGTTGTCGATGGTGCTCGGGCTCATTTTGTGGCCGCTGTGGGCTAGAAGGCGAAGTAGATGTAGGGGGCCGGATTGGTGCTGATCCAGGGGATCGCGAGGGCGACCGCGACTCCGAGGACCGCGCCGAACGCCTCTGGGGAGAGCTCCGCCCAGCGGCGTTCAAGCTCGGCCTTCTGCCAGACCACGTGCACGAGGAATGCGCCCAGGAGCGTCGGCAGGATCCAGGACGGGACCAGCGGTGCCGTGACGCCGTCCGGCACTTGGGCGGGGCCACCAAAGAGCATGCTCTTGGTGATGTCGAGGGCGCCCTGGATGGAGTGGCTGCGGAAGATGGTGAGCGTGACCAGCCAAATGAAGTGCACGTAGAGGAGCCGCCCGAGGGCCGGCAGCCTCTTGATCCAGCTGCCGAGCGACATGCGCTCTAGCACGATGAATGTCGCATGGATCACACCCCAGAGGATGTACGTCATGCCGGCGCCGTGCCAGATGGCGCTTAGAACGAAGACGAGCCACAAATTCCACATGGACCGAGCCACCCCGCGACGGCTCCCGCCGAGCGGCACGTAGACGTACTCAAAGAACCAGCGACCTAGCGTGATGTGCCAGCGCTTCCAAAGCTCGCCCATGGACAGGCTGAGGTAGGGCGCATCGAAGTTCTTCGGGAGCTTGTAGCCGAGCAGCGCCGCGCAGGCGATCGCCATGTCCGTGTAGCCAGAGAAGTCAAAGTAGAGCTGTCCCGAGAAAGCGAGGACGCCCATCCAGGCCGCGAAGCTGTCGACCGCGTCGGGCGCGAGGTACACCGATTCGATGAAAGGGCTCAGCGCGTCGGAGAGGCAAGACTTCTTGATGAAGCCAACGAAGAAGAGAACGAGGGCCCAGCGCACCCGGACATGGCTGCGCGTTCGCTTTTCATCGAGCTGGCCCAGGAATTCCTTCGCGAGCACGATGGGGCCTGCGACGAGCTGGGGGAAGAAGCCAACGAAGAGCGCGAGGTCGAGGAAGTTCCGCGCAGGCTTCAGCTTGCCGAAGTAGATGTCCAGCGAGTACGAGAGCGTCTGAAACGTGTAGAACGAGATCCCGACGGGCAGGACAAGGTTCAGGACGGGAAGCGACGCACCAACGCCCAGCCAGCCGAGGAACTCCTGGGCCGTTTGGGAGAAGAAGTCGAAGTACTTGAAGGTGCCGAGCAGCCCGAGGTTGCCCGCGAGGCTGAGACCCAACCATGCGCGCTGTTTGGCGCGGTTCCCGATGTGGCGGTGAATACCCGCGCCCGCGAACCAGTCCACGATGGTCGAGAACCAGATCAGTCCCAGGAAGCGCCAGTCCCAGCCCGCGTAAAACGCGTAGCTGGAGATCAGCAGGAACACCTTGCGCGGTGTATTCCTGCGGATTGACCAGTTGACGACCAGAATGGCCGCAAAGAAGAACAGGAATCGGAACTCGACGAAGAGCAAGGGTCAGTCCTTCTTGGCCGGGGCGGCGACGGCGGACGAGTCCTGCTTGCGAGCCGGGAGGCCCGTCTCACGCAGGTGCTGATCGAATCTCTGGGCAAAGCGCTCTGACCAGAGCGTGGCTCCTTCACTATTCAGGTGGCCCTCGTCGTAGTGAACCTCCCGAGGGATGAGCTCGGGATACTCCGTGGAGAGATGGAACGGGAAGAGCGCCGGCAGCTCACCTCGATCGCTCAGGGACATCATCATCGTGCTGGGGAGGCCCCGCTGCGGCGTGTACATGATGGGTTCCGCACCCGCGGCGCGGATCTCTGCAATGAGCTGGCGCAGCGAGTCCAGGTCGTACCCCTTGCCCGGGTCTGGCCGCTTCGGCTCAAGCTTGATCATGTGGGCGACCATCTTGTCCCACTTCTTTGGATTGGCGACGTAGAGGTCGTGGGCCTTCTTGGCGCCCGGCGCGGGGTCGAGGGCGATGTCCATCCAGCCATCGGCGGCGGCGATCTCCTCGGGCGTCGGCCAGGCGGTGTCGGGGCCGCCGAAGTATCGCTCAAAGATCCGCGGGCCTTGACCCACACCGAACTCGCGCCGGAGCCCGAGCTCGAGGTGCTCTCGTGACGCTCCCCGTCGCCACTCCCCGTCACCGCCCGCCCACCAGGGCGACGTGTACTGTTCTTGCTTGTAGGGGGGCGGCTTCTCAGAGAACTGCAGCGCGTCGATGGCATCCATCGTCGTGCGCATGTCGTGCCAGTGGATGTACCGCTGGTTCACGATGTCTGGGTACCAAAGCAGGGCGTCGAAGGCGGGCTCTTCGTAGAACACCCATGCCAGGCGCTTGGGCTTGGCGGCGAGGATGCGTCGCAGGACGGCCACGGTCTCGAAGGACCCCATTCCGCCCACGCCAAGGTTGTAGATGCGGAACCCGGGCCGACCGAGCTTCGCCAGCTCAGCGTTGAAGACCTTCGGTCTGAGCCCGTACAGCGTCGCGCTCGAGCCGATCCAAATCGCGTCGTAGTCTTCGAGGTGGTCGAGGAGAAACTCGGTCTTGGTCCGCAGCCCCGACTCGGGCGGCATGGGGACCTTGGCCACCACCATCCGGTTGACCACCAGGAAGGCGGCGAGGAAGGCAAGGACTCCGAGGGCGGCGCGCATGGCTATAGCCTAACGCGAGGAGCTCCCGGAGCAGGGGACGAAGGCGTGCTCTATTGCGCCCCTATTTGAGCCTCTATTCGGATCGCTCGATGAGCTCGGCCGTTCCGTCCAGCACGGCCCCGACGTGGTCCCGATATCGCCGGAGGAGCACGTCGTACGACGGCTCTTCGTCCTGCTTCGGGATCTTCTTGTCGAGGACGATCGCCTGGGCCCGGGAGGTCATCTCCAGGAAGTCAGCGTCGGAGAGCTCGCTCTTGGGCCCGCCTTCCTCCTTCGTGCGCGCCAGCGGTCCAAGCACTTCGAGCAGCTCTTGGTACTTCAGAACACGCGTGTCGGCCGCGGTTTTGAAGGCCGTCAAAGCTGCGACGAACTCGGCCTTCTGGGTGTCATCGAGTCCCGAGTCCGGAAGTCTCCGGTCGATCACGTCGTCGACGATCAGGAGAGGGAGGGTTGGAGTCTCGAGCAGTCCGGCCACGCCGTTGACGACGTCGGCCGACTCAAGGGTCTCCGCCTCGAACGCGGAGCGAAGCCGCGCCACCTCGAGGGCGAAGGGCACGCGCTGGCTCTCCGGAATGCCGGAATCAGCCAGGGCGTTTTCTGCCGCCGACAGGGCCCAGGGTCCCGTGTTGTTCACGATCTTCTGGAGCCCGATGTAGGCGAGAGCCATGACCACGAGGGCCAAAGCTACAGGGACGAGGCACCCTGGCGAAAGGGGCTTCAGGCTCGCGGGGTGAACGCTGTAGTCGCCGGTGGGGGCCGGGGTCTCGTCGGTCATGTTGGTCGCCGGACGAAGTGATGTCCGGTGGGGTCTACGAAAGGAGGTCGGCCACGGCTTCGCGCTCGGTTTCAAGTTCGGTGACGCTCGCCTTCAGCTTCGTCTGCAGGAAGTCCGAGAGCTCGAGGCCTTGCACGATCTTGTAGCCGCCCTTTCCGTCGCTTGCGACAGGGAATGAGGAGATAAGACCCTCCGTCACGCCGTAGCTACCGTCGGAGGGAACGCAGACCGAGCGCCACGAGCCGTCCGGCGTGGCGTTGACGAGGTCGTGCACGTGGTCGATGAGACCGTTCGCCGCAGACATCGCACTGGAGAGACCACGCGCTGCGATGATGGCCGCGCCGCGCTTTTGCACCGTGGTGAAGAACTCACCCTTGAGCCACTCGTGGTCGGTGATGACGTCGGTGGCTTTCCTGCCGCCGATGGTGACGTTCTCGAAGTCAGGGACCTGGGTGGCGGAGTGGTTACCCCAAATGAGCATGTTCTTGACGTCAGAGACGGCAGCACCCGACTTCAGGGCGAGCTGGGCCTCGGCGCGGTTCTGATCCAAGCGGGTCATGGCGGTGAAGCGCTCGTCCGGGATGTCCTTCGCCGCGTGCATCGCGATCAGGGCGTTCGTGTTGCAGGGATTGCCCACGACGGCGACGCGCACGTCAGAGGCCGCGTGGTCGTTGATCGCCTTGCCCTGGCCCACAAAGATGGGGCCGTTCTCCTTGATCAGGTCGCCGCGCTCCATGCCCGGGCCACGGGGCTTGGCACCCACGAGCAGCGCCCAGTTCGCGTCCTTGAAGCCCTCGTTCACGTCGCTCGTCAAGACCATGTCCTGGAGGAGCGGGAAGGCGCAGTCCTCAAGCTCCATGGCAACGCCCTTGAGCGCGGCCATCGCCTTCTCGTGGGGGATCTCGATCATGCGCAGGACGACCGGTTGGTCCGGGCCGAACATTTGGCCGCTGGCGATGCGAGGAAGGAGTGCGTAGCCGATTTGGCCCGCGGCCCCGGTGACGGCGACATGGATAGGCGACTTAGACATGAGCGTTTCTCATACGCCCCGAGGGGGGCGCTTCGGTCATAGGAGAGGGCTGCTCCCAAGGGCCCCTTGGCTGCGCGGAAGGCGAGTTAGGGGTCCAAAAATGGGGCAGCGCTGGTCGGACGGATCGTCGCGATCCAGGGGCCTCCGCCTCGGGGGAGAACGGAAGGGATCTGTAAAGCGAACTTCAGCGAAGAGTTTGCCGAGGCGAACGTTCGGTGAAGCGGAGAAACGCTCGAAAGGAAGACGAGACGGTCGATTCAAGCCGACCCCCGCGTCGACTAGGATCGAGGGGGGCCGCCCGCTCGCCCAGCGGCCCTATTTTTGACCATGAATGGAGTCTCCCACACCTTGGATCCGGCTATCGCTCGCAGCCTCCTGCACGAGCTCGGTCAGAGCGCCCGAGCCTTCCGGTTCGAAGTCGCGCCCAACCCATGCGTTGGGGCTGCGGTTCTCGCCGGCACCCAGGTCGTGGGCCGCGGTTTCCACCAGGTTTGGGGCGGTCCACACGCCGAGGTCGAGGCCCTTCGACTCGCAGAGCAAAGCTCGGTTCCCCAGGCTGATTGGGACACGATGCTCGTCACGTTGGAACCCTGCTCCACCGAAGCGAAGACGCCTGCCTGCGTGGACGCCATCCTCAAGTCGGGGATCCGCCGCGTCATCGTGGGGGCCCTCGATCCCGATCCTCGGCACCGCGGACGTGGTCTAGAGCTGCTGGAGGAAGCTGGCCTGGAGGTCCTGGTGGATCTGGTGCCATCGCCGCTACAGGACGTGGCTCCCCACTTCCTCCATTGGAATGACAACGAGCGCGTGCGCCGACCGCGCCCCTGGACCATCGCCAAGTGGGCGCAGACGCTGACGGGTCAGCTCTCGCCCCCCGAAGACATCGGAGGGGGCCGCTGGATCTCGGGTCCCACGTCCGTCGCCGAGGTGCACCAGCTCCGCGGTCGCGTCGATGCGATCGTGACGGGGGTCGGGACGGTGCTGCATGACGACCCGAGGCTCACCGTGCGGCCGATGGGAACGCCTGGTCTGACGGTGTCGAATCCATTCGCAGGCCCGGCCGGAGTTTCGGCAGGAGAAGCGGCGGCAGATTCAGCAGCGGAAGGGGCATCGGCCCCCGTCGCCGCCCCGGCGCCAGCCGGACCTGCGAGGATCATCCTGGACTCATGGCTTCGGACGCCACCGACGGCGCGGCTCTTCGAACAGCCCGCTGAGGGGGAGCTCGCGGGGCCCGTCATCATCGTTTCGCTGCCCGGTGCGGACGTCATTCGACGTCGCGCACTGGAGGCCGCGGGCGCCATCGTTCACTCCAACCGCGGCATGGACCGGTTCACCCTGGACCTGCGCGACCTATGGAGCTGGCTTTGGAGCGAGGGCTACCAGCGGATCATGCTGGAGACGGGCCCGACGCTCCTTCGGAACGCGCTCGACGCGAACTTCGTCGACCAGCTCCGCATCTACACCGGCAACGTCCGCGGCGGTGAGGGCGAGTCCCTCGCGCCCTGGTTGACCGAGGCGAAGCTCTTGGAACGCGATCACCGCGAGTCCGGCCAGGATGCCGTGCTCGAGGCATTCCTTCAGTAGCCGCACAGTCTCCATTTCGTAGCGAAGCAGCATGGCGAGTCGAGTTTGGTTTACCCGACCGTCGGGCGTCTTGGGGTGGTCCGCTGCACTCGTGCTGGCCCTTGCCGCGTGTCGATCCACGTTCATCGAGCCACCTGAGCCCGTTCGACCCGCTGCGTCCGAGGTCTTCTACGGCGTTTGGTCGGCGGAACGCAGGAGCGGGCAGCTGTCCGAGGAAGGGCTCGCCGCGGTCGAGGCGGCGGTCGCGGTGGATCCCGACTGGATCGCACCCCAGCGCTTCCTCGACGAGTACCTTCACCGACCGGCCCTCACGCTGCCGGAGCGCTATGGGCAGTACGTAACGGCGGCCTTCGACGCGGAACGGTCGCGTACGGATCGAGCGCGCAGTAGCTACCTCGCGGGCCGCCTCGGCGGAGAAGACGGCGGGCGCCGTCTCTCCATGGCAGCCGACCTTGACCCAGGGCTCGGCTGGGCCTGGCACGGTGCGGGCTGGCGTGCGTTCAGCCGCGGAGACATGGGTGCGGCGATGAGCTTCGGCAAGCGCGCCGTGGCCTACGCGCGCGACGCGCACGAACTCACTCACTTTTCGTCGTCCCTTGCTCGCTACTTCGCCGCAGAGGAGCGGAGCACCTCGGCGCAGGGAGTCCTGAAGACTGCCCTCGCGGCAAGCGACGGGATGGCTCTCCGCCTCGACGAGCGCGCGCGTCTCGAGGCCGAGCTGTGCAGCCTGGAACTTCAGTCCATCTCGAACGCCGATGTGCGCCGCGGGGTCCAGAGGTCGCTAGTGGTGCTCAAGAGTCCGGGGCTGACCCTGCGGGAGCGGCTGTCGCTAATCCTAGCTCTGCGCGGCGATCCACTCAGCACCGCGGCGGTGGCTGAGGAAGAGATCGCTTTCGCGGTGCTCGAGGGAGCGGAAGAGGGGCTGCCCGGCGAGTCCGTGCGGCGCCTTGTGGATGCCACCTTGGGCCCATCCAGGCGAGCGGGTGGAGGCGGCGGCGGCGGACTCGCCCCGTCGGCGATCTCCCCGAGGATCAGCGTGGGCGATCGACTGGTCGCTGCATTTCGAGAGCCACTAGGGAGCGGCGCTGCGCTAGAGGCGGTGGAAGCATGGGCGGCGGAGCTACCGCCCAACGTCAAGCGTGAGAACGGCGGCTTCACTCGCCCGCCCCTAGGCGCGTTGCTGTCGGTCCTACGGGCCGAGTCTGGCTCTCGGGCAGGAGGCGCAATCACGGGCGTCGAGTCCCTTGCCCGCACGGGCGCGGCGCTGATGGACGCCGGGTGGTTCCGGGAAGCGCGCGCGCTCGCCGAGGGCGTTCTTGACCGCGCCGGTCCTTCCCATTCGTCCGCGGGTCCATCTCTCCAAGGTGACCTCGTCGTCGAGGCGCGCCAGATCCAACGTGATGCGATCGCGGCGCGGGCGATCCTCGCTGGCATCGGTGCGCTGGCGCAGCGCCTCGATGCACGCGAGGCGTTCGTTAACGCGGGTGCGCTCGGGCTTGACGACGCGGAGTCCGTTGAAGGCGGCCGCGTGGAGAGCCTCAAGGAGCTTCAGCGTGAGATCGCCGACCTCTTCCTGCGCTACGGTCAGTCTGTGTCCTTGGCCGCGGTCGACGCGTCCCCCGTTATTCGCTACGGCCCCCTCGGGCGCATCGTTCACCCGGGACCTCGGTTCTCCGAGGAGGATGAGTCCCAGGGGCGCGGCGATGTGGGTGAGCCCGTTCTCGGGACCTCGGACCTGTTCGCCCGCATGGGCCGCTTCGCTCTGCTCGGGCTTGGCGTAGGCCAAGGCGGTCCTGACGCCACGGTGCTCCGTCTCGTGGGCGTCGAAGAGCGCAGTGGCGAGCATGTGGGCCGACCTTTCCGAGGGACCGTGTTCTGGTGCGATGGCGCGGACGTTCCCGGGCGCTTTGGTCGTAGTGGCGCCAGCATCTCGGGCGCAGCGTTGCACGAGGGTTACTACGTCGATCTCTCGATGGTGCGTTTGGAGGAGGCCCAGTGGGATCGCCTCCGTACGCGCTTCCAGGGTGACGCGGAAGGCGTGCGAGCGGCACTTGACGCCCCCGGCGCCGAAGTCCCGCGACGCTTTCGGGCCGAAGTTTCCCCTGCCCTGGGAGCCGGGGATCGCATGCGGCTCTCGGTCATGGGCGAGGGGAACGCGGGTGCTTTGCGCAAGGTGACGCTGGCTGAGCTGGCCCACGTGGTGGCCACCCACGAGGAGGGGCACCTTTGTGATCGAGCGTCCTGGTATCCGATCACCTTCGGTCGCCTGCTGCGCCTGATTGGCTTCGCAGGGGCCCACCGGTTCAAGAGTGCTCGCATTGCCCAGGCCCTCGAAGAGCGCGCGCAGCTCGTCGCGCTCTGCGAGTCCGACGACACGCGGCTCGCCTGGATCGACCTGCTGGACGCTGCCGAGAGCGTCGACGGTGGGGGCGTGACGCCCCATGCGGCGGCTTACCGACGGCTCCTCGCGGATCTTATGGCGCGGCTTGATGACGAATGGGAGGACGGTGCCTGGCGCGACTCACCGCTCGATCCCGCGGCCCGATGGATCGATCAGCTCCACCGGGTGCAGCCGGAACAGCTTCGCGCTCTCGCCGTGCGAGAGGCCAAGTCGCGCGGAGTCGCGGCGCGGTAGCCACCCACTCGGGTTCTTGACCTCTGGTGTCGACCGCCAGTCCGGATTTCGTACGGGCCCCTTAGGGCACGAACTGCACCTCAAACCCGTCCGAGGTGTTGTAGAAGGAGCCGCCGGCCGCTGCATCCCGGAACCAGTACTGGAAGTACCGCGACCCAGGGGTCGTGATGCCCGCTGCTCCGAGGGTGAGCGACAAAGTCGCGGTACCCCCGGTCGCGAAGATCGGCTGAAGCCTGGTGAAAGGTCCCGAGATGCACAGGAGACCGTTGCCAAAGAGGCTTTGTCCCCCTTGGTTGGCGTAGAAGAACAGGCCTAGGCCGTCTGGCACGTTGCTGGCCGTCAGCTCTAAGTTGTCGTGGGTCAGGCTCGGGGAGCCCGACGCGTTGATGCGCGCGGGGAAGCCCGTTGAGTTGGACCTGCTGTGGCAGTAGCGCGTACCCACGGGACGTGACCGCATCACCAGCGCGTTCATCGACGCCGGGATGGGGGTAAAGTCGCCCGCCATGGAGAAGTCGACTTGGCCGCTCGCGGGTACGACAACGTTCTCGACGAAAGCCGTATCGCCGCCATTGTCTTGCACGCTGGTGATTTCCGCGCTCGCGGTAGAGGTGCCCGTCACTTGGAACTCTGCTCGTCCACCGGAGCCCGAACGCGCGCCGTAGAAGTTGAAGTCCCAGACCGAGCCAGGGACCAGACCGCTGAGTGACATGCTCGGAACGACGCCGCTCTGCGTGAAGAAGCCGTCCTTCATGGCATCGTCGATGCAGGTGGTGCCGCCGCCTTCGCCGAAGAACGGGTATCGGCCGTTCCAGTTCGCCGACGCGTCCGACACGCCATGGTTCGCGCTGCTTCCGAAGGCCGAGGTGTCCAAGCCGTAGGGTGTGACCCCGGTGGTGCTCTTGATGCTGCTACCCGAGACGTTGAACGGGGCACCGCCCACCGGGCCGGGGACATCGTTCCAAAGCGCGCTTGAGGAGAGCTGATTGATCGATCCGAAGTCGAAGTTCAGCGTCTCGGCGTTGACCACATACGGGCTGTGGCCGGAGCGGATGTACTGCAGAACGTAGCCCTGCAGCTCCTGCGCTTTCGCCAGTTCGGCGGGGCTGACGCCCCCCTGGGTCAGGAGGTTCGTCTGTTCGCCGGGATCGCTCGACAGCTCGAAGAGCTGGATTCGAGAGAAGTTGTAGTTCTGGTCGATGGGCACGCTCGCATCCATTGGGTTGCCCCCGGACAGGTAGCCGCCACCGCCAGAGCCGAAGATGAGCTTCCACTCCTGGCCGTTCTCATCGACTTGTCGCACGACCATCGATCCCCATTGGGAGCGTTGAACGGAGTAGCGCCGACCCTCGGCCCATGGTTCGGCCAAGAGTGATGGGAGGAAGCTGACGCTGTCCTCGCAGGCGAATGCGGGCGTCGGTACCTCCAGGATCTCTAGCATGGTGGCGTAGAAGTCGGTGAGTTCCACCAGATCCTCCGACGTGGTCGACGCCGGAATGTGCCCGTCCCAGCGCGCCAGGAGCGGGATGCGGTGCCCACCTTCCCAGCCATCCGCCTTGCGACCGCGGATCAGCTGTCCATCCACAAATCCGGGTGAGATCTGATCGTTCGTCCCGAACTCCGTGGCTACGCCGTTGTCTGCGGTGAACACAATGATGGTGTCCTCTGCCAGTCCGTTCTCTTCTAGCGCGTCGATGACCTCACCCACGGTCCAATCCACGAGGCGAAGGAAGTTCTCATAGTTGTCGAAGTTGCCGTTGTAGTTGTACGCGGAGAGTCCGATCGAGGGATCCGCCGCGACGCCGTTCACCGGCGGCACGATGGGGGAGTGCGGCGCGCCGAGCGGCAGGTAGAGAAAGAACGGCTGCGGATCCGCGCTCCGCCCGATCAAGTACTCCACGGCGCGTCTTGTTGTTTCTGGCAGCGACCGAGTCTGGGAATAAGCAGGCGAGGAGACGACGCGATCGTTCTCAATGAAGGAGAACGGCGGCTGGCTGATGACGTCGTCGCCGAAGTAGTAGTCAAAGCCGTGGTCGACGGCCCCGCCTCGAAACGGCTGCTGGAGGTCGACATTCGACCCATTGGCGAGGGCGGGCTGCCCGTCCGTGGTCACCCAGTCGTTACCGAGGTGCCACTTCCCCATGGCCGCGGTCGCGTAACCCCGCGACTGGAGCATCTCCGGCATGGTGAACCGGTAGTAGGGGATCATCGGAGGGTCGTAGGACCAGATGACCCCGCTCAGCTGCTGGCTGCAGTCAGACGGTACGGGAGTTCGCCACGCATACTGCCCCGTGAGGAGCCCGTAGCGTGTCGGGGTGCAGACTGACGAAGGCGAGTGCGCGTTGGTAAAGCGCATCCCCGAGGTCGCAAGCCGATCGATGTTGACGGTGTTGACCGGGGAGTTCACCCCAGCCTGCCCGCTGGCACTCGTGTAGCTGCGGACATCCCCAAAGCCCATGTCGTCGGCCATGATGATGACCAAGTTGGGCGACTCCTGGGCCGCTGCCATCCCGACGACGAGGGCAACAGCTGAGCATCGAGCGATGAAGGAAAGGAGCATGGACGCGAGACGGCGGCGCGCCGCCCCAGCTGGATGGGGGTCTTGCATGGTCTTGGATGGGGTGCCGAATGGCTGGCGGCCGTCGGTCGCTTGGCTCGTACGCCAGGCGAGCGACGGCCGCTGCGCTCAGGGTCTTCGTAGCCGGGCGAATGAAGCCGATGTTCAGCCTCACATCGCCCGGCTATCTCGCAGAACTCAGATCAAAGGAAGTCGACCTGAAGGCCGTCCGAGAAGTTCGAGGTGGCGCCACCCGATGATGAGGTGTCGCGGAACCAGGTCTGGAAGTTCCACGTCTCGCCTGCGACGACGGCCACAGCCCCGGTGGGCTGGGGAGTATTCGTCAGGTCGAGGACCAGGGAGATCATGCCGGCGGGGCCGGAGTTTTGGATCTGTCCAGGGCCAACGTAGCGGCCAATGGCTCCGCTAAGGCAGAGGTTGCCGTCGCTGCCACCCGGGTTCGCTGCGAAGCCCTGCATCTGGCTCGTGATGAAGAAACCGAAGGCGTTGGCCGGCATGTTCATCGTCGTGAGCGTGAGGTCGTTGTTCAGAGCCACCGCGCTACCCGCCGACGAGATGCTGGCTGGTGCTCCCGTGGAGTTGTTCACTGCGGGCCCGCAGTAGTTGGTGCCGATGCCGCCGCCGTTGTCGACCCGAACCATGATGCCTGAGATGCCGGCGCGTCCTGAGGTGCCAAGGGTGTCGAAGTTGACCAGCTGTGTGGTTCCCGCGGCCGTGAACGTGCCGATGGCGAACTGGCCCACGTCAGTCATGACCGAGCCCATGCCGCTGAAGATCGTCACAGCGCCATCGATGGTGATCTCACGGGCGTTGGAGATGTTGCGGACGTCGCAGTACCAGACTTGCACCAGGTAGTCCGTGCCGGCGGTCAGGCCGCCGATGGAGTAGTTTGCGCTATCGTTGGTGGAGCCGTTGCCGAGGGTGGCGCCGTCACAACTGGACACGTTGCCGAGCAACGTGTCGTAGTCCGGATCGCCGCTCGTGTGGTTCGAGATGAACGAGTCGGGCGGTTCATTGGGGAACTGTGCGCCTAGGAAGTTCGTCGCGTCGAACTGGACACCGGCGATGGTGGTGTCAAAGCCCGGGTTGTCGGACAGGTAGGACGCAAAGACAAGCCCGTTGCGGGCTTCGATCACCGCGCCTCCGGCAGCTACGTCGGTCGCGTCGGTGGTGTTCTGGGCTGGGCCCCACGTGATCGTCGCCTGGGCAAACCCAGTCTCAGGCAGCGCAAGCGCGCCAGCGACGGCGGCGAGAACGGAGAGCGTTTTGATGTTTGAGAGTGGAAGAGTCATGCCTGCAGTCTTCACCACCGACACGGTCGCAGCAATAGCGGGGATATTCTTTGCGAGAATCTTTGCGAGTCGCGAGCGGGCGCTTTTCGCATGGCGGTACGGGCGTCATGGCTGCCCCGCGGCGGTCTTCCCTGGGGTTTCGCTCGAAGCCCGAAGTCCCGCGCGGATCACGCAGCCAACCGGCCTCACGTAGCTCAGCTGGTCCTCTTCTCCATTCGATTCACTGCGCGGCTCGCTGGTCTGCGACCCTCACCGAGAGCCTTGTAGGTGCCGGTCAGGCTTGCCGGGAAACGGAGCGCAGTGTCGGAATCCATCCAACCCAGACAAACGCTCTCATTGAAACCTCACGATTGGCACTCGTCGATTCTTAGATCGCGACCCGATGCGGGGCGCAGCACTACGCCGACCGACGGAAGCCGCGTGTCCGTGGGACGGTGCGAGTGTCCGTCGTTGGCCCGGCGCTTTGCCGTTGGACCGACGGAGTCCATTCACAACGCGGGCTGTCGCCCGTGAGCCGCGCCGAACATGGGCGCCGCTCGCACGGACGTCACGGCTGGATCGTGAAGTCAAGTCCGTCGGTCAACGCGAAGCCTGTTCCGTCCGGGAGGTTGTCCCGGTACCAGAGCTGGGCGTAGATGCGGGAGCCAGCGACTAAGCCCGCGGCGGTCATGGTGGCCTGGGCGAACGGGGATGCGAGGCTGCCGCCTTCGCAGGTCCCTGGGGTGTTCGGGCCGGCCTGGGCCACGGCGCTCCGCATGAAGGGGCTGCCCACGCAAAGAAGGCCGCCGCCCAATGGGGTGGCGCCTGGGCTCAGGCTCCAGACCGGAACGGCGAAGGCGTTGCTCGGGAACCCGGTGGCCGTGAGCTCGAAGTTGTCGTCGCCCGTCAGGCTCGGCGCTCCTACGAAGTCCATCGCTACGGCGCAGCCCAAGGAGTTCACCTTGGCCGTGCAGTAGTTGGTGGGCAATCCGTAGTAGTCGAGGTCGAAGGGGAAAGCGCCCATCTCGATCAGGCTGCCGTCGGGATCGAGGGGGCTCATGGGGTCGCCTTCGTCGATGCCGCGGGAGCCAGGGCGAAGATGGAAGTCGAGCCGATCCGGAGCCCAGAAGTCAGGCGCTGCCGAGATGTTGCCCAACCCAGGCATCACGCCCTCTTCGACGTTGGTGAAGCGGAACTCTGGCTCAGGGCTGTAGGGGCCGATGTCGATGGCCGCTGCGTTCCCAAAGATGATGGTGTTGCGCACAAGGCCCGGTCCACTGACGACGTAGCCCCAGCCGCCGAGGTACTCGTTGCCGTAGACCGTGCAGCTCTCGAGCTCGCAGCCCACGGTGGCCGCCCCGATGCCGGGGCTCTCCGTCTTGTTGCCTACGATCAAGCACCGGGTCAGGGTCGAGTTGTACGCCGCTCCGCCACCGTCGACCGTCAGGTCTTGGCAGGGTGCAAGGAGGTTCCCGGCGATCGTGCAGTCGGTCGCTATGCAGTCGAGAAGCCCGCCGCCTCGGATCTCCACGCTCTCCGCAAGCATGGCTCCCGAAGTATTGTCCAGTACCTCGCATCGGGTGAGCTCGCAGTTCGTGGCGGCGCCCCCTGAATTCATCGAGCGATTCCCCCGCAGGATGCAGTCAAAGAGCTCGACGCGGTTGGCACCTGCGCCGGACGGCAGGAACACGTCGGAGTGGTCGGAGCGATTTCCCTCGAGCAAGCAGCCTTCGAGTCTTGCGGGCGCGTCCGACGGGGCAGAATGGATGCCACCGCCGCGGGTGGCCTCGTTGTTGCGCAGGACGCAGTTCTGAAGGAGAGCGTAGCCCCATACGCCGCCCCCGGCGCCCGTGGTCCCGGCGCCGTTGTTTTCGATCGTGCAATCCCGGATCGTAGCAGGTGGGGCCTGCTCAAGCTCCACGACGTAGATCCCGGCGCCCTCGGCAAAGCGGTTCACCTCTGTCCCGGTGCTGTTGCCTCGTACCACGCAGCGCTCGATGATGCAGTCGCTGCTCGCGACGTAGATCCCTCCACCGCGGCCCCATGGCTCCACGCGATTGTTCTCGATCAGGCAGTCGCTCATGCGAAGCGATGGTGCGGCGGCAGAGGTGACCACCGCGCAGTACACGCCTGCGCCGCGGCCCCGGCTAAAGATCCCACCGCTGGTAGCCCGCAGGATGTTGTCCGCGACGACGGTGCGATGGAGACTGAGGCTCCCCCGCACGCAGGCGACGCCGCCACCCACGGCGACACTAGCCTGCAGGGGCAGTTCGTTGCCCCGAACCTCGCAGTCCTCCATGCGCAGCTCACCACCGTTAACGCACGCACCACCGCCGAATTGAGCGGTGTTGCCCGTGATCATGCAGTTGCGAACCGAGAGATGACTATCGATGACCACGAGGCCGCCGCCGAGGACCCGAGGAACCCCAACCGTGGGGACGAAATCGAAGCCGGTACCACCCTGGATCGTGAAGCCATCGATCTCTGTGCCCGTAGCTTCACCGGAGATGGCCATCACCACGCTTCCAATGGACTCGAGCACGGTGGCGCTGGCGCCGGCGCTCGAAGCTACGCGAAGGGACTTACCGCTGAAGTCCACGGACTCCAGGTACGTTCCGGGCTGCACGAGGACTGTGTCGCCATCGACCGTCGACGATTGATCGATCGCGTACTGGATGCTGGTGAAGGGATCTCCGGCGGTGCCGCTGCCCGGTGCTGTTCCGGCGCCATCCACGAACCAGGTGGTTTGGGCGAAACCGATGGGGGAGAGGACCAGAAGGCAAGCGGAGCGAAGGATGCAGTTCATGGCAGTTCGGGAGATTCTAACGGGGAAGCGCGAGAGGTCACTTGCACAGGGAGTCGAGTGCATGGGGTCTACGGCGAATCGTCTCGATCTTGCCCAATTCGGTCGTGCTTTCCGCGAGGCAGGGAGAGTGCCGTCGACGCGTCCCGATGGAGTATGTTGCGCAGATGCCCGCTTCTCATACGCAACATCTTGCCCCGTCGACTTGGTCCCGCAGCCTGATCGTCTTGCTGCTTGCTTTGGTGGGCGCGCCTGCAAGCGCGGAGGACCTACCCGGTCCATCGACGGAGTGGCGCGGCTTCGATATGCATCGTTTCGAGGTCGATGGACGCGCTTGTCGCGTCGTGCGTCCCGCGCACCCTGCGCCGGGTCTTCCCTGGATTTGGCGTGCCCGGTTCCCAGACTTCCACGCTGAGGCGGATCAGATCCTGCTCGCACGTGGCTTCCACGTCGCGTACATGAACACCTCGGGGATGCTCGGGAGCGACGCGGCGTTGAACCACTGGGACGCGTTCTACGACTCGCTGACGAACCGCTTCGGTCTGTCCAAGCGGCCAGCGCTGGAAGCGGTAAGTCGCGGCGGCCTGTTCGCCTACCGCTGGGCCGCCCGTCATCCAGAGCGTGTCGCGTGCATCTACGCTGACACCCCGGTTTGTGACTTCAAGTCCTGGCCCCTCGGCAACGGGGTCGGCCGTGGTAGCGAGCCAACTTGGGAAGAGGTCCTCAAGCAGTACGGACTCACC
>CALHGQ010000013.1 GCA_938030175.1 uncultured bacterium | reverse complement strand
GGGGCATTTCCGCGATTTGTAACAGAGGCTTCACGTTGAGACGGTACCGGGGACGGGCTCGGGGAAGGCCCCGGGGCCGACGGGGCGCGTCGACGACCCCGGGCCGACCGCATGGCCTGGAACTGCTCCCGGAGGGTCCCGGCCGGCATGTCCAGCTTGGCGGCCAGGTCCACGATGGCCGAATCAACCTCCACGGGGCGCGGAAGCAGCTTGAAGAGCTCAAGGGCCCGGTCGACCTCGAGGGCAAACTCCCGCCCCCCCTCGGAACGCTTCGCGAGGACGCACTCGGCGATAAAGTCGAACCAGGAGATCCCCGTTTCGACCCGGGCCCCGAAGGCCGCCGCGCCGTCCTCCCCCATCAGAATGTCCGCTGGATCTAAGCCCTCAGGCATCGGCACCACCTCGAGCCGCAGATCGAGGGGAAGCAGACCCTCCAGCCCGCGCCAAGCAGCACGGCGACCCGCTTCGTCGCCGTCGAAGACCAGGCTCACCCGCCGTGTACCCGCTCGACGGACGAGGCCCGCGTGCATCTCCGTCGTCGCCGTCCCCAGCACGGCGCCGACGTTCGACATGCCTGCCACGTGGGCGGCGATCACGTCGGTGTAACCCTCGACCAGCACGAGGTGCCCCGATCGCCGCACCGACTCTAGTGCTCGGTCGAGGGCGTAGATCACGCGTCCCTTGTGGAAGTAGCGCGTCTCGCTGGTGTTCACGTACTTGGGGCCGTCGTCATCCCCCACCACACGACCACCGAAGGCCACCGTGGTACCGCGCTCATCGCGGATAGGGATCATCAGGCGGCCGCGGAAGAAGGAGTAGAGGTCCCCCGGGTTCCGATCGCTCTGGCGCGCGAGCCCAGAGTCGATCAGAGCGCGGGCCGGCAGCTTTTCGCGCTGCGCCGCTTCCATGAACCGAGCGCTGGCACGCGGCGCCCAGCCCAGACCGAACGCCTCCGCCGCGCTCTCACCGAAGCCCCGTGACTTCAGGTAGTCCCGGGCGATGCGCCCCTCGGGCCCGCGCAGCTCTTTCGCGAAAAACTCGCCGGCGAAGGACAGCGCCGCGAGACCGGGATCATTCTCACGGGTCCTCTTCGGCTTGGAGCGCGGGAGCTCGACGCCGGTTTGCGCCGCGAGTAGGGACAGCGCATCCATGAAGGTCATATTGCCGCGCTCTTGGACGAACT
This sequence comes from uncultured bacterium, assembly GCA_938030175.1. GTDB lineage: Bacteria > Planctomycetota > UBA1135 > UBA1135 > Saltatorellus. The sequence continues at coordinate 12,745 of CALHGQ010000013.1, read as the reverse complement.
TGATGACGTCGCCGCCCTTGCGGCAGGCTCCGAAGCAGTACCAGATGTCCGTCTGGGGATCGACCTTGAAGGAGGGCGTGCGCTCCTCGTGGAAAGGACAGCAGCCCCACATCTGGCTCCCCTTCTGCTTGAGGTCCACCGTCTCGGAAACGATGGACTCCAGCGGAGCGCGCAGCTTGATCTCTTCGATCGCGCGCCGGAATTCGTGATCGTTCGCCAAGGTGCTGTCGCGCCGGAGCGGGCGCATAGCAGGAGTCTAACCTTCGGTCGGCTCGGGCGCAGTCCAAGGCTCCTCGGGAAAAGCCTCTAGCGCCCGCAGCTCGGCCAGGCCCAGCGTTTCCGCGCGGCGCTTCGGGTCGATCCCCAGGGCCGCCAAAGCCGCGTCCGCCGACTCAGCACCGCCGTGGTCGCTGAGAACGCGCCGCAGCGACTGCCGTCGACGCTCCAAGAGCTTGCGGGCAAACATGACTCTGCGCTTCCGGAGCTCCAGGGGCGGCAGCACAGAGTGGCGCGTCGCGATGAAGACGGCGCTGTCGACCTTGGGCCTGGGCCAGAAGAGCTGCGGCGGAACGGAGCGGCCCATGGCCACGTGGTAGGTCTCTTGGAAGGCCGCCGTCAGCGGGCCCCAGTCGCTCGTTCCGGGAACCGCGGCCAGGCGCTCCGCGACCTCCTTCTGGACGAGGCAGGCCACCCGTTCGGGAGGATTGGGCAGAAGACTGCAGACCGCGAGCAGGGGACCGGAGATCGAGTAGGGCAGGTTCGCGCACAGGGTCCAGTCCTCCCCCACCTCGGGCAATCGCGCCGCGACGTCAGGGTTCAGCGCGCTCTTGGAAGCCATGATGTCGTGCTCGATGACCTCGGCTTCTGGGTATGGCTCGAGGAAGCCCCGCGCGATCGGCGCTAGCTTCGGATCGATCTCGACCGCGAGGAGCCTCGACTCTGCGTGGGCGAGGTGCACCGACAGGAAGCCGCAGCCGGGGCCGATCTCGAGCACGAACCGCCCCTTGAGGCTGCGCACCTCGGCCTCGCCCGGGCCCGGCGCCATGGCATCCGACGCGATCGCACGGGCCATGTTGTCGTCGAGCAGAAAGTTCTGCCCGAAGCGGCGCGAAGGATGAAAGCCCTTCGCGTCGAGCGCCTTCTTGAATTCAGCCCAGGGGGGCCGCTCTGGGCGCGCAGAACGCGCCGGATCCTTGCCAGTCACTGTGTGTCCTCACCCTTGGCCCCGCGGAGCAGCGCGAGCAGCCAGCTCTGCCCCGGTGCGTCCCCAAGGACTTCCTCCAGGGTCGAGACCGCTCGGGGCCCCCAACGTTCACCGACGGCCTCGAGCCTCAGGGCTTGCTCCGTCGACAGACGGGTTCTGCCGGGCAGCGCCGCGAAGTACACATCCGCGTCAACGCAGCACCGGAACCCGATCTCAGAAGAGCGGCGCCCGTCGGTGACTGCCAGCGCCAAGAGCCGGTTGTCCCGCGTATAGATCAACCCGTCCTGGGTCGTGAAGCTTCCCCCAAGCACCCACGTGGGCGCCTTCTGTCCGGAGTCCTCTGGCCACGCAAACTCGTTCCAGACATTGCGCGTGCGCCGGCGTTCAGGCGGCGGCTCGATCCATTCCCAGACGTTGCCGAGCATGTCGTAGATCCCGGTCTCGGGGGTCTGCCCGCTCTCGAAAGCCCCCACCGGCGTCGCCCGTTGAAGGTCCGTCTCCCTTGTGTTGGCGAAGCCCTGCTGCAGGCGCCCGGCCGGAACCCTCTGGCACGTGGGCCCTACCGCGCACCAAAGCCACTCATCGAACGTGGGAAGTCGCATGCCTCGCAGCTCGGCCACGCGCCGGGCCTCCCCAAGCGTCATGCCCACGGCCGGAACTTCGTCGGTCCAAGCGAGCGGCTTCGGGCGTGAGTCTCGGCTCGCGCTGCCCGGGTGGAAGGAACCTGGGATCGGGTTCTCCGCGCCGGCCCAGCGCTCCCAAAGGCTGTGGCGAACCTCGTAGCGATCCACCAGGAGATCGACGGACGACCCCACGTCGAGCGGGCTGCCGATGAAGGTGCGCCCGCTTGGCACAAAGGAAAGGCCCTCCAGCTCGCGCACGAGCACCTCGGAGCGCGAGAGTTCTTGCTCGCTGCCCTGCGTCGGCATGGGTTCGCTACAGCCGAAACTCGCCGCAAGGACAAGCGCATGGGCGATGGCGGAGACCGTCGAGGGCCTGCGGTGGCGGAGTCGTATCAAGACAGAAAAGGTGAGCGCCCTCGGAGAGAGGGCGCTCACCTTAGTCTACGCGCTAGGTCGGGTCACGCGCTCGTGACCCCGCCGCTAGCAGACCCAGCCAATAGAGGACCCAGCCCCTAGGACTCGGGATCGGAGACGAAGATCTCCACGCGGCGGTTGAGGCGCTTCGATTCGGCCGAGCTGTTCGGCTTGACGGGACGCCAAGATCCAAAGCCCATGACGACCACGTCCTTGCCCCCAAGGGAGGACTGCTCGATCAGGTTGGCCGCCACGGAAACGGCGCGAGCCGCGGAGAGCTGCAGGTTCCCGTGGGGAAACTGGCGCAGCGTCTCGGGCTTACGGACGGGATCGGAGTCGGTGTGACCCCGGACGAACACCTCGCCGTGGGGAGCCGCCGCGATCTCAGCGGCGATCTCCTGGAGGGCGCGGTTGCCGCTTTCCCCAAGGGTCGCGGAGCCAGAGTCGAACAGGATCTTGTCCTGGATCATGAGGAGGTAGCCGCCCTCCACGTCGAAGCGCTCCACGTCCTTCACGGCGCCGCCGCGCTGGTCGATGAGGGACGCGAGGTCATCGAGACGCGCTTCCATCGTGCCGTCGAAGCCAGCGTTCACGATGGTCGACTTCCGCTCGGTGGCGTAGCGCTCGTGAAGGCTAGAGAGCTCAAGGTTCTTCTCAGCGAGCTGGCGCTCGAGGTCGAAGACCTGGTTCTCGTACTCTTTCGCGAGTTCGCGGGTGTAGGCGACATCCTGGGGCGAAGCGCAGGAAGCCATGGAAGCGGCCAAGAGGCCGGCGGCAAGTAGCCAGTTGGTGTGAGACATCGTCGGTGGTTGCATCGTGATCAGCAGAAACTCAGGGCCCCGGGGGCTGAGTGGTCTGGACGAGCGGTCCAAGCGCCCTCGGGTGCCAGCTGCGCCGGGCCCATGGGCGAACGGGGCGCTCGCCCCCCTCATCAGGCAACCTACCGATCCGGATCCCTCGATCGAAGCGTCCCGTCCAGGAAGTTCATCCCGGGGCACCACAAGCCGGGTTCCTACAGCGAAATGCGCGGGTTGAGGCCCCAATGGCGGCCCCAGTGGCGGCCCTATTTGGTCGCCGGAATCTCTTCGCCAGGGCCAGGATCACGAAGGCCAGGGTCATCCGTGTGGCTGTCCTCCTCGGCGAAATCCGCGAGCGCGGGCATCACCAGCTCCTTGAAGAGGATAATGAGGGTGGCGGCGAGGGGAATAGCGATCAGGAAGCCGAACAGGCCGAGGGCCGCACCGCCGACGAACACCGACAGGAGAATGACCACGGGGTGCAGCCCGAGGGTGTCGCCCAGGATCTTCGGGATGAACACATAGCCCTCCACGATCTCCGCCAGGGCGAAGACGCCGCCGAGCAACGCAAGTGAGATCCACATCCCCGAAGCGTCTGGGCTAGCCTTCTGGAGCGACATCAGGAACGTCAGGGCGAAGCCGATGAGCGGCCCCACAAAAGGGACGAGCGCCAGGAAGCCGCTGATGACCCCAAGCAGGAAGCCGTACGGGACCTGGAGCACCGTGAGCCCAATAGCGAGCACGAGCCCCTTCAGGAGGCAGATCAGGAGCCGGCCCCGGAAGAAGTTGGCAATCACCGCCCCAACGCGCCGCCCGATGCGGGTCACGCGTTCGCGCTCTCGCTTCGGCACGTGGGCCCGGACGAACTCGTGGATGCGCTCGAGTTCGAACAGCAGAAAGTAGGTGTAGACGGGCAGGAGCGTGAGGAAGGCGAGCACGCTCATCAGCCCGCCAAAGATTCGCTGTAGGTACCCGAGCACGGCCTGGGCCCGATCCAAGCCGGTGGTGCCACCTTCCGATGTTCCCACCAACGTCGCCGACCAAGCCCTCAATAGGTTGCGCAGAGTCAGCCCTTCGTCCTCGGCGGACGCCTCGGATGGCTCGTCGCCCTGGGTGGCGACTTCGCCCTTCGCTAGGTCGTCGTTCGCTTGCGACGCCTCGGTCTCCCCAGCCGACCCTTCCGTCGGCACTTGAGCCGACTCTTGAGTCGACCCTTCAGCCGACCCTTCAGTCGACACTGAGCTAGGTCCTTCAGCAGATCCATCATCCGGCCCTTCTGCGACGGCGTCCGACCCCTCGGTGGCTGCTTCTGAAGCGCCATCCTCAGTGGGCTCGTCGACGTCGCCCGGGGCATCGTCGAGCTCCTGCTCAGCCTCGCCGTCCTCTATCGCGTCCGCTGCCTGGTCCATCGGGGCTGAGCCGTCGGCGGACGGGCCAGTGGCCCCCTGCCGAAGATCGTCCGCGGCCTGGCTGCGGAACGTGCGGTCCATCCAACGGTTCCCGTCCCCCAGCAGGCGGTCAACGTTCTTCTCCGCACGCGTGAAGAGGTCCTCCCCCTCCTGCACGTGCACGATCTGATTCTCAATGAATTGCCTTCCCTGGATGAACGTGGCCCCGAACACCAGCAGCATCAGGAGGGCGAACGCGGCGAAGATGATGTTCACCGCGCTACGGCGCCCCATCCCGCGATCCTGAAGTCGCTGGACCATGGGGCGCAGGATGTAGGCGAGGAGGTAGCCCAGGATCAGCGGGTTCAGGACGGAGCGCACCGTCCATGCAAACCAAGCGAGCAGAACGGCGATCGCCGCCAAGGCGATGTTCCGGTGGGTCTTCGACAGGCGCTCGAGCATCAGATCAGCGCGGGGCCGTCTCCGTGGGTGTCGTGGGCCGGAGGCTTGGGCATCGCGCTGAGCTCGGTGGGAAGCGCCGGCACGTACGAAGCCACAAAGGCCTCGTCGAAGTCATACACGTCCTTGAAGTCGTCGATCGAGTCCGTCTCTTGGCGACGCAGAAGCTCGTTCTGGACGAGGTTGAAGACGATGTGGCCCCAGTCGTAGGTCGTCTTCACCCCCCACGCGCGCCAGACTTGCGCCGCGAGGGGTCCGAAGGTCCGGCTCGCGTGCACGCGCATGCCCTCGAGGAGCTGCTGACCGGAGATATGCCGGGGCGCCCCTGATTCCGCATCACGCGCTGTGGCCTGAGCCGTCTTGTCGAGGGCCTCGAACAAAAAGTTGTAGGCCTCCAAACGGTAGCGGCTGTCCTTCTTCCAGACTTTGCGGAGCGGGTCCATGGGATAGGTCGTTAGCGGGCCGCGCCCTGGGAGGCGTAGCGGGGAATCGAAAGGAGCGCGCGATCGACGAGCCCCTCGGGTGAAAGGTTGAGGCCGAGGTCTTCGCGCGCCTTCAGCCACGTCGCGCTGATCCTACGCCTTGCCGCGCCGTTGCTAAAGCGTCCAGACTCCGCCAGAGGTCCCGCCACGCTCCCGTGGGGCAGCTCGGCGACGTCCATGCCTGCTAGAGCGCGCTCTAGGTCCGTGAGGAGCTCCATCCCGATGTCGAGGGCGATGCGCGCCCGCGTCCGGCGCTGCGCAGCCGCTGTCTTACCGGAGAACTGCCCCTTGAGATCAAAGAGCTCCATCGCGACCTCGCTCGCCGAACGCGAGCCGGCCAGCGCCGAGCCGATGAGCTCTTGCATCGCGGGTGCGCTGAGCCCGTGGAGCCTGAGGGCAAGCCCCGGGGAGCCCCCGGACATGCGAACCAGCTTCTGAATCGCCGCGGCGTCCTCGGGCGTTCCGCCCGCGAAGGCCTTCTGGCGACGAAGTATCTCCTCGCATTGCGGCGCGGAAACCCCTCCGAATTTGACGGGCACGACGCGGCTTCGAACGGTCGCCAGGAGCGAGCCTGCGCTCGACGTCTCAAGCAAGAGGTGTACGCCCGGGCGCGGCTCCTCCAGCATCTTCAGGAAGGCGTTCTGCGCTTCCTCAAGCATCGCCTCCGCCTCGCGGACGATGATGTACTTACCCCGTCCCTCGGCGGCGCGCAGCGCGAGAAACTCCTCGACGGGCGACCCCTTGTAGCTGTCCTTGGGGCGGTGCTCACGCGGGACGATGAAGTCAATCGTGATCGCGTTCTGGGCGTGGGCCCGGTGATCGATGATGAATAGGTCCGCGTGGGAATCAGACTGCACACGCTTGCACGAGCCGCACTCCAAACAGGGGGCGTCGCCCGCCCGCTCACAAAGCAGGGCCGCCGCCAGCCAGAGTGCGGCCCGGAATTTCCCGACGCCCTCCGAGCCCTCTAAAAGCAGCGCATGGGGCAGCCGCTCCTCGCGGGAGGACTGCACAAGCCCCGCGACGATCTCCGTATGAGCGAGTGGTTCGACGAGCTCAGGCACGGCCCGCCTCCGTCGATGCGCTGGCGAGCACCGCCGCCAGCACGCGGTCGGCCACCTCGTCCTCGCTGCCGCGCCCGTCGATCCCCACCGCCAGCGGTGCACGCTCCACGTATCGGCGCATGCCCGCGGCCACGGCCTGCTGAAACTCGAGCCCGCGGGACTCGAACCGGTCGCTGCCGCCGCCGTCCCGTGCCATCGCACGCGCGAATGAGTCCTCGGGGTCGATCTCCAGGACCACCTCGAGCGTGGGGCGCGGTGATCCCGCCCAGCCGTGCAGCATGGAGAGCAGCTCTTCATCGCTGACCTCCCCGCCGCCTTGATACGCAAAGGTTGACGCGTGGAAGCGTTCGATGACCACGTCGCGGCCAGCGGCGAGGGCCGGGCGCACGAGCTGCTCGAGCGTCTCTCGACGAGCGGCGGCGAACAGCAGCGCTAACGATCCACCACCGAGCTCCACTTCCGGATCCAGGACCAGGGCCCGGATCCGCTCGCCCGCCACCGTGCTACCTGGCTCACGCAGATGCAGCGGCCGCTCCAGCGCCGCCTCACCGCGCAAGGACGCAAGCCCCTCCACGAGGCGCGCCGCCTGGGTGGTCTTCCCGCAGCCGTCGATTCCGTCGAGCACGACGAACAACGGTACGTTCGGAAGCAGAGGCTGGTTCGGCGAAGGCGTCATGGATGGGACCGTGCGGATGGGAGGGGGCCGCTCGGCTCGTTCATTCTAGTGGGTCAGATCGCGGCCCGTTCCGCTATTGCGCTTTCGCGGTGCAGCGTTCGAGGGCTTCCGTCAGTTCTGCGGCCTCAGATTCCGAAAGTGGCACCGGCTCCAGCAGCTCTTGGGGCAGATCCCCGAGGATGCTCGCGGGCAGGTTCCGGGGATCGACCCCCTGCGGAAGCTGATCGGCGGGCCCCGTGAACACCACGTGGTCGGGGTCCAGCTTGGCCGGCACCTTCAGGGCGACACCGTATTCGCGGGCCGCCTCTTCGTACCGCTCCAGTCGTTCAAGCGTCTCCGCCCAGGCGATGTGCAGATCGCGACGGAACATATCGACCTCGTTGGCCTCTGCGTACAGCTCCGCCGCGCGCCCATCGCGGCCTTGCTCCACGTGCCACGCGGCGACCTCCATGCGAGCGTCGTATTCGCCCGCATTCCAAAGGGTCCACTTCTCCAGCCAGCGCATGGACTCGTCGTCTTTCTCTTGGAGGCGGTAGAGGTCCACGAGCATGCGCTCGGCGGATCGCGCGCCGTCGTCGAATCCGGGGAAGGCCTCGACGGCCCGAAGCAGGGTCGCCTCGGCCCGTGCGAAGTCGGGCTCGCCGTCGCCGTCCGTCCCCGTCAGGTAGAGCTGCGAGAGCGCAATCAGGGCACGGTAGTCCATACCGTCGCGGGCCACGGCTTCCTCCCACAGTCGCTTGGCCAGGCCAAGGTCGGAGCGCGCCGCCGCCATCTCGGCCGCGAGGAAGACCGCGCGCAAGGGCTCGGCGTCCGCGTTGCGAAGAATGCTGAGCGCCCCTTCGGCATCGACGCGCCGCCCCTGCTGCCACGACCCGGACGCGATGGTGGACCAGTCGTCTTCCCACTGCATGCGAGCACTCGGGTTGGTGGGAGGCTCGGGCGACGTCCGCAGCTGCAAGCGTCGGACGCGTACCGGGCTCCAGCGGGGCTCGATGTGCAGGTCCTTGATCTTGTTCTGGACGAACGCATCGAACTTCACGTCGACCTCCTCGGGAGTCGTGTCGAAGACCGACTTGAACGCCTGGTCGAGATCAGCGCCGAGGTCGAACGCGCGCAGCAGCTTGATCATCGGGGGGAAGCCGTGCTCGTCGATCAGCATCTCGCACAGCAGCCCACCTTGGTAGTAGCCAAAGAGAATGCGCGGCCCGCGGAACGCGCGGTTGAGTTCGCGGAGCGGAATCAGGTTCTTGTTCGCGTAGGCGTCGACGAGGTCCCGGCGCATGTTGCGACTCCACGTCGGGTTGCGCTCGACCTCCTCCCAAGTCGCTAGCCCTTCCGTGATCCAGCGCGGGCAACGGTTGTTGGAGAGGCCCAGGTGAATGACGTGGCTAAATTCATGGAATCCCGTTCGCGCCCACGAGAAGCTCCCGCGGAGACGGGAAAGGGGTGAGACCGCGGTCACCACCGGCCCGAAGCAAACCCCGAGCGCTGGAAAGCCCGCGAACCCCACGGAGCGCACCGAGAAGTCCTCGTGCTTGCGAAACACGGCGATCGTCGTCGGGCCTGGGGTGTGGCCGTAGCGCTTGGCGAGTTCCTCCCGGGCCTGGGTGTAGTACGGCACGAGGTAGGCCCCGAGGACCTCAGCGGCATCCGGCTGCCAGCTGAAGCTCAATGCGCCCTTCGACTCGGTCCGGTGCGCGCGCTGCATGCGGTCCAGGACCAGCGTGAGATTGGATCGGAAGGCGTCGCGGCGGCCCCGTGCGGCCTCGTCCGCCTGCTTCAAGGCCTCGCGCGCTCCCTCGTCGTCCCCGGTGTTCGCCAGCGACTTCCCAAGCGCCGTCCACGCTTCGAAGTCGTAGGGGTCCCGTTGGACCGCCCCCTGCAGGAAGTCCAGCGACTCCGCGAATCGGTAGAGCTCACTGAGGTGCATGCCAAGCGTACGCTCGGGAATGGAGTCCAGCGGCGCGTTCTTCAGCAGGTCCTCCAGAATGTCCGCGGTCTCATCCCGCTCGTTCTCCACCCAGCTGAGGGCCGCGTGCATGACTCGCACGTCTCGCCGCCCTGGCGCGAGCTTGTCGAGGCGACCCAGCGTCTCGCGCACGGACATCAGCTTGCCGTCATCGAGATCTGCGGAGGCCCCCGCCACGAGCCCGCGAATGGACTTGGGGTTCGCGGCGTAGATCTCGCCGAGGATCTGGCCCGGGGATTTGCTGACGCGGCGGCGATTGAACCGGTGCAGCTTGAACTGCATGAGCAGCGCGTCCTCGTGGGTCTTGTGGATCTCAAGGGACTCGCGCAGAAGGTTGCCAGCCGAACGTTTGCCCGGCGCTTCGATCTCGCGCTCACTTTCGAAGTAGAGCGACGCGAGCTCCACCAGGATGTCAGGCTCCGACCCGCCTTCTTTGGACGCAGCCTTGTCAGCCGCGATGAGACTCTGGGACGCGGCGGGGAGCATCCCCGCGCGCCGCTGGCACTTTGCCTTGGCGAGCAGTCCGCGCCAGTCGGATGGGTCAGGGTTGGTCCCCGCGCCGGTCCGGGCAAGCCGCTCCGCCCCCTCACGGTCGCCGAGCGCGTCGCGGATCTGTACGTACATCCACGCGTCGCGGGCGTCGGAATCCGGCATCAAAAAGGCCTGCCCGCCTTTGCCGTCGGCGAACTGAGCTGCCTCAAGGACCGGCTCGACCTCATCCGCCCTGCCGCGTCGAATCATGATGGTGCTGAGCACGCGCGCGGCGCTGGCGCGAGCCGAAACATCCTGAGCGGCCGCCAACGCCTCGAGGGCCGTTTCCTCGGCGCGGACCAGCTCGCCTCGATCCAATCGGATGCGCGCCCGCACGGCGAGGGTCTCGGCATCCTCCTCGTCTTCATCGAGGAGGTCATCCGTGATGCCCAGGGCGTCGACGTAGTTCCCGCGGCGCCGCAGGAGGTCCGCCTCAGCGCGCTCCGCCGCGATGAGGGCTTCTTCCTCCTCCGCGTCTGACTGCGCCGCCCCATGGCCAGCCGAGGCTAGGAAGGTCCCGGGATTCACGCCCTGGTCCAGAAGTGGGCCTCTCTGAGAGGGGCTGGTGGCCCCAAGGACGGGGAGGACAAGGGCAAGAAAGGACGGGTTCATGACCTCAACATGGCACCAAATGGACGTTCCTCCAAGGATTGTCCAAGAGACCCGCGCCCGACGTTGAACCTAGGTGGCCCCTTTCGGTATCCCATGGCCATGCTTCGAGTGTTTCGCGCAGGGGGCGTCCCCACGGACGGCGTTGGAAATCGAACCAAGATGGGCCGCAGCCCGTCCTGGGTCTCGATCTACTCCTGCGTTCTTATCGTGTTAATCTTAGCCCCCGGCTGTGCGAATCACTCGCGCACTCGGCCGGCACCCGTTCGCGGCGGTGACTTTATCGCCGCCCCCACGCCCCACGATCGAGGTGGGTCGGATCGGGCGCCCTCGTGGGCGACCCAGCCCCACTCGTGGGGCAAGCTCGACGCGATCGAACGTTGGCTCCACGGCGCGTCCGTCTCGGGCGCCGAGCCGTCAGATTTCTGGCTCACCGAAGGCCAGCTCCAGCTCGCGGAGGGACAGCTACGCTTCGCCCAGGCGGGACAGGCTGGCAGTCGCGGAACCGAAGCCGCCAACATCGTCGCGTTCCGGCGCGACGCGTCGATCGAAGGCTTCGAAGCGGTCCGCGCGACGCCGGGAGCCACGGGCGACCAGCGCAGCCGAGCCGCAACGGGACTCCGTAACGCGCGGGCCATCCTGCGCGGTGTGGAGGGGTCAGCCACCGCGGCCTCAGCCCGCACTGCGCCCAACGTTCCGATCGGTGGGCTGGTTCCGCGCTCAGCTTGGAGCGCTACGCGTGCCGACGCGGGCAACATGAAGCCGTCGACGGCGGAGTGGAAGTGGATCACCGTGCACCACTCCGTGTTTGCACCCACGACGAACAAACTCTCCGACAGCCTCGACGTCGTGCTGCGCATCCAGCGCCAGCACGTCGACGTTGAGAACTACGCGGACATCGGCTACCACTACCTGATCGACCGAGCCGGACGAGTCATCGAAGGACGCCGGCTGAAGTGGCAGGGCGCCCACGCGGGTGACAGCAGCAAGAACCGCGGCAACGTGGGGATCTGCCTCCTCGGCAACTTCGAGACCGAGCATCCGACGAAGGCCGCGCTAGGCAGCCTCGACAAGCTCGTGCTCGAACTTCAGAACAAGCTGCGCATCCCCCGCAAGAATGTCCGCCCCCACAAGGCGTGGAAAGAGACGGCGTGCCCGGGAAGGCACCTGATGCCCTGGTTCACCCGCTTTTAGTGAAGGGCCCTCGGCGCAAGTCGGCACGGTCACTGGCGCTCGCTGCGGCCTTGGGCGCGGGAATGTTCTGCTGGAGCCTGTCCTGCGGGCCGAACGTTCCAGAGGGGACCTCCCGTCCGATGTCGAGGGAGGGCCGGGCCGGCCTTGTCTCCGTCCAAGGCAGCGAGGTGTTCCGCGACGGCGAATGGGTGAAGCACGGTGAGTTCGTCTTCTACGACGATGGCGGCGAGGAGATCAGCCGCGGCAGCTACAAGAACGGCCTCGAGGACGGTCCCTGGACCCAGAAGTATGAGGACGGCTGCACGGGCGTTGGAAGCTTCCAAGACGGCACCCAGTCCGGGCCTTGGAAGACGTTCCATCGCAATGGCAGCCTCCAGGACAGCGGCTCCTATGAGCGCGGCATGCGCACGGGCACCTGGCTCTCCTTCCGCAAGGACGGCACGAAGCTGCGGGAAGCCCAGTACAAGGACGGTGTTCTCAACGGTCAGGTGACCTGGTACGCCAAGGACGGCGTCACCGTGGACAAGAACCGGTCAGGCGTCTACGTGAACGGCAGAACAGTACCGGAGTGATTGTCGCCACTCACTCCGGTACTGTTCTGCCGGTGGCGGCGATGACGAGCGTCGCCTACGCTCGACCCATGCTTCGCAAAACAATCTCGCTTGCTGCGCTCTCTGTTTCGCTCGCCGCTACTTCGCGTTCGCAGACCATCACGATGGTCCATGGGGGCATCGCCTCCGGCGACCTAGGAGGCGTCCTCCAGTGATAGACCAGCTCCAGACCGCGCGCTGCCTCATCAGGCGGTGGCGCGTCGAGGATGCGGAATCCATGGCGCGCCACGCAAACAACAGGAAGGTGTCGATCCAGCTGCGCGACCACTTCCCGTTTCCCTACACGATCGAGAACGCTCGCGACTACCTCGACCTCCTCGCCAAGAGGGGTGAGCCTGGCTCCCTTGCGATCGAGCATGACGGTGAAGCCGTGGGTGGCATTGCGGCACACCGGCAAGAAGATGTGCACCGCCGTTCCGCCGAGATCGGATACTGGCTGGGCGAGGAGCGCTGGGGCCGCGGCCTCATGACGGAGGTCGTGACCGCGTTCAGTGACCGCCTTCTCGCGACAACCGACCTGGCGCGCCTCTTCGCCGCGCCGTTCTCATCCAACGGCGCATCGAACCGCGTCCTGGAAAAGGCCGGCTTCGTCTTTGAAGGTCGGCTGCGGAACAGCGTGACCAAAGACGACGTGCTGCTGGATCAGATGATGTACGCGAAGGTGAGCGGTACGGTACCGCAGTGATTGTCGCCACTCACCGAACACATCAGCAGCCCCGAAGGG
>CALHGQ010000012.1 GCA_938030175.1 uncultured bacterium | reverse complement strand
AGACATCGGAATCCCATCACGTCGCTCCGAAGGAATACCCGGGGGGCTCCTCGGCCATGCCCCAAGTGAGACTCGACGAAGCTGGTCCCCTTCGCTGGGCTTGGCCACCCCCATGGGCCGCCTAAGGACAGCACACGAAGCTGCTTAGGCATGCGCGCAGCATGCGAAGGACTTCCTGTGTCTCGGCCGCCCGTAGCCTGCTCAAGAAACGGGATTTGCGCCGACCTATGCCCACCGAAGGGGCCCAGCTCGGGAATTCCAGAAGGACGGAAATACTCAGTATGCATACTCCGTAATTGGCCCCGTCACCACCAGCCAAGCCCCCACCTGAGCCCCATGACCGTCAAAAACAGCCTCCTAGCGATCCTCTCCCAAGAGCCCACCCATGGCTACGGGCTGAAATCAGCCTTCGAGGAAACCACCTCCGGGACCTGGCCGCTGAACGTGGGCCAGGTCTACCAGACCCTGAACCGCCTCGAGCGCGACGGGCTCGTGGAGACCGGCCCCGTGGACGACAGCACGCGCCAGACCTGGCAGATCACCCAGGCTGGCCGAGACGCTTTGGGTGGTTGGTATGGCGAACCAGTGGCCGCCGATCCACCGATCCGCGATGAACTCGCGATCAAGGTGCTGCTCGCCGTCGCCACCGACGAGGCGGACATCAGCGACATCCTAACCACCCAGCGCACCGCCACCATGGAGCGCATCCAAGAGCTCACGCGCCACAAGCGCAAGGCAGACCCCGACGCCGAGCTGCCGTGGTTGCTGCTAGTGGAGGCACTCATCCTCAAGGCGGAAGCCGAGGTCAAGTGGCTCGACCTGTGCGAGGCTCACCTCGCCCGGAGGACGAAGCGTTGAGCTCTTCCCCCATCCTCCAGTTGAACGGAGCCACCCGCGTCCACGGCCAAGGATCGTTGGCCGTTCGCGCCCTCGGGCCCATCAGCATCGACGTTCAGCCCGGCGAGTTCGTCGCCGTCATGGGGCCTTCGGGTTCCGGGAAGTCCACCATGCTCGGACTCAGTGGCGCCCTAGACCAACCGACGGAAGGCACCGTCTGCGTTCAAGGCCAAGACCTGCGCACGATTGGCGCGACGCGGCTCGCGGAGCTTCGCCGCCAGGTCATCGGGTACGTGTTCCAGGACTTCAACCTGCTTCCCGGCCTCACCGCTGTGGAGAATGTCGCCCTCCCGCTAGAGCTCGACGGCGTTCGTCCGCGTGCGGCCCGCGAAGAGGCGCAGTCCGCGCTGGCAGCCGTCGAGCTGGACGAGCTCGGCGCGCGGTTCCCCGACGACCTTTCAGGTGGAGAACGGCAGCGCGTCGCGATCGCCCGGGCCTTCGTGGGGCCGCGCCAGCTGCTCCTGGCGGACGAGCCCACCGGCGCGCTCGACACCATCACTGGCGACCTCGTCATGCGCTTGATGCGCAAGCAGTGCGACGACGGACGCACGACAATCCTCGTGACCCACGACGCATCCCACGCCGCTTGGGCGGACCGGATCCTGTTCCTCCGTGACGGCCTCCTCGTGGACGAAACGGGCGCCGTTCCCTCAGACATGGTGTCCGCCTCGTGAAGCGTCTGAACGCACTCATGCCGCTCCTTCGGGTCGAGCGGCGTCACGTCGCCCGCAACCTCACGCGGTCGCTCCTCGTCGTCCTGCTCGTCGCGGTCCCCACCGCCGCCATGGTCGGCGGCAGCGCGTTCGTTTCGACCGTACGGCGTACCGTGGAGGACCAGCGCCACGGAGCCATGGGGCGCGCCACACTCCGGGTCGACGGCATCTCCGCGGGCGACAGCGTCGAGAAGGCGCGGGCGTCGCTCCCGGAGGGCGCGGTCGCCGAGGAGGTCTACACCGGCATCGCCGTCGTCGAGCGACCAGGCCAGCGCCTACGGGCCCGCTCGTTCAGCCTCGCGCCGAGCTCCCTCGCGCCAGAGGGACTCGCAAGCACCATGGTCCACATCACGGAGGGGCGCGCCCCGAAGATCGCCGGAGAAGTGGCACTCTCATCGCGTCTTCTCGGAGCGCTCCACCGCGAGCTGGGCGAGTTCGTCGACGTGGACGGAGAGCCGAGCCTCATCACGGGCGTCGCCACCGTGCCCGAGGACCTCCAGCTGCCCGTGGCCGTCAAGGCCCCCGGACTACCCTCCCCAGGGGCTGGTCGCTCGCTCCTCTTCAACATCGAGCCTGAGCTGATCCAGCCCTCCATCGATGGATGGTCCCAAGAAGGCGCGGCGATCCATCGCCGCAGCGAGACGGGGGCGACTGACGGCTTCGAAGCGCTCATCGTGCTCGTGTGCGGCGGATTCGGATTCTTCGAGGCCTCGCTTGTGATCGGCGCCGCCATCGCGGTCGGCATGCGCAGGCGCCAGCGGGAGCTGGGCCTTCTCGGTTCCAACGGCGCCCCCCAGACAGCGATGGTCAGAGCGCTACTGCTCTCAACGGCGGCGCTCGCCGCGGTGGGAAGCTTGATCGGACTGGCCCTTGGCGCCGCCGTTGCCCACGGCATGCACCCGTGGCTCAACGACTGGACGGGCCGCGACGTGGGCGCGCTGGAGATCCCCTTCAGCTTCTTGGCGCTCGCGTTCAGCCTGGGCGTCCTGTCAGCCGTCCTCTCCGCGTGGATCCCCGCGCGCAGCGCCGTCCGCCTCCCCATTCGCACCGCGCTGAGCGGGCAGCGCCCGATCCCCGCGGGCTCCCGCGGCTTCTTCCGCGCGGGCCTCGGGCTAGCAGCCGCCGGATCCCTTTGCGTCGTAGGAGGAGCGTTGCTCGAGAGCGACGCCTCGGGTCTCTTCATTCTCGGCGGAGCGATCATCCTCGTCCTTGGGCTTGGGACCTTGAGCCCCTGGATCCTGGAGCTCGTCGCGGGCGCCGCCGGCAGGCTGCCCGTTCCCTGGCGCCTCGCCGTGCGCGACGCGGGGCGTTTCCGCGCGCGCAACGGCCCCGTCGTCACAGCGGTCATCGCGGGCATGTCGATCAGCGTGCTCCTCGGCGCGCTCTCCGCCAGCGTCAACCAACTGATGGCAGCGCGCATGCCAGCCCTGACCCAGAACGAACTGCGGGTCGTGGGAACGAGCGCCGAAGCCGCCGCGGTCGCCATGAGCACCGACCTCGGACTCGAAGGCACGTACCGGATCGACAAGAAGACGCTTGGCGGCGTCGAGCGTATCTCCTGGATCGTGGAGCTGCCCTCGGAAGTCACGCCGGAGCTGGGCGAGCACGCGGTCGAAATCGCGAGCGCGTTCCGGGGCACGTCCGTCACGGTTGGACCGCCCTCCGACGGCGGCATCGCAGGCTTCGTTCGCGTCGTGCTAGGCATCTGCATCTTGACGGGCCTCGTCGTGGTCTTCGTGGCCACGACCCTATCGAGCATCGAGTCCGCGGCGGACTCGAAGATCCTGCGCACGGTCGGTGCCGCGCCCGGCGTCCTGCGCCAGCACGCTGCGAGCCGCGCGGCTTACCTGGCGCTCCTCGGCTGCGTTCTAGCGATCCCCGCGGGCCTCGTGCCCATGGCCGGTCTTCTCAAGCTCTCCGGAGCGTCGCTGGAATTTGCGATGCCCTGGTCCACCCTCGCGATCACCGCGATCGCGATGCCCGCCATCGCCTACGCGGGCACTTGGGCAAGCGCACTCGTGCGCCCCCCCGGCCAGCCCTAAGCCGCCACCCAGCTCCCCTTTCCAACCTCCTCTTCCTTAGACCCGTTCTGTCCATGCTAGTTCCACTGCTCCTTAGCTTTGCCCCCTACTTCCCTCCCCCACAGGCCGAGACGCAAGAGGCCCCTGCGGTCCGCTGGGACACCGAGCCCTTCGCCGGCAGCTACCGGACACGGGCAGGCATGAAAGAGCTGCCCGGCCGGCTCGGGCGCATCACCGTTCCCGAGCGGCGCGATCAAGAGACCGACGGCACCGTCGAGATCGCGTTCGTCGTCTACAAAACCGAGAACAAAAATCCGCTGCCGCCGATGGTGTACCTGGTGGGCGGACCCGGTGGGTCCGGCACGGAGTACGGCGCTTTCTTCGCGAAGCACCCGCTCCTCTCGGTGCTCGACTACTGCGACGTGATCGCACTCGACCAGAGGGGCACCGGTCTCTCGGTACCGAATCTCAGCGAAGGGCCCGACCTCTCCTACGAACTCCCCCTCGACGAGGCGTTGACCCAAGCCGCCGAAGAGCGTGCCTTCGCGGCCGCTGCGTCGAAGGGGTTCGAGTACTGGCAGGAGAAGGGCGTAGACCTCGCGGCCTTCAACACGAGGGAGAGCGCCGCCGACATTGAGGACGTCCGCCTTGCCCTCGGTCTGGACAAGATCACCCTTTGGGGAGGCAGCTACGGAAGCCACCTCGGGCTCGCCTACCTGCGCGATCACTCCGCGCACGTCGAGCGCGCGGTGCTGACCAAAGTCGAAGGGCCCGACCATTCGTTCAAGCTCCCGAGCACCGTGCAGCGGCACCTTGAGAACCTCTCCAAGATGGTGGCGGCTGACGACAAGCTCGGCGAACAGATTCCCGACCTCGTGGCGCTGACGCGGAGCCTGATTGAGCAGCTCGACGAAGAGCCTGTCACGGTCGAGGTCGACCACGAAGGCGAGGACCTGAGCATCACTCTGGGTTCCTTCGACCTCAAGCGCGAACTCAGCAACGCGATGGGCGACGTGCGCGGCATCAGCTCTATCCCCGCCGACCTCTACGCCATGTCCCAGGGCGACTGGAGCGCGCTAGGAAACGCTGCGGTGGGAAGCCGCCGCGGCGAGGTGTGGTCCATGATGACCGTCATGATGGACATGGCGTCGGGCGCGTCGCCCGACCGCCTGGCACAGATCAAGCGCGAAGCCAACGACGCCGCGAACCTCCTGGGCGACACGATCAACGCGCCGTTCGGAGACCTGCTCCACAAAGCAGTGCAAAGCCCCGACCTTGGCGCGGACTTCCGCTCCCCCATCAAGTCCGACGCCCTCGTGCTGTTCGTGACGGGGCGCATGGACGTGCGCACACCGCCAGAGAACTTCGAAGAGATGCGCCCCGGATTCCCAAACCACGTCTACCTCGACGTCACCGGGGTCAGCCACGGGTCCTTCGAAATGCTCTCCCCCGATTACCAAGCCGCACTCAAGGCGTTCCTCTCCGCCGAGGAGGTGGATAGCCAGGTGATCGAGATCAACGAGATGCGCTTCGCCCCGCTCGCAAAATGACCCGCGGGATAGAAGGGGCACGCGCCCGGCAACCAACCTATTCCTCGAACGTCACGGACGCCGCGTCCGTGACGTTCGATGCCGCAGCGCAGCTGGGGTCGGTGTCCCTGTCCGTCCCCTCCATGGCGGGTGCCCCTGCGCGCTGCCCGAGTTCCCATGGGAAGAGGAGCCGCTCAGCTCCCCAAGCGGAACGTCACCTGAGCCGTCGCGCGAACGTCGATTCGCTTCACCAGCTCGATACCGCCGACTTCCCCGAGGCCTCCCCCGCCGGAGGCCGATCTCATCTTAGGGGCGGCCGAAGGAGCGCCGTTCATCATGTGCCCGCCGTGCTCATCGCCGACGTTGAGCTGGCAGTCCATGACCCCGGTGACCTTCACGCCGAGGGCTTCCGCGGCTACGTCCGCTCGCTGCTTGGCCTTGGCGCTGACACGGCGCAGGAGGTCGACCTTCACGTCCTCGGGGACGTCGAAGCACCAGCGCGTACCGTGGTGCGTTGTGTGTGGCATGCGAGTCGCGGTCTGCAGGAGTCCCACCAGCTTGTCGGTGGGGACGTCCCGCACGGTGAGCGCGAAGCTGGCGGTCGAGCCGCGGCCGAAGATGCCTTTGCCTTCGGCGACGGTCGCCGCATGGATCTCCACCTGGTCCTCGGCAATCCCGAGCTCTCCGGCCGCGCTGAGGAACTCGGCGATCTCTGCCACGGCGCGTGACGCTTCGGCCGAGCGAACGCTGGAGGAGGACCGGATCGTGAGCTGAACCTCGACCTTGCTCGCGAAGACGGTGTCCTCGACGAAGGTCTCTAGGCGCATTGTGTTCTTGGGTGCATCGGCTTCTTGGATCTGCATGCCAGTAGCATCGCCCAAGATCCCGACCATTCCAAACACGGACGCACGATGGCGGTCACAGGGATGTCACGTGCCGTTTCAGAGTGCGAGCGCTACTCCTCGGTGAGCGTCAGGACGAGGTCCTGGTCGCCGCCGGGCGGAAGCTCGAATTCGGCGGTGACCATTCGGCCGAGGGGACTGCCGAGCGCCGCTTGGTACTTCCCAGGCGGAAGATCGTTGGTCTCAAACCGCCTGGTCTGCAGGTCGACCTTGATCCAATGATCACCAAAGAGGTTGGCTCCATCGTCACTCACGTAGAGCCACTCCTCGCCGGAGTTCCTCTGGCTCCAGTCGTCGGGGAGCACCACGGTGCCGGCGCAGGGCACCGGCCGAAACAGGCGTACCTTGAGCGTCGACTGGGACGGGTCTTCGTCGACGTTCTTCCGCGCGAATCCCGCTGCATCGATCCGAATCGACGAGCCGAAGTGCGTCAGTGTGCCAGAGTCCATGGCTTGATGCCGATTCTGTCGGATGCGCAGCTTGGCGATGCCCTCCTGGCCCGTGCGCGCCGTGCCGCCCATATCTGCGGTGACCCGGGCTCCTACGATCGGACGCGAATCTTCGTCCCGAACAACTTCCACGAGGAGCTCACGGAACGTGACGTCCACCTCGACGACGGTCGCGGCGCCAGACCTCACGGTTTGGTAGTTGTTGTAGTAGGTGACCTCCTCACCATCGTCATCAACCGCGCTTGGATCGACCCCAGAGATGATCACGTGAAGCTGCTTGGCCTCGAGCTCGCCGGTTCGAAAGCGCCCCGCTGCGTCGGTACGGCAAACTTCCTCTCCTCCGTGGCCGATCTGCACCTTGGCATCCGCGATCGGCACTCCATCCAGGCTGACGACCCCCTCGATCCAGCCTTTCTTGGCTTGGCCGTCCCCCGCAAGGTCGACGTCGAAGACCTGCCCGTCCGCCCCCCCCACGTCCACCCGCTCCCTGTAGAGCGGTCGCGTCCCGCCCAACTTCGGGAGAAACCCCATGGGA
This sequence comes from uncultured bacterium, assembly GCA_938030175.1. Classification (GTDB taxonomy): domain Bacteria; phylum Planctomycetota; class UBA1135; order UBA1135; genus Saltatorellus. The sequence goes on along the minus strand of CALHGQ010000012.1, from coordinate 24,756 downwards.
TCACGCGTCTCGAAGCGCGGCATCAGCTCGAGGCTGTAGGTCGACCTGGCCAGGCCCTTGAGCGAGTAGAAGCCGTCGGGATCCGTCACTGCGAGTCGCGGCAAAGTCGTCGACAGGTCAGCGGAGTGGTTGAAGAGCACCATGTAGGGTGCGCCGGGCGGCTTCCCCGCCCAGGTCACACGACCTGACACCGCAACGGATCGTGCGATCTTGAACTCGAAGGGGTTGGACGGATCCACGCCTGCAGGCCCACTCCCGGTGCCAACTTGCTGGGGCGAGGAACGATCAGCGCCCATGAGCCCTCCGAGGAGAGCATCGGGAACGTCAACGCGCCCGTAGCTCGGGTGCTGACAGATCCAATGCTGGGTCCTGACCGAGACAAATCCCCCCATGGGGTCCTTCTCGCTCGGGGGCACGATTGGACCGACAACGGCTAGACCGTTGTCGTCGGTCCAGGCCGACGCGACCGAATTGAAGCTCGGCCCGTCGATGTTCAGCACGGCAACGTGGGCTCCGACCACCGGCTCACCGGAGTCCGCGTCGACGACCCGAAGATACCGAGTCTCGCCCCGCTTGATCTCCAGGCGGAGCGTCTCCCCCGCGCCGCTGTGCACGATGGATCGATCGAGCGTTGCGTAGCCGGGCACCCTCGCGCTCACGCGCCAGCGTCCCATCGAAAGGGCCTTGATGGAATAGAGGCCCCCGCCGTGTGCGCTCGCCGTCTTGACCTTGCCACGGCCCCTGCGTGCGCGCTCGAAGACGCTCGCCAAGCCGTAGTCCTCGTCGGTTCCCACCGGGGTCGCCGTGACCTCGGCGCCTTCCAACGCCTCTCCGGTCGCCTTGTCCACAAGTTCGAACGACAAGTCCTCGGCGCTCGGGAGCCGCAGCACGACCCCGTTCAAGCTACGAATCGACGCCTCCGTCACCCATGGCTCCGTCGAGTCACGGCGGGCCGCCACCACCACCGGGCCTAGCTCGGAGACGCCGGTTGCGGTGAATCGACCATCGGCGTCCGTCACCGGGGCGGGCTGGAGGAACCCGACGTCGAGCAGGGGCTGAACCGCCCCTCCGTAAACTTCCACCCCGGCGACAGGCTTGCCCGCAGCGTCCACGACCTTGCCGGTGACCGTGCGCCCCACGAGGACCTCAAGCTCATCGAGATCTCGCTCCTCCCCGGCCGAAAGTTCAAAGCCAGCGATCACCGTTGCGGTGGATCCCAAACGATCCACTCCCCCGCACACTCGACCCGCAGGAACACCTTCCATCCGGAACTCACCGTCCGCATTCGTGTACGTCGTGGACACGGGCAGGCGATCGACCAGCGATGCGATCCACTTCGGCGGCTCCACCACGCTCACCGTCGGCCCCAGTTCTCCCACGAGGATCGACTCAGAGCGCATCTCAAGGATGCCCGACTGGGCCACCACGTCAGGCATCGCCGCAAGGCGAACCCGCGCGCCCTCCACCGGTTCGCCGTCGTCATCGATCACTACGCCGAAGACCGTGGCCGACTCGGCGAGCTTGATGTCGCCCAGGTCGCGGACCTCGGAGTAGTTGAGGGACTCATCGATGAACCGGAGCGTCGCACGCGCGCCTCCAAGGTCCACGCCCAGGCCGTGGAACCCCGTCCCGAGCGCGCCTTGGATCATGAAGCGCCCATCCCCATCCGTAGTCGCATCGCCAATCTCAAGCGAGTCGAGCGGCAGGGCCACATGGGCTTCATCGAAGAGTGCAGAAGCCGACAGCTGGATCAGCGTCACCTCAAGGCCCGGGACCGGGGCACCGTCGGCCTCTACGACGCGGCCCGTGACGCCGGCGAAATTCCCGGCGAACGGGTGCTCGCCCTCGTTGAGCTCGGCGGCGGCCTCGTCGGAGACCAGGGCCTTGGTCGCGACGGGTGCGGCCACCTGCCGCTCGGGGGCAGCCATGGCTCCAACGCCATCGACTTCTCCTTGCGCTCCCTCCTCGACGGCCGTGCTATCCGCGGCTCCTATTTCGACGACGCCCGACTCTGTCCTCGGCCCTGTCGAGTCAGAGAAGAGAAACCAGGCGAGCCCGGCGGCCGCCACCGCGAGGGCAACGAGGAGGAGGTAGCGCATAGAGGTCGTTCGGATGCGAGAGGATGGGAGACCGAGCTAGGTTAGCACCCCGTAGGAATGCCATTGGGCAGGCAGCCCCCTTAGGCTGGCAGAGTATGCAGCCTACCTACGGAACGACGCGCGCGACCTTTCCACGACCTTCGATCCTGTGCATCGCCGTCCTAACCGCGTGCCAAGCGGTGGACCCATCGCCACCGGAGACCACGATCGACGTTCTGATCGTCGCTGGGCAGTCCAACGCGGTCGGCTTCGACGCTCCGGCGGCTGAGCTGCCCGCTGACTCCGCCGACCTCGGCGTGCGCTTCTGGTGGCGGGTCGGCGACCCCCCTCCCGACGAATTCGACTCCACCAGCGGATCACGAGCGTGGCGCGACCTCAGTCCCCAGCCCAAGGGCACCCCGAGGCCCAAGGAGAACGCGCGGCGTCAGTACGGCAACTTCAAGAGCGCGGACGGGGGCTTCGGCCCAGAGATGGGGCTCGTGCGGCGGCTCGCCCAGGGCCGTTCTGGGTCGCGGCTCGCCGTCATCAAGGTGGCGTTCAGCGGCACGAATCTCAAGGACGACTGGCGTCCGGCACCGGAGGCCCGACCCGAAGCGGGCGAGGTCGGCGCGTGCTATCGCTCGCTGGTTCAAGAGACGCGGCTGGCGCTGGCCGCAGCGCGGGAGGAGGGTTGGACGCCGCGCCTGCGCGGGCTCTGCTGGATCCAGGGCGAGAGCGACAGCGGCCCGGCCGCGAGTGAAGCCTACGCCGCCAACATGGAAGGCCTGATCACGGCGCTCCGGCGCGACCTCAACGCCCCGGAGCTTCCGGTGCTGATGGCGCTCAACACCCGCTTCGGCAAGGGCAAGAACCCGGGCGTCGCCGCCGTCGCAAACGCCCAGCGCCTCGTCGCGTCCCAGGACGAGCGCGCCATGTACGTCGACACCGCCGCGGCCACCGTGGCCAACGGCGCTCACTTCGACGCGCCGGGGACCCTCGACGTAGGTCGGTGGTTCGCCGAGGCACTGTTGGCCCTTGAGGGGGAAGGCACTCTAGCCGTCGATTCGACGGCGAGCGACTCTGCGGATCACGGCTCTGCAGATAGCGACTCTGAATAGAACGAGCCTGAGCGCTTGGAGTCCACTCACTTCGCCCTGGGGCAGCCACCGGCGCGCCGCAAGGGCCGCGGCGGGAAGCGCTGGATCGACGCTATGCCACGGTCACGGACACCGTCCCGCCGCCTGGGCGCAGCCCCAGGAAGAACGGGGCGGCGATCTTGCCCCACGCATCCGGGCCTTCGTAGCTCGCCGCGGAGTCACCAAAGCAGCGGCGCAGCATGTCCGTATCGATCACTCCGGGATTGACGGCAAAGACGCCGACGCCCCGGGGCAGCTCTTGGCTCAGCGATTGCGCAAGGCCTTCGACGGCCCACTTCGAAGCGCAGTAGGGCGCGACCTCAGGGGCGGTCGAGCGGCCCCAGCCCGATGAGAGAAGGGCGAGCACGCCCTCGCCCTTCTCGACCATGCGAGGCGCAAAGGCGCGGACGGTGCCCGCCGCCCCGAGCACGTTGACCGCCATGACCTCCGCGATCTCATCGGGTGGGACTTCCCATAGAGGCGCCGGGGCGTTGACGACGCCCGCGTTCGCGATCACAAGGTCAGGATCGAATCCGGCTTCGAGCGCTGATTCTCCCCAGCGTCGGACGGCGGCTGCGTCGCGCACGTCCACGGTGCTCGCAAGGAGTCGATCCGAAAGAGCCGTCCGCCGGAGCGACTCGATGCGCTCGTCCGAGCGGCCGCAGGCGATCACCCGGTGGCCCGCGCAGAGGAATTCATCGACAAGCGCGCGGCCGAGCCCGCGGGTGGCGCCGGTCACTGCGATGGTTCTGACCTGGGAGTGCTTCATAGTCCAAGAGGATAGCGGGATCGGTCTAGCCGTTCGGGGGTGGGTCCGAATGGGTGCTAGCTTTCGTCCTTTCCGGGGCCTCAGCCACCACACCGAGCCGGGACGATTGAATAATCACTGGAGGGTACGCGTACGACAGTTCCCCGCCCTATGGCCCAAGACTTCCCCAACTGCGTCCAGTGCGGCGCTGCGCCGACATCGCGCAAGAGCGAGTACTGCCGCTTCTGTGGAGCGCCGCTGCCCTGGTCCGACTACGACCTCCGCTCGCGCCGGACGATCCTCGTCGTTCCCTCGAACACGATGGAAGATGCGCTTCGCCGGGTGGCGGAATCGAATGAGTTCATGGCTGCAAGCCTTAGGACGAGAAGCTCATCGTTGAGATCGCAGCGGCTGAATCGAAGACGTGAGCGTCGCGAGAGAGCGGCGAGAAAGTCCTCCTGGGAGATGGACGATGACACGCACCAGGGGATGATCGGCTTAGCCGCCATGCTGATTCCGATCTCCATCGGGGGCATCGTTTACGTCGCGGGCTCGGGGCTGCCCCAGTTCTTGGCGGTCGCCGCCGTTCTGTCGGGTTTGGCGATCTGGGGCGCAAAGCGCTCGAGCAAGACGAAGGAGCGTCGTTGGCGGCGCACGGTCCCCAAACGCCGACGGCTCACAGCAGCGGGCGTGATGGAGCTCGACGCGCCTGAACCCCTCAGCCGGCACGACGATACGCTCGTGCGCAAGGTGACGTTCCAAGAGGCCCGCGGAAAGAAGCGGCAGGTCATCGCCGACGTGCACGTGGACCTGCACGCCGGGGACGTGGGCATCCTTGAAACGCTCGGCAGCCGGCTGAAGTCGTTTCACCGCATGGACCACGTCGGCACCCCATCGGAAGCCGGGCCTCTGTAGGCGAACGAGCGCTTCGCGTTCGCAGCGAAGGGCTGGGGCCCTTTGCACCACGCTCCGTAGTCGAGCGGCGCGCCCGCGACGAACGCGCGCAGGTCCGGAAGCGAGCCAAGTGCCCGTTTGCGGCAAGGGAGATGAAGAGACCGAGGGCGAATCGCGCTGGCAAGCTAACCATCGGTAAGTGGTTTACGGAGGCTCCCTTGGCGCTCGACGGCGGCCCCACCGCTGAACTCTTCCCCGCCACCTCCGGATTTGCCTTTCGGCTGCGTGGCGCGCAAATGCTCTAATCCAACGTATGGAAGGGAGGCAGCCAAGCGATTCCCCTAGCCGGGACCACGAATGGTCGGCCTCTGAATGGGAGGTCTTCCTTGAGGGGCGCTTTGACTTCCCGATCCGCGTTCTTTACGGACGATCGAGAACGGCTCCGGTCCAGGCTCGCGCGCTTCGTGCCCCCCGGCGCAGTCAGGGCAAGGCGCGCACCGGCCCACCGATTCAAGGGTGGGAGCTTCGACTCCACCGCCGCTTCGAGGCGGCGCCCGAGGACGTGCGCGATGCGCTGGCGACTTGGCTACGCGCGGGCCGACGCGCGACCAAAGCGGGCCCGATCCTCGACGAGTGGATTCACCGCGAGATCACGAGCCTGCCCGCACCGGCGCGCAGGGTCAGCCTCTCCGGCGTCGGCGAGGTGCACAACCTCGATGCGCTGGCCGAGACCCTGTTCCGCACGGAGTTCGAGCGCGACTTCGAGCCGAACACCGAGCTCCAGCGCCCTCGCATCTCATGGGGACGTCGCACACCAAGCCGCTCGAGACGTTCCTTGCGCCTTGGAAGCTTCGAGCCCACCGCACGCATTGTCCGCGTGCATCCGGCCCTCGACCAGCCAGCGGTGCCGGAGTGGTTCGTGCGCTTCGTGCTGAAGCACGAGATCTTGCACGCCGTCATCGACACCTATCGCGACGCGAGCGGGCGCTGGGTGCACCACGGCCCCAAGTTCCGCCGCCGCGAAGCGAGCTGGCCCGAGTACGAAGCGGCGCTGCACTGGGAGGCGAGCAACCTCGGCAGGTTGATTCGATCCGCGCGGGAAGGCACAAAGCTGCGCGTCCGACCAGAAGAGCTCATCGATCCGGCCCCGCTTGAGGCGGAGCCTCAGCCCAAACCTGCGACGCCTACGTCGCAGCTTGAGCTGCCATTCTGAGTCTTCCTTTCGGGCCTCCCTTTCCGGCCTCCCTTTTGGGGGTCAGCTGCAGGCCGGCTCAGCGCGAGCTATAGCCCTGCGCGGTGTCCTCGAGGTTCGCGCCCGTCAGGCACGTTCCGAGGACGTTGCCGCCGAGCCCTTCGAGGGCGTTGATCGTCTGCTCGACGTAGTGGCGCGGAGTTTCGTTCAAGCGAACGACCACGAGGATGCCGTCGGCCATGGCGCCGAGGAGACTCGCGTCCGAGATCGTCATCGCCTGGGGCGTGTCGATGATGACGTAGGTGAAGCGTTGGCGCAGAGCATTCAGCACCGTGCGCATGCGCTCGGATCCGATCAGCTCCGAAGGGTTACGCGGGAGCGCACCCGCCCCCATCACGGAGACTCCGTTGATGGAGGTCTGACGGATGGCAGCGCCGATCGAAAGACCGCCGCCGAGCACCTCGGTCAAGCCTTGCCGGCGGGGCAGGCCAAGGTAGCCCTCGACGGACGGGCTGTGGAGATCGGCGTCGAGCACGAGCACCTGCATGCCCGGGAGCTCGGCGAGGGCCAGGGCCAGGTTGAGCGTGCCGACCGTCTTGCCTTCGCCCCGGAGGGCACTGGTCATGACGAGCGTGTGGGACGCGCCGTCAGGGTTCATGGCGTGGACCGAGTTCCGGAGGCTGCGGAACTGCTCCGCAATCTGCCCCCGAGGATCCACGTGGACACTCAGCTCTTCACGGCGGATGGGCGTTTTGCGTGCCTCGTCGGGCTCCGCGGGGCGGAGGCCGCCCGCCTTTGCTCTGGAATTTAGTGCCATAACTGCGCTCATCGTCCTCATCGACGCGGGGATCGGAAGCCCTGATGCTGATTCGTCCAAGAATAGGCGGATCCACCCGGATTCCAATCTACCGAAATAAGAAGACTGGGGGCCTGACGGGGTCGACACGCTCCAAATCCCGCGGCGGAGACGCAGGGATAGGGGGCCAGTCCGGGGCCCTAAAGCGGTGTCGTAAGGGGTGATCGGCCGCCTGGGCGACTTCCCGGAGAGCCCCGCGGAAGACCTGGGCCTCCGCATCAAGGCGGGCCTCCCGGAGGGCCTTGAGTGCGCTCTCGGCCGCGTAAATCACCGTGGAGGAGCTCGCGGCGGTGCCCGAGGGGTCCCCAAGAGCCTCCATCAACGACTGAGCCAGCGCCTGACGGGCGCGGGGACCGAGCTCGGCATCGGCGGACAGCGCGGCGAGATCGAGCCAGCTGCGCTGGACCTTGGCCGCATCTTGGACGCTGCGCTGGAGCCCGGCCAAGGCCCCCTCGAAGACCCGCGTCCGAGAGCCCCGGATCTGCGAGGCAGCGCTGGGCGAGTTCGCGTTCGGCGAGCTGGCGTCCATGGACTGAGCCCCGGACGAAAAGGCCCCGGCTTGCACGATGAGGGACTCGAAGACGGCGTACTCCTCGGCCTGGATTTTGGGGCGCACCCACCGCAGCAGCGCGGGCAGTGGCGTGCCGCCGAGCGCGCGCAGCTCACGCGCGGCCTGGCGAACAGCGCACCGCTCGACTCCGCGTGGGTCCGGCGACAGCGAGGCGGCCGCTTCCCGGAGGCCTGCGCGAACGCCCTGGACCACCCATTCCGGAGCTTCCTCGGAGGCTCCGCGAACGTCGGCGGCCAGCGCCGCCCATACGATCAGTTCCTGAAGAACGGCTGGACGACCTGCGGCGGCCGACCAGTCGACTCCGCCCCTGGCGGCCCCCCCACCGGACATGTCCGCGTCGAGAGGTTCCAACCTTCCGAGCTCCAGTCCGATCCCAACGAAGTCGCGCCCTCCCATCGACTTGGCGGGCGCAAACAGATCGCTGGCCTGGGCGATGCCCAGGACTGCTTCACCACCGCCCGCGTTTGCGGCCGCGGCCTGAACCACGCCCAACGTGCGTAGCGCCTGCCGACGAAGCGGACGAAAGAGGGCCGCGTCGGCTACGCCTTCGGACGTGTTGAACGGTCGCCCAAGCAGGACCCGTGCCGCCGCAGCCGCGGACGGCGACTCGATGCCGAGCCCCTCGGCCACGGCAAGGCGGAGCCACATGCCCTCTGCAGAGACCTCGCCGAAGTTCTCGAAGAGCAGTTCATCGAGGGGCTGCAGCTGTTCGCCCAACACCGCAACAGGCACAAGCTCGCGCAGGCCGAGGGCGAGGCGCTGCAGTCGTCCGTCGAGGGCGGCCGCGGCCGAGTCGTACCGAGCACCAGTTTCCGCAAGGGTCTCGGGCGCGAGTGCCTGCATCCGCGCCGACCGGAGTTGAGCCAACTCCTTGGCGTCTTCCTCGACGAGGCTGAGGATCGAGCGAAGGCATCGCGGGTCCTGCAGTGAGGAGGCGACGCGCCCGCGGGCCGCAGCCGCCATCAGACCCTCGAGCGCGGAAACGTCCCCGTACCAGGCCCAACGGCGCTCCAGCCAGTGAATCGCAGCGGGCCATCCGAGCACGGCGAGGGCACGGGCCGCTGCCCCCTGACGAATCAAGTCGCCCTCGGCGCCAGCGCTCCGGCACCACTCGACGATGGCCTGCGCGCCCGTCTTGCGCAGGTCGCGCCCGGGCGGCGCCAGCTGGGTCGTGCCCCGTTGGACCACGTGGATCCAGGCGCGCGCGGGCGGCAGCTCGTCGCCACCGGTGAAAGGGTCGGAGGAGAAGACCTCGTCGGGGAAGCGGTACCCCTGGAGCTGGTACGCACCGTCGTGGATGGCGCAGAGCTGCTCGAGAACCTCTGACCAGGAACCGTCGATGCGCGCAGCCCCCAGGCGCACCGCGGGCCTGCGCGCCATACGTTCGACAAAGGCGGGGTCCACGACGATCGGGAGCGGCGCGCCGCCCCGGCGATCCAAGAGATCGAAGGCAGAGGCACCGCTGCTGAACGCAGCGGAGTCCGGCGCGCTCCCGTTAGGGTCGAGCGAGACTTGGAATGAAGCGCGCTCCAGCAGCGGGCCCGGAAGCGGCACGCGTTGGCGTGGCACGTCGTAGACCCCGGACGAGGGCTCCGCGAGAACGCTTCGACTCCAGCGACTCAGCTGTGCGAGGATCGCCTTCTCCCCCACCGCTTGGACCGACGAGCGGCCATCACCCGCCAGTTGGATCGCCATGCCGAGCAGGCGGTCGTCGGCCCCGAGGATCACGCTCATGCGACGCCGGGCCGCCAGGACGCTGCCCTCCGAGCTGGAGAGAGCTCCGTCGTCAAGCACCTGCCGCAGCTCCGCGAGCGTGCGCTCGTAGGCGTCTCTCTGCGCGCCAGCACCGACCGCAGAGCTGAGTGCGGCCGTGATGCTCTGTTCAGCCGCCGTGCGACGGGCCAGCACAGGGGCCCCGAGCTCGCCCACTAGCCCCCGGAGATCGGTCGGAGCTTGGGAGGCGAGTCCGAAGCTAACGAGCGAGACAGCCAACATCCCGGAGAGGAAAGAGCGTGCCGGTGAGGTGTGGGGAAGCATGGTCGTGAGTGGCGGCGCGCGGGTCACCTGGGACCACCGATTTGGGCGCGCAGGACCCCTTGAGATTATCGCCGATGAAGGCCCTGACCTGCTACCCTCGCGCCTATGTTCAGGAAGCTCTGTATCGCGAATCGCGGCGAAGTCGCCGTTCGCATCGCCCGCGCCGCTCGCCAGGCCGGTGCCCAAACCATGTGCGTCGTGTCCAGTGCGGACGATGGCGCGCCATGGACCAAGGAATTCGACGAGACGGTTTGCATCGGGGGGCCGGCGCCGGGCAGCAGCTACCTGCGCGCCGAAGCCGTGGTGCAGGCGGCCCGCCAAACGGGTTGCTCCGCCGTGCATCCTGGCTGGGGTTTCCTCGCGGAGAACGCGCGCTTTGCCGCTCTGTGCGAGCAACACGGGCTCACCTTCGTAGGGCCGCGCCCGAGTCTCATGGAGCGCATGGGCCTCAAGTGGCCCGCCAAGGTCGCGATGCGCGAAGCAGGGCTCGACCTGACGCCGGGCAGCGAAGGCCTCCTGGAAACCACCGACGAGGCCGTGGAAGTGGCGAAGGCCACGGGCTACCCCGTCATCCTCAAAGCGGACGCGGGTGGCGGAGGACGCGGCATGCGGATCTGCCATTCTGACGACGAAGTTCGCAAGGAGTTCCCGTCAGCGAAGGCCGAGGCCATCAGCGCGTTCGGCAACGGCGCGATGTTCCTCGAGAAGTACGTCACGGGCGGACGGCACATCGAGTTTCAAATCGTCGGCGACGGTTACGGATCGGCCGTGCACCTTTTCGAGCGAGAGTGCTCGATCCAGCGCAACCACCAGAAGCTCATCGAGGAGAGCCCCTCCCCCGCCCTCGACGATGAGGCGCGCAAGGCCCTCGGCGAGCGCGCGGCCCACGCAGCGGCGACCCTTGGCTACTCCGGCGCGGGGACGATCGAGTTCCTGATGCACCCTGAGGGCGAAGGGGAAACGGCGGGCAAGCTGTGCTTCATGGAGATGAACACGCGCCTCCAGGTGGAGCACCCCGTGACGGAGATGGTGACCGGAATCGACATCGTGCGCGAGCAGCTGCGCGTGGCCGCGGCCGGCCCCCTCGGATTCACCCAGGACGGCGTGAGCCTCGAGGGGCACGCCATCGAATGCCGCATCAACGCCGAGGATCCCTCCGACAACTTCAAGCCGTCGCCCGGGACGACCACGGCCTTTGACATCCCGCTCGACCAAGGGCCCGGGCGCGTGCGGGTGGATACTCACATGACCGAAGGATCCGAGGTTTCGCCCTACTACGACTCCCTCGTCGCCAAGGTCATCGTGCACGCCGCGAACCGCGCCGAAGCGATCCTGACGATGCAGAACACGCTGAAGGCGTCCCGCATCGACGGCATCAAGACCACGATTCCCCTGCACCTTGCGGTGCTTGCCTCCCCCGAGTTCCAGAGCGGTCAGTACGACACGCGCACTATCCCCGGCTGGACGCAGGCCGGGCCAGCCTGACCCTATAGCTATGGCACACGTTCCGCTCACACCACTCGGAAGCCCAAGGGCCGAAGCACTCGACGACGCGAGCTATGCACGCCACGCGTCGGCGATGTCCGAGAAGAACGAAAAGCTCGAGCAGCTACGCCACGAAGTGGCCGAAGGCTGGGGCCAAAAGTACGTCGACCGCGTTCACCAGAAAGGCAAGCTCACGGCACGCGAGCGCATCGAAGCGCTGCGCGACCAAGACACCGAGATCCGCGAGGTCGGGACGTTCGTCAACCACGACGTCCAGTTCGGCAAGCTCAAGAGCCCGGCGGCCGGCGTCGTGACCGCGTTCTGCCGTATCGCAGGTCGCTGGACGATGGTGATCGCCAACGACAACACGGTCGCGTCCGGGTCTTGGTGGCCCAAGACGCCCGAGAAGATCGAGCGCGCCCAGGAGATGGCGCTGCGCCTGTGCCTTCCGGTGGTCTACCTCGTGGACTGCTCGGGGCTCTTCCTGCCGGAGCAGTCGCGCTCCTTCCCCGGGCTGACGGGGGCGGGCCACATCTTCAAGAAGAACGCCGAGCTTTCCGCCAAGGGCGTACCGCAGATCGCGGGCGTCTTCGGAGACTGCATCGCGGGGGGCGGCTACATGCCGATCATCTCCGACCGCGTCGTCATGACCGAGCAGGCGTACATGGTGATCGCTGGCGCCGCGCTCATCAAAGGTGCGAAGAGCCTCAAGCTCTCTAGCCTCGATATCGGTGGCCCCGAGGTGCACGTGCACCAGTCCGGCTGCGCCGACCTGCGCGTGCCCGATGACGACACGGCCCTGATCGCGATCCGCCACGAGGTGGAGAAGCTCGGCTCGTCGGCCGTGGACTACTACCGCTACGGCGCCGACCCGGCCTCGCCGTTTTTCGATACGCGCGAGCTCGACGGGATTTTCCCACCGGACCACCGCATGACCTACGCGGCCGAGGACGTCATCGCGCGCCTCGTCGACCGCAGCCTGTTCTGGGAGGTCCTGCCGGACCGTGGCGTAGAGCTCGTGGTGGGCGTCGGTCGAGTGAATGGACTCTACATGGGGTTCGTGGCCAATAGGCAGGGCCTCATCGACGACGCCTCCGAGCCAGGAGCGCAAAAGCCTGCGGGCATCCTCTACCGCGAGGGCATCGCCAAGATCGCGGCCTTTAGCCGAGCCTGCAACGACGACGGTATCCCGATCTGTTGGCTGCAGGACATCTCCGGGTTCGACATCGGCGTGGAGGCCGAGCGCCAAGGGCTCTTGGGTTACGGCTCTTCGCTGATCTACACGAACAGCACCAACACCGTGCCGATGTTCACCGTGCTCCTGCGCAAGGCCTCCGGCGCGGGCTACTACGCGATGGCGGGCCTCCCCTACGAGCCGGTCGTCCAGCTCTCGACGCCGCTCACCCGCCAATCCGTCATGGAGGGCCGCACGCTCAGCATCGCGGCCTTCAACACGAAGCTCGACGACGACTTCGAGATCCTCAGCACGGACCCCGAAGAACGGGCGGCCATCGAGAAGGGCATGGCCGACACCGAAGCCCGCATCGAAGGCGACATGGACCCCTACAAGTCGGCTTCCCAGATGGACACGGACGAGATCGTCCCGACCTCGGAACTACGCGGATGGCTCGAGACGTTCGCGGAGGCGGCCTACCAATCGAGCGGCACGCGCCGCATCAAGAACCCACGCATCTGGTCGCTCCACGACTTGGCAGCGCTCACGGAGGTACGAGGATGAGTCAAGTGCAACAAAAGCTAGAGCTCCGCGCGGTTCCGTCCACGGACGGTCAGATCACCCTCGTCGCCCCCGAGGTTGGCTACTTTGCGGCCGCCCATCCACGCGGTGCGCTCTTGGCCCCCGGCATGGGCGCGGGCGTGCTGCATCAGCTCGGCAAGTCTTTCGAGCTGGTGGTGCCGAAAGGCGTCTCGGGGGCCGTTGTGTCGGATCCCCCATCGAGCGCCATGGCCCCCGTGGGCTTTGGGGCGCCGCTCTATTCCCTAGATCCCTCCGGCGTCGCCGGGATCGCCGACACGGCGGCGAGCGGAGCTGGCGGAGAAGCCGGGGATGGACAGTTCGTCTTCGCGGGCCAGTCCGGACGGGTCTGGCATTCACCCGCTCCAGGTGAGCCCGTTTTTGCCGCGGCCGGGGACGTCGTGGAGGAGGGCCAGGCGCTGTGCCTCATCGAGGTCATGAAGACGTTCTCCACCATGGTCTACAAGGCCCAGGATGGGCTCCCAAAGCGGGGCAAGATCGTGCGCTGGTTCATCGAGGACGGTGGCGACGCTGAATCGGGTAAGCCTCTCCTTGAGATCGAGCCCTGCTGAGTGCCCTGCTGAGAACCCTGCTGAGAGCCCGGCTGAGCCTTCGCGCCCCCCCTGGAGGGCCCCTCCAGGGCCGCTGGGCCCCGCCGGAACCGACTCTTGTACGGGTCGTCCCCACGTCCCATACGATTCTGTCTGCGCTCCGGGGAAGAATCTCCCACGAGAGACGTCCCACCGGGGCTAGTCCGTCATTCACTGCCGTCTTCTTCCGTCATGAACCGCGCCCTCCCACTCCTCATTCTGACCGCCGCCGTTGGCGGTGGCCTGGCGTACTTCGCCCTCAAGACGGGCCCCACGGGACCCGTCCTGGACTCGAATGAAGATCCGATCGCCATGTCCGAGGAGTCGACGGCCCCCCAAGAGGTGGCGCCAAAGGCGACCGCCGGCGCTGTTACCCTCGAGGACGTGGGTGCTTCCCAGCGCGCGAGCGTCGTCGCGCCGGGCGGCCGCGCTAAAGCATGGGAGATCATCCCCATGAACTCCGTCGGTCAGCGGATCGACTCGGCCGTGATCCAAGCGGTGCCTTCGGAGGCGGTGGGCGCCGGTATCCCTCCGCTCCAAGGGGAGGGCCGCACCAAGTGGAGCGATGTGCCTTCGGGGCTTTGGACGCTGACCGTCTCGTCGGACGACGCGCCCACGTGGACCCGCGACATCGAAGTCCGCGCGGACAAGACGGTGCGCACTGCGGTGGCCATGGGCCCCGAGATCCGCATCACCGGCGTGGTGCGCGACTCCAACGGATCTCCACTGTCCGTGAAGACGCCTATTTTCCTCCTCGCAAAGAACGCGGTGCATCCGACCATCACGCAGCGGCGCGGGAAGGCGAAAGGAGCCAACGGCGGGCTCCCCGAAGGCGTGTTCGCTGCCCAGACAGACGGCAAGGGTCGCTTCCAAACGAGGCTCCCGAAGGCTGGCGAGTACCGGATCTCGGTCGGTGACATCCGCAGCGCAGACAGCCCCCGCTGGTCCCAGGACAAGCCTTTCGAACTCACCTACGGCGGACCAGACCACATCGTCGCCACCGTGCCAGCGCGTCCCGAGCTGACTCTGCGGTTCACGGAGCCGAAAGAAGAGCGGCCCACGGCCGTTGCCTCCTACGTCTACGACGCAGAACGCGCGGCCCAGATGACCCGCACGGTCGAGAGAGGATCGAACAACGCGCCCGCAAGGTCCCTTGAGGAAGCACAGAAGGCCGCCAAGCTGGAGGCGCTCGGCTACGCTGACGGCAAAGAAGGCGGAGGCAAGAACGCCGGCGGAAGAGGCGGGAAAGCCGGCGGAGGCCGCAAAGGTCAAGGTCGTAGAGGTCAGGGAACAGCCCGCGCCATGAGCGAAGAGAACCGCCGCATGCAGGCGCAGGACTTTGAGGCGATGGAGAATCAGATCGGCCACATCGACCGTGCGCCGCTCTTTGAGCCTGGCTGGCGCAGCATCGGCAGCCGCCCGGTCAATTCCGATGGAGAGGTCGTCTTCACCGACCTCCCCGAGCAGGAAGACATTCGCTTTCTCTTTATCCGCGGCTCAGAGCGCATCACGACGCAAGCCCCGATTCGGATGCGCCCACAGCAGCGCGGCCTGGGAGCGACCACGCTTCCCGCGCCCAGTCCCGGAGACGAACGAACCACTTCCAACCTGGCGTCGGTCCGTGTGACCGATCGCCCAGAGGACCCCGACTCCCCCACGTTCCCTGCGGGGGTTGTGTGGAGCGTCGGCAAGCCTTGAGCGCTCTGCACGTCCAGAATTGAAGCGAGTCGACAAGGCCCAGCGCATCCTCGCGCAGCTGGAAGACCTCTATCCCGAGACGCCCGCGCCGCTCGATCACACGAGCCCCTTTGAGCTCTTGATCGCGGTGCTTCTATCCGCGCAGACGACGGACCTGCGCGTGAACCTTGTGACGCCGGACCTGTTCCAAAAGGCGAACAACGCGCGGGCCATGGCCCAGCTGGAGGTCGCCGACATCCTCGCGTCGATCAAGACCTGCGGACTCGCACCGACCAAGGCTAAGAACGTCCGGCGCCTCGCCGAGATCCTGGTGGAGAAGCACGACGGAGAAGTCCCGGCTTCCATGGAGGCCCTTGAGGAACTCCCCGGCGTCGGGCACAAGACGGCGAGCGTCGTCATGTCCCAGAGCTTCGGCGTGCCGGCCTTCGCCGTGGACACGCACATCCATCGGCTCGCCGCCCGCTGGGGTCTCTCCAACGACACGACCGTCCAGAAGACTGAAAAGGACCTGAAGGCCGTCTTTCCCAGGGAATCCTGGTCCAAGGTGCACCTACAGATCATCTTCTTTGGGCGGGAGCACTGTCCCGCGCGATTCCACGACTTGGATGCCTGCCCCATTTGTTCGTGGGCTTCCTCCAAGACGCGCCGAACCCAAGAGATGCGCCGTGATGCGGCCGCACGCAAGCGAGCCAAATGACCCATCCAGACGAAGACGCAGCCTCGGAAAGTGAAGGATCGAACCCGATTGAGCCCGCGATCGAGCGCGCGGCGGTCGCCCTGGAGGGAGGCGACCCTGAGTCGGCGCTTGTGGAAGCTGCGGGGGCCAACGACCCTGGCGAGCGCGCGCTGATGGAATCGCGCATCTACCTGACGATGGATCAGGTCGACGCCGCGAAAGAAGCGTTGAAGCGAGCGACCGCAGCCCTCGGCGAGGACGACGTCGACGTGGTCGAACTCGAGGGCGAGGTGGCGCTCCTTGGCTGGGACATCGAGCAAGCCCGCGTGTGCTTCGAGGCCATTGCGGAGGTAGAGGACGACGTGTACCTGATGGAGCGCCGCGCGCTCCTCGCGGACCTTGCGGGTGACACGGAGGCTTCCCACGAGCTCATGTTAGCCGCCCGCCGCCTCGACCCGGATCGACCCGAGCCGGTGCGCGTGTCGGAAGAGGCGTTTGCTGCCGCGGTCAACGAGGCGCTCGCCGACCTGCCCCAGGGCTTCGCCGAGTCGGTCTCGACGGCGCGTATCGTCACGGAGCCGATGCCCTTTGCGGAACTCAACGGCCAAGGGGATCTCGGCGCTGTGCCCCCCGACGTTCTCGGGCTGTTCGTCGGGCCTACGATCCACGACCAGGCCGAGGGCGCATCCGGAGAGCTCCCTCCCAGCATCTACCTCTTCCAGCGCAACTTGGAGCGCATCGCCAAGAGCGAGGAAGATCTGGGCATCGAGATCCGGGTCACCCTCTTCCATGAGATCGGCCACCTCCTAGGATTGGATGAGGACGAGGTTGCCGCGATGGGCCTCGCCTGAGATTCTCTCCCTGCCGACTACGTCCAGCCCAGGGCCACCGCCCCCCACCACCCAGGTCCCATGGAACGTTCACTCTTTCTCCAGCGCGCCGACGCGATCATTCGCCACATCGAAGACTGGCTCGACGATTTCGACCCCGACGAGGTCGACTTTGAGACCGCCGACGGCGTGATCAAGATCCAGTTCGAGGGTGGCCCGACGTACGTGCTCAACCGCCAGACCGCAACGGATCAGATCTGGTACGCGGCGGGTGTCCGCGCTTGGCACTACGACCTCGACGCAGAGTCCGGCGAATGGCGCAGCGACAAGGACGGACACGAACTCTTCGGGAAGATCAGCTCGACGGTCTCGGAGAAGCTGGGCCGTACCGTCACGCTCTCCGCTCCTTAGGCGGCCGCCATGTCAGGCGAAACGATTCAGCTCCACCGTCTTGAGGGGTTCTTTTGGGTGGCGCGCACCGGCGGCTACGCCAAGGCCGCCCGGGCGTTCCCCTACCCGATCACCCAGCCCGCGGTGCACAACCAGGTCAAGAAGCTCGAAGACGAGCTCGGGGTGTCGCTCTTCGAACGGGTCGCCAAGGACCGCATGGCGCCCACCCCTGCGGGCCAGCTCCTCTACGACTTCGTCCGGCCGTTCTTCGAAGCTCTCCCCACCGTCCTGCGTTCGGTTCGGGACGGCGAGTACGGCGGCGAGCTCCGCGTCAGCTCAACGAGCTTTCTCCTGCGACGCCTTCTGCCCGCTTGGATTCGAAAGCTCCACGGGACCCACCCTGACGTGATGGTGCACCTTGAGGAGACTGCGGGCGATGCGGTGCGCCTCCTGCGCCGCGGAGCCGTGGACCTCGCGATCGATCACCTCTACGAGGTGCCCGATGACATCGCGACGATGCCGGTCGCCCAGGTCAGGCCGCGCGTCGTGCTCCCCGCCGACCACCCGGAGGCGAAGACCATTCTCTCGGGCGCAAGGCCGTTCGAGATGGTCCAAATGGATTCGACGCCGTTCGTGTCCTACGCCCCTGGGCAGCGCGCACGCGAGCTCCAGTTCATGGCCCTCGCCGAAGGATCCGTGACGCCCACGTCGATGCTATCGGGCACAAGCGCCGAGGTGATCACTGGCTTCGTCGAGGCGGGTCTAGGCTGGTCCATTCTCCCGACCATCAAGAGCGAATCCGAAGTCATCCAAGAGGACGGTGTGGTCCTCGCACCGCTGGTGCGTAGCGGCTCTGAGACCGTGTTCGACATCGTCGCCGCCTGGCGCAAAGACACCCCCGCCAATCCGCTCCTCGACGCAATGCTAGAGGCAGCACCCCAGGTGAAACGGAACCGGGCCTAGAAAGGCCGCAGCCGGCTCCCTATCGCTACTTGTCGCCCAGCTCTGTGGCTCGGCGCATAAGATCCGTAATCGCCTTGGGATCGATGGTGCCCGGGTCAAACGTCACCTGGGCCGTCGCGCCGTCCTTCGTGGCCGTGCCGTTGATCGCGATCATCCAGAGCGCATCGTCACCTTCCGGCCCTTGGATGAAGTGACTCTCCACGAGGCCGTTGAGGCTGAAGTTTCCATCGCCCCGATAGAAGCTCCCGTCCAATCTCGCGACGTAGTCGTCCGAGAGCGGCAGCTCGACGCCGGTGTAGCCCACTCTGAGTCCGTCGAGGGTCAATCGTGTTGGCAGGGGCGTCCATGCCATCAAGCCAGACCCGTCGTCGTCCTGACCGACCCGCTCGCTCTCGCTGGCCCTCAGCTTCCGCGCAATCTCCGGAAGGAGCCTCACGCGCAGCGGATCGGAGCGCAGGATGACCTCGCCGTTCTGCTTGAACTCTTCGCCGCCCATGGAAAACGAATAGTCCCGGAGCTCGAACTTCAGGGACCCGTCGCCCCTCGGCTCGACGGCGTCGAACCAGGGCATGTAGCCCTTGATGACGCGCTCACAGAAGTCGCTCCCAAGCGGTGCGAGGAGCGTCGCCCTCGGAATCGTCATCGTGCCGCGCTCGTACGTACCCTCCACGAGGTCCGTCGTGTCCATGGTTGCGGAGACCCGAATGGGCGCATCCTGTGGGCGCCTCGGCGTCCCCCGCACGGCCAGCAGCTGCGGCAGCGCAAGCCCCTGTAGATCCAGCCGATCGAAGCGCTTGGGGAGCAGGAACGCGAGCTCGTCAGGGAGGAGCGTCGCCGCTTTAACCAGCGAGACGGAAACCGCCGGGAGCTCGACGTTCAAGCGTGGCACGAGATCGTCGCCGGGTGTGAGCGCCGCCCCCGGGACCGTGAGATCGAGGACGGCAGAAGCGATGGCCGACTGCCCGACCTTCCACCGAGAGCTGATCGAGGCTCCGAGCTCGCCCGAGAGAGTCAGGTTCGTGAGCTTGTGCGTCCAGTCGAGCCGATCGTACGCACGCTGGTAGTCCGGATGGGATGGGATGAGGACCAGCTTGGCGGCGTTCACTCCCTGGGAGTAGAGCTTGATCTCCGCCTCCGACCGCCGCATGGCACGGGCAACGGCCCTTGACCAATCAGCCCCTCGCGCCCGCAGCCGCTCAGGGACGTTCCCAACACCGGCTCCCGCAGCCTCCGCTGCCGCGCCACCAAAGAAGCTCCACGCCGACAGATCACGGGCGCTCAAGGGGATCTGGAACCGATCGGACTGCAGGTACCAGTTGGCATTGCGTGCTTCATCGCGGACCTCGATGCCCGCCGGGGGAGCCAGCATCTCGATGGCGGACCCCAAGGCCCCACCAGCGAGTCGGAAGCCCCCGGTCAGGGCCGCCTCGCCGTTCCCTTTGCGTGTGCCCACCAGCCACTGGCCGTCGTGGGTAGCCGACACATGAAACTCGCCGTAGTCCCCCGCGACATCGATCGCCAGCTGTCGAGGCCCGTCGGCCTCCCCCTCGCTTGGACCGTAAGCCACGTCGAGGGACGCGCCCTTTTCGAAGAACCGCTCTACCCCGTCAACGAGCGTGGCACCTATCGGGCCGTAAAAATCCACCGCGTCCGCCTGGCCGCCGAACCCGGGTCCCCCGCGCTGGTCGCCCGCCGTGCCCCCCTGGCGTGGCGCGATGCCGAGAAGGCGGAGCGTCGACAGCGGGATCGGATCTGCCTTGAGTTGACCTGAGCGCAGCTGCGCCGCACCACCGACGCGGGACTCACCGCTCCCCCCGAAGTTCAGCGCCAACGAGAGCTGCGCCGTCTGGTCGACGCTGTGCTCCACCAGCGCTTCCTTGACCTCCACTTGGAAACCGACGCGGCTCTTGCGCGCCGTCATGAAGAACCCAGAGAGGGTCGCTTCCTCCCGATCGGTCCCGGTGCCCGAGGCCATGTCGATGAACTGAATGCTCGACGTGTTGACAACCGTCGTCACGGAGCGCTGATCGAGATCCGCATCGTCGTCATCACCGGCGGTTCGAGTCACGTCCCCCAGCGCACCGAGGAGCGCAACGATCTCTGAACAACCATCGGCGGGCCCGAGGCCGAGGCAGCGGCCCAGGTCCGACGTCCCGTCTTCGTCGACGCGCGCCGTGAACTTCCCGTCGGTGACCTTGAAGTTCCACTCAGCGCTGGGTTCCGTCAGGAGGTCGAGGAGCGACGGAAAACGGAGCGAGAACTCCGCGACGCTGTCGCCGCGCCCTGCGTCATCGCCCTCCTCGCTGTCCCCGCCAGCCCCGTCGCCGAGCGTATGCACGGTGACCCGGCGCGCTCGTTGGAACTCGGTCCAGTGCAGCTCAAGGTCGTAGATGTTGACATCGCCTTCGATCCTGCTCTCCAGGTGGCTCTCGAGTACGTCAGCCGCCTGGCCAGAGAGTAGCTGCGGGGCCGCGACTGCGATCGCAAGAGCCGCCCCGGCCAAGAACGCGGTGCACCCACAGCCGCCCGAAATGATCGTCCCAAAACAGCCGCGCCGCCGCACCAACTGTGACGGCGCGTCCGCGCCCTGCGCGGATGCCGTCTGGCTCGACGCAGCGGTCGGGCCTGGGCCATGGATCTCAGTGGAGGTCATCGTGGGAGTCGAAGTACGTGCGCTCAGTTCCAGCTCGGGTCGGGCGGAAGGTGCGCAAGCGAGGAGCCTCCGCCTGGGATCCGGGCGAGCGCGGAACGCCAGACGGCTTCGCCGGAGTCCTTCGAGAAGACTAGGTCGGGCTCCGCGGGGACCGGGAGCCAAGCGCCCGTCGCCATCTCGGCGTCGAGTTGGCCCTCCCCCCAGCCAGAGTACCCCACGACGAAGCGTGCGCATTCGTCCGCGCCTGGCCTCGCTGCGAGGAACGCGGCCAGGCCGTCAAGGTCGGCCCCGAGGCGAATCCCAGGAGCCACTTCGACGCCCGCCACGCTGGGTGAAGTGGCGTCCGTTTCCGTGAGCCCCTCCGCTTTCGCGAGATCAGAATCCACCTGGTCAAGGTCCCCCAGCGCGACGCCCGCCGGCAGGCGATGGAGGATCTGGAGCGAGTTGGGACTCACCGGTCCGCCGCTGCGAATGGCGAGGTCCAGGTCCTTCAAGATCGGCGTCTCGGGGAAGATGTCCCGCACCAGAGCGCTGCTCGTCTGATTGACCGTCATCCCAAACGCGCCGTTCTCGTCGTGCTGGCAGATGAGCACGACGGTATGCATGAAGTTGGGATCCTGCATGTGCGGCGCACTCAGGAGCAGGTGTCCGCGCAGACTCGTGACGCTCATGACGTGCCTCGACTCTTCACCAGGGAAAACACCGCCTCGACGTGCGGCGTGTGGGGAAAAAGATCCACGGGCTGGATGGAGCGCAGCTCGTAGCCGGCCTCCACGAAGGCGGCCACGTCGTGGGCGCCGGTCTTTGGGTTGCAGGATACGTAGACCACGCGCGGGCTGTCGAGCTCGATGAGCTGGGCAGGGACCTTCGGGTGCAGGCCCGCGCGCGGCGGATCCACGACCAGCACATCGGGACGCAGGCTACGCTCGTCGAGGGCCTCGCGCATCGTCTTGAGCACGTCCCCTTCGAAGAACGTCGCGTGGTCCACGCCGTTGCGCTCCGCGTTCAAGCGAGCATCCCGAACGGCCGTCGGCGCGGATTCGAATCCGTTGATCGAGCCCGCATCCTCGCCGATGACGAGCCCAATCGTGCCGGCGCCGCAGTACACGTCGAACAGCGCGTCCTTGGCCTCAAGGGCAGCGGCCTCGCGCACGAGGTCGAACAGCACCTCGGCCTGGGAAGTGTTCGTCTGGAAGAACGAATCCGCCGAGATGGAGAAGCGTTTGCCGCCAATCTCGTCTTGGATCGTCCCCGGGCCAAAGAGCACATGCTCTTCCTCGCCGTAGGCCACCGACGCGACGCTGGTCGTGATGTTCTGGACGATGGTCGTGACGGCGGGGTGGCGTTCGAGGAGGGTGGCGGCCAAGGCATCGATCTCTGGCGCTGAACGCTCGGACGTCACGAGGTTGATCATCGTGTCGCCGGTGCGCTCGCCCCGGCGCACCACGAGGTGCCTCAAGAGTCCCTTGTGGTCCTTGAGGTCCCAGGGGGAGAGTCCGCGCTCCAAGGCAAGCTCGCGCGTACTACGCAGGATCTCGCTCGCACCCTCGAAAGCGATCGCACAGTGGTCGACGTCGAGCACCTTCTGGTAGAGACCGGGGGCGTGGAGCCCGAGACCGAAGGAGGCGTCGACGCCCTCTGGCTCGTCCGCAAGGATGTAGCGCTTCGAACCAAAGCTGAAGTCCATCTTGTTGCGGTAGCCTTCGAGCTTGCCCGCGGCGACCACGTCCTGGATCCCACCCGACGGGAGCTTCCCCATGTCGAGTCCGCGCCCGGTGAAGGCTCGCTCGACGGCGTCCTCCACGAGCCGCCGCTTCTGACGCAGCTGCTCGGAGTATTCCATCGTCGGCAGAGCGCACCCGCCGCAGACGCCCGCGTGGGGACAGCGGGCGGGGCTCGCATGGGGTCCCGCGTCGAGGATCTCCTCGATCCGGCCGTCCAGTCGCTTCTTAGAGCGACCCAGAACCCGGGCGCGAATCCTGGCACCCGGATTGGCAAAGCGAATAGCGAGGTTCGTCTGGGGCACCGGCCCGATGCCGCGCCCGCGATCGTCGATGCGCTCGATCGTGAGGTCGACGATCTCGTTCTTGCGGGGCTTGCGCTCCAGGACGACGGGGGTCGCCGGGGAAGAGGCGGAGGCTTCGTTGGGCGGGGGCGTTTCAGGCATGGGTTTCGCCGCGAAGGAGTCCTAGGTAGCGGGGCACTTGGGACGGTGCAGCCCACCCCCAGGTGAATGCTCTGGGGGCGCGCTGCGGAGATTCAGCTATCCGCGACAGACTCCTAACTTGCGGGCCCTCACAGCGTACGCTTCTTGGCCCTCCGTGCGCGAAGCCCGATGGAACAGATTCGACGACGAGCCCATGACTCAACCCGCCCCTAACACACCCCCGCGAGAATCGGCTTCCGAGCCCCCAAGAGATGCGGATCTGAACCCGAGGTCCGGGCGGGGCGCCTTCATTGGTTTCCTGGTCGCAGCGGCGGTCCTTGTCGGGCTTACGCGGTACCTGGCCTACTATGTCGACGACGCTTTCATTACTTTTCGCTACGCCAGAAACTGGGCGGATTGGGGTCTCCCTGTCTTCAACTCCTTCGAGCTCAACGAGGGCTTCGAGCGCGTTGAGGGCTACAGCAACTTTCTGTGGATGGGCCTGCTCAGTCTCCTCCACCGCTTCGGAGCAAGCCTTGAGAACGTCACGCACCCTCTGCAGCTAGTCATCGGGATCGTGACCCTCGGCGCCGTGGCGCGCTCGTGCCACCGAGAGCTCGCCCTCGGGTGGGTCGGCTCCCTCGCAGCGCCCCTGCTGCTGGCGACCGCGGCTCCGTTCGCAGGCTGGGCGAGCGGCGGCATGGAGACCGGGCTGTTCACTCTGCTGCTGACGCTGCTCTTCTTCGGCTGCCTTCGGTCCCGCGGGGACGCCCGCGGGGTCCGCCTGGGACTGGCCGCTGCGGCGGTGGTGCTCGTCCGCGTCGAGGGCATCGCCTGGGTGCTCGGTGTGCTTGGCGCCACGGCCATCGCGCAGTTCGTGATCCGCCGCTCCCCGAACGACGGCGCCGAGGCGGAGTCGAATCGAATGGGCAGGCGCTACCGGACGGCCGTCGTGATGACGCTGATCGCCCTCGCGGGACAGCTCGCTTTCCGCAAACTCGTCTACGGGGAGCTCGTCTCCAACACCGTGACCGCGAAGACGGGCGGCGCGGGCGCCGAGGTGTACGCACGCGGACTGCGCCAGGTGGCCAGCTGGTGTCTCGTCACGCTGACGCCGATCTTCGCCGTGCTCGTGCTCCCGTTCGCGCTTCGACACCCGAGCGGCGCGGCGAAGACCGCGGCCCTGGCGGCGCTCCTCACGGCCCTCGGCTTCGTGGGGTACAACGTGGTCACCGGCGGGGATTGGATGCCGTACTACCGCTTCCTCGCGCCGGCTGCACCGTTGCTCGCGTGCTTGCTGGCGGTTGGGCTGGACCGGCTCCCGACGGTCCCCGCCGCGATCGTGGGCACCACGTTCCTGGGCCTGCAACCGCTCACGCTGTTCGACGTGCACGTGGCTCCCCAGTCTGCGCGTGAGGCGATGCGCTTCCGAGCGTTCAAGGGGGGCTACCGCACGGAGGCCGCACGGATCGAAACGGCGCGGGTCAACGCTGGCTACTTCGGACAGCTCGGCGCCGCTCTCAGCCAGGGGACCGCCCAAGGTGAAGTCCTCGCCTTCGGTGCGATCGGGTCCCCCGGCTGGTACGCCCCCGGGCTCGACTTCGTCGACCGCAACGGGCTGGTGACCCCGGTGGTAGCGAAGAGAGAGATCGAACGAGGCGCTGGAACGGCAGGCCACGAGAAGCGGGTCCCCCATGCCTTCTTCCTCGATGAGTTCGCCCTCCAAGGGGGCCAACCCCAGCCGACTTGGCTCTTCGCGAAGCTCATCCCCGCCACCATCGAGGGGCCGACGAGCCCCTTCTTTGGCCAGGCGAAAGACGCGATCCGCGGCGACGGCGTCGTGGGACGCAAGCCCGAGCGCGAACTCTTCGAGCGCACCGTGCTCCGCGTCGTTCCGATCCGAGAGGGTGCTGCCGCTGGGCAGACCCTCATGCTCCTAGAGCGCGCAAAGCCCGAGGACGCCCATGCATTCTGGGGCAACTAGCGGTAGGGTCGAGCCATGGACATCTCGCTCAACAGCCACGAAGCGCGCGTGCTCGGCGTGCTGATCGAGAAGGGCT
>CALHGQ010000011.1 GCA_938030175.1 uncultured bacterium | reverse complement strand
TCGGCGAGGTACTCGGCGATTCGCACGTAGGCGGCGTGGGCACCGACGGCGCTCCAGTGGACGCCGAGTGGGGAGTAGAGATCGCGCAACGAAGTATCGGCGGCGGTTGCCTCGGGCTTGGCCGCTAGCAAAGCCGGCGCGATGTCCAGGACGGTCAGGTCCGAGCGCTCGTCCATCCAGCTCTGGAACTGCTCGCGCCGCGAGGTGCCGCGCTCGCGCTGAATCCCGCGCGGAAGCTTCTCGGGGTAGATCGTCGACTTATGGGGGACCAGCACGACGAGGTGATCGATGCCGCGGCTCGCGAGCCACTGCCGGCGGTCCTCGAGGGAGCGCTGCCACGCCGCGAGCTCGTCATTCGTCAGCGGATCGGTGCCCGTGAAGCTCTGCATGGACTTGGAGCGCTTCGTGAAGATCCAGCCGTCCCTACCGAAGAACAGGTGGTCTGCGGGGGACGTTCCGAAAAGCTCCATAGAGAGCCGCGCGTTGGTGCGAAGCGCGGCTTCGCGGCCTCCCCATGCATCGCCGAACCAGCTATCAAAACGGTCGGGCAGCGCGCGCGCCTCGGTCAAGCTCGTAGGGAGGGTCGGAGCGGGGTTTGAGCGACGACGAACGATGGACGCCGTGCGCTCGGCGTTCTGTGCACCGTGGTGCAGCGCCATGAAACCAGGGGCGCTGAGCGCGCCGAGGAAAGCGGCGCCGAGGGCTCGATCGATCCAGCGCATTAGAAGCGGAAGTAGAGGAACGGGCTGTGGGTTTGGCCGCTGACGACCACGATGGTCAGCGCGAGAAGTGCGAGGGTGCAGACGGCGCCTAGGACGCTGGTGCCCAAAGGAGCCGTTCCCTGGTCCGCTCCGTCGGTCGGCGCACGTCGCAGCCGCTTTTCCATCGCCGGATACACGGGGCCCGCCAGGAGGATCCCGATGGCGAGCACGGTCCACACGTGGGCGTCCGCGTGCAGGGCAAGTGGCTGGGCCAGGGCTCCGGTCTGGCCAAAGAGCGCTCCATAGACATCGATCGCGTGGTCCAGGTCGTCGGCGCGGAACAGCACCCAGCCAAGGGCGACGAGGGACACCGTGATGGCGATCGAGATCGGGGAGGGCGCACGTTCCAGCAAGCGCCCTGCACCGACTCGCTCGAGGACTAGCAAGAGGCCATGGAGGGCTCCCCATAGGACAAACGTCCAAGCCGCGCCGTGCCAAAGCCCACAGAGGAGGAACACGATCGAAAGGTTGAGGTAGGTCCGCGCGCGCCCGCGGCGGCTACCCCCGAGCGGGATGTAGAGGTAGTCTCGGAACCAGCTCGACAGGGACACGTGCCAGCGGCGCCAAAACTCTGTGATGGACCGCGAGGCGTAGGGATGGAGGAAGTTCTCGGGCAGACGGAAGCCGAGCATCAGCCCGATGCCGATGGCCATGTCGCTGTACCCGGAGAAGTCGAAGTAGATCTGGAGCGTATAGGAGGCCACGCCGAGCCACGCGACGGTGGGAAACAAAGCGTCGGCGGAGAGGGCGAAGACCGAGCTGACGGTGCCCTCGAGCGTGTCCGCGATCATGACCTTCTTAGCCAGCCCGAACACGAAGCGGCGTACGCCATCCGCGAAGGCAGCGGAAGAGATGGCGCGGCTCCTGATCTGCCCCGCGAGGTCTCGGTAGCGAACGATCGGGCCAGCGACGAGCTGGGGGAAGAGCGCCAGATAGAGCGCGAAGTCCGAGAGGCTCAGCGGCGCCTCGGCGTCGCCGCGCTTGACGTCGACCAGGAACGAGAGGGCCTGGAACGTGAAGAACGAGATGCCCATGGGCAGGGCGAGCTCGATCGCTCCCCCGGAGAGCCAGCCCGCGTACTTGAAGAGGAGCAGCAGGGCGAGGTTCAGGGCAACGCCGGCCCCGAGCCAGCCCTTGCCTCCCTGGACCATGCGCCCACAGACCCAGTAGTTCACCGCTGCCGAGCCCACGAGAAGCGCCACGAGCTCCCCCTCGCCCCAGGCGTAGAAGACGAGGCTCGCCAGCAGCAGGAAAACGTTCCTGAATCCCTTTGGACACAGGAGATGAAGGCCCAGCACCAGCGGCAAGAACGCGAAGAGGAAGGTCGGCTGGCTGAAGACCATGGGGGTCCACTTTGGGGTCCGGGGGACCGCGCGTCGAGTGGGGAGCGGTGGTTCGTCCCCAGTTCCGCTAGGCTATGCGCCATGCGAACCACGAGTCCCAGCTCTACCCGAGTATCGAAGTTCATGGCCGGCCTTGCTCTGGCCAGCGTTTCCGCTCTCACGGCAGGTTGCAAGACGGGCGCCACGGAGGCGGAGATCGCGACTCCTGCACCCCAGCAGGAGGAGCGGACGGCCGTCCCTGAGGACATCAACAAGAAGTTCCTCGATCCCAGCGTGGCCGTCGAGGATTACGTCGACCGGTGGGAGATCGAGAGCCGCGAGGTCTATGCATGCCGCAAGGAGATCGTGGCCGCGCTCCAGCTGGAGTCGGGCGACCGGATCGCCGACATCGGCACGGGGACCGGGCTGTTTCTGGAGCCCCTCGCCGCGGCGGTCGGGCCGAGCGGCAAGGTCTTCGCCACCGACATCTCCATGGTGTTCCTGGAGCACGTTCGCAACCGCGTGAAGGAGAACAACTGGGTCCAGGTTCAGCCGATCCTCTCCGGCATGCGGACCACGGCGCTCCTCGAGGACAGCATCGACGTCGCCTTCACCTGCGACGTTTACCACCACTTCGAGTACCACGAGGACATGCTCAGTTCGATCCACTCGGCGCTCCGCCCCGGGGGCACCCTGGTGATCGTGGACTTCGAGCGCATCCCCGGCGTCACGCGTGAGTGGCTTCTGGAGCATGTCCGGGCGCCCAAGGAGACGGTGATCCAGGAGGTCATAGCCGCTGGGTTCGAGCTGGAGGGCGAGGTCTCGATTGAGGGCTTTGAGGAGAACTACCTCTTGCGATTCACGGCCATTTGAGCTGAATCAGTATCCTTCCCGGCATGGAGTACCAGCCCACCAAAATCCCCGACGTCGTTCTCTGCATCCCGAAGGTGTTCGGAGATGACCGGGGATTTTTCCTAGAGACGTTCCGTGCCGATGAGTTCGAGGCCGAGTGCGCGCCCGTGCAGTTCGTGCAAGACAATCACTCGAAGTCGGCGCAGGGCATTCTGCGCGGTTTGCACTATCAGAACCCGAGGCCCCAGGGGAAGTTGGTGCGCGTCGTCGAGGGTGAAGTCTTCGACGTCGCGGTGGACATGCGTAAAAGTTCAAGCACCTACGGTCAGTGGGTGGGGGCGACTCTCTCCGCTGAGAACAAGCACATGCTCTGGGTTCCGCCGGGGTTCGCCCACGGCTTCTACGTGACGAGTGCGACCGCGGAATTCGTCTACAAGTGCACCGATTACTACGCTCCTGAGCACGAGCAGTCACTTTTGTGGAACGATCCCGACGTCGGTGTCGAGTGGCCACTCGTGGATGGCAAGCCGCCGCTTCTTTCCGGGAAAGACGCCGACGGTGTTCGATTCAAGGACGCGAGTACCTTCGCGTAGCGGACGTGGCTTGGGCACGCGTGCATTTCTTGCTGGTTCGGTGCGACTTTCGACGCTCCCCGGACACTAAGTAGTTGGGAAGCGAGACCGCGGTGCAAGAGAGAGTGTACTTGCGGGCTCAGCCCTGCAGTGGGAACGCCGACCGTAGTCGGCGTTCCCATTCTCCGCAGCAGAGTCTCTCCCCGCAGCTGAGTCCCTCCCCGCGGCAGAGCCTCTTCCTGCGAGAGAGTTCGTCGGTGAGGAGGTCAAGCTAACGTGCCCGTGATCGAGAACGAGGCAGCGCTGCGCCTGGGAGTTTTCCTCGGTGTGTTGGTGCTCATGACGTGCCTCGAAGTTTGGGCTCCTCGCCGCGAGCGGCTTCGGCTGCGAAGGAACCGTTGGACGCTGCACATGGCCCTTGCCGTTCTCGGTGGACTCGTCGGGCGACTGCTTGCGCCATTGGGAGCGGTGGCCGCCGCGACGTTCGCGGAGCAGCGTGGCCTGGGAGCCCTCGGTTTGGTTCAGTGGCCGGCCTGGATCGAGGGTCTGTTAGCCGTTGTCGTGCTCGACCTGGCGATCTACGGACAGCACGTCGTGTCCCACCGCTGGGACTGGCTATGGAAGCTGCATCGGCTGCACCACCAGGACGTGGACCTCGACGCGACGTCGGGAGTGCGCTTCCATCCTCTGGAGATCGCCGTCTCGGTGCTCTGGAAGGCGGCCGTCGTGATCGCGCTGGGGGCGAGCGCTCCGGCTGTCGTGATCTTTGAGGTCGTGCTCAACGCGAGCTCGATCTTCCATCACGCGAACTTCCGGCTGCCGAGCTCCGTCGATGGGGCCGTGAGGCTCCTTTGGGTGACGCCGGACATGCACCGCGTACACCACTCCATCGACGCGGTCGAGTCGCGCCGTAACTTCGGCTTCGCGATTCCCCTCTGGGACCGCTTCTTCCACACCTACCAGAGTCAACCCGCCGCTGGCCACGCCCGGATGGTGCTGGGCGTCGACGAGGCCCCGTCAGTTGATGACGAGGTGGGGCAGGATCGTGGGCTCGGGGCGTGAGGTCAGCTCGAACGCACTGAGAGCGCCAACGTCGCGCCGGTGAATACTGAGGCCGCGGCGCAGCTTCTCGTGGATAATCGGGGCGGCTTCGCGCAGGAGCACGAAGAGGCAGACCGTTTCCCCATCGCAGCGAGCCACGAGCGAGACGGAGCCATCGTCCGGGTCGCAGCACGATTCGCCTAGCAGCTCCACCGCGGCTTCGGCCGGAATGTTGAGTGCCTGGGCGAACGTCTTGTAGCAGTGCTCGGCGAACGACTCGCTCTCGGGGTCACACTCACAGACAGGCGCAGCGCCCTCGTCGTTGAGATCGTCGTACTTGGTGATCCACTCCGTGACGCGGTCGTCCTGTGGTGCCGGAGCCTCTTGATCGCGCTTGCCAAGCAAGAGAACGCCGACCATGACCGCAGCGGCTGCGGCCACCCATGCCGCAAGCACCGGCCCCGCCGGGAACCCGTCCACGGGCCCGTCCCCGCCGGACGGCGTGCCGCCCGCCCCGACGCCCGCCGCCTTGAGGATGGCGTCGGTGCTCGGCGGTTGGAACCGCTCCCTCAGCGCCTCATCGATGCGCTGGTCGAGCGCGTCACCAGGCTGGTCATTGCGTTGCGGCTTCTTGTGCATCATCGGAGACCTCCTGGCGTGGAAGGGAGTTGGCTGTCGGGCTGTGTGTGGTGAGGTGCTCTCGGAGGGCGGCTCGCGCGCGGTGGATGTGGCTGGCTACCGTACCAACAGGTAGGTCGAGGAGCTGGCCAATCTCTGCCTGTTGCATTCCTTCGATCGTGTGGAGCAAGAGGCATGCGCGCGCGTCGGGAACGAGCCGGCGAAGGCCTGACTCTAGCGCATCGTCGAAGTGAGTCTGATCGGCTTCAAGTTCACCGCGGGCGTCGCAGGCGGGGGTACCGTTCCGGGCCTGGTCCGGAAGGGAGTCTGCCATCGTGTCCCACTCGACGCCCGAGTTTCGACGCGCGACCTTCCGGGCATAGTTGAGGGATACGTGCCGGACGATCTGGGCCATCCAAGCACCGAAATGGCTTCCGCGCTCAAAGGAGGCGAAGCGGTTCAGGCCGACCAAGGCCGACTCTTGAAGAACGTCATCCACCTGCCCACTCGGAGCCGTTGCGGAAGCCACGATCCAAAGCCGCCTAGCCGCCTCTTCGTAGAGGCAGCCAAACTCGCGGCGAGTGCGATGAGAGGCCAAGGATCGACTCGGTCAGTTAGCGGTCGTGAAGGAAGGAGGCCACTGCGCTGCCGGCCTCGGAGAGTTTCTCGGCGGCGGCGCCAAGGAGCTGGGCTCCGGGGCAGGAATCGCAGTCCTCCGAAACGAGGGCGTCCAATGGGCAGCAGTCCATGATGCAGCAGTCCTCGGGGCAGCACTCGTCGGGGCAGACTTCATCGGTGCAAATCACCTCGGGGCAGCAGATCTCGCAGGGATTGGCGACCTCTGCGGCGGCGTTGACATCCGAGGAAGACCCGCCCATCGCGTGGGCGGCAATGAGCATGACGGGGACGGCGAGTAGCAGAATGAGTCTCTTCATGGGTAGTTCTCGTTGGAGTGAGGTTCTGGGGGCCGCTGGAGGCTGCTCCAGATGGCCCGTACACCCACGAATGTTCCGGCGACGCCTCTACCTTGCACGAAGCCCGGACTTTCGGATCTTTTTTCCGTCCGCCCAACTCGCATACGCCCAGCGAACAACCGTGGCAGGCCACGAATCGTCGCTGGGGATCGGCCGTGCTTGGTTCACTCCGGTCTGTGCATCACGTAGGTCTCGAGGATCGTCTCGATCGAGACCTGGCGGTCGATCGTAACGAAGTGGCCGCCTGGGGTGACCAGGACGTGCGTTGGATACCCGAGGACCTGGAAGCCTTTGATCGCATCCTCGTTCACCTCGGCCACGGGGAAGGTGTAGTCGTTCTTTTTCATGAACGAGCCGAGGTCGCTCGAGCGAAACGAGAGAGAGAGGATCTCAAGCCCCGTGGTCTTTGGGTCGTTGGAGTCGAAGGCCTGCTGGAGGTGGGGGAGCTCCCGGATGCACGGTGCGCACCACGTTCCCCAGAAGTCCAGGTAGAGCCAGCGTCCGGGGGGCTGACTCAGATCGATGACGTCGCCATCGAAGTCAAGCTCGATGCCGGGAGCGGCTTGTCCCTCGGAGTGGATGTAGTCGTGCCAGTACTCCTTCAGTGAGCGCTCGGAGCCCGCCTTTGTGTGGAGTGCGCTGAGGCGGTCGAAGTTCTCTTCCGATGGGGACGCCAGCGTTCCCTTGGCTTGGGCTACGAGGGCGTCGTCGATTCGTCCGGAGCCCTCCAGGTAGTTCACGTACTTGAACCAGTAGCTGAAGACCGCGTCGCCTTCGTGCAGCAGCCAGCCGTCGTAGCAGTACTCTTGTCGGTGGAGTTGATCGGTGCCGTCGGGGCTGTAGCGCCCGATATTCTCCATCGCGGCGTTGGATTGAACAACAGGGACGTAGCGGCCGTCGATGGTCCAGAGCGCGTGGAGGTTGTAGGAGTACGCGAGCAGGTAGCGGTGCCAGGCGCGGCGCTGCAGGGCGGCGCGATCCTTGGGGCCCGGGGCAACGCTGGGATCGGACTCCAGGTTCTTGATGACCTTCTTGAGGATCCGCATCGCCAGGGGAGCGTCCTTGGAGCCGATCGCTTTGAGGTGGCCCAGCACAAAGAGGCCGTAACGCTCCGTCTTGTGGGCGTAGTTCGAGCCTTCCTCCAGGAGAGACTCCAGGGTGCGCGCGAGGTCCTCGACCTCCTTTGGGTCATCGCTGGACTTCGCTCGGGTCGCCAATAGAAGAGGTCCCACCGCGGCGGAGAGGGGCTCCTTGCCCTTCTCGTCCAAGCTCTCCAAGAAGCGCAGGGTGTCGGGGCGCCTCTCGTCTCGCTTGATGCTCGATGCGAGTGACTGGTGCAAGAAGCTGTCAAAGAGCGTGGGCTCAAGTGCATGCAGCCTTTGACCGATGGGAACGGCGTCTTCGACTTTGCCTTCGACGAGCAGGTCGTTCAACGTGTTGTAGAGCTCGACGGCGCTCGTGGCGCGCCTTGCGGTCGAGCGCTCCTCCTGTCCGGCAGCGGCGCTCACGAGGATGAGGCCTAGGCCGGCCCAGGCTCCGAGCAGCGCAAGCCAGCGGGCGCCGGGCCTTGGGAAAGAAGTGAAGTGTGGAGTCGCGGTACTCATGGGGTTGCCTCCTGGCTGTCGGGTGGTGTGCTGCGCCTTCACTCGGAGGGCGCCAGCGTGGTCATTCGTGGATGCGAGGCCCGGGATGCCCGACGCTCCGGTCGTGGTCAATCCAGCGCGGCGAGCATGACATCGGGCTTCAGGCTGAGGACGAGCTCGCTCCGCTGCGTCGCAGACTCGGGTTCGACGATGAGTGAGTCGCTCGGGGCGTATCCCTGACATCCAGCCGTGACAACGGTCTGGGCGGTCGAGTCCACCTCGAGCTCGAAGGCTCCCGAGTCGTCCGTTAGGGCGTGGCGGACGCTGCCGGATGGGCCGCCGCCACTGAGGGCGTACCGGACGGAACCCAGTCCACCTACGACGACGATGGCGCCCCGCACGGGATCCCCGTTGGGTCGCCTCACGTAGCCAGCCAAGAGGACCTGCGATGCGGGAACCTCGATGGTGCGAGGGACCTCCACGGTGGCGACGCTCTCCCGCACCTCTTGGATCTCTGGGCCTGGGATTGCGCCTGCCCTTGGCGGCTGCGTGGGCCCGGCTAGTGCCAGGGCTTGACCGGCGTTGGGTGTGTCTTGCTGCTCGGTCGAAGCCACCTCTGTGGTGGGGGCCTCGGGCTGGGACCAGAGCCGTATGCACAGAAGCGTGCCTAGGAAG
>CALHGQ010000010.1 GCA_938030175.1 uncultured bacterium | reverse complement strand
CTGAGTGCGAACTGGACTTTCTGCATCGTGCTTGTCTGGGTGAAGGTGTGGGGGCGGGCTCTGGAGCTGGGTCAAAGGCTGAATCATCGTCTCCATCCCACCCCCTACAGCGGGAAGTACGAGCGACCCGAATGCGTGTGACGGGGAAAGTCGTTGCCGGCCCATCCGGCGCGCCGCGCCCCTTCAGCGGCCGTGGGGTCCCGGCATTGGGAAGCGCGGCTGGACGCGAGGAGCGAGATCCCACCCAGAAAGTTGGCGGGCAAATGCGCTCAGCTCGTTGGAAGGGTTGGCGCGCGGAGACTTCCGGTTCGCGCCGCGATGCGGAGAAGCCGCCGGGTAGCTGGCGCCTTCTCCATTCTCTTGCACCCTGCTCCACCCCCAATCGCCATGGGCCGTCGCCTGTCCCTCCCCGCGCTCTGCATCGCGGTTCTCGTTTCGTCCTGCAGCACGTTTCACCAAGCCCTCAACCCGATCAAGATTGACCTCAAGGATGCGGAGCCCCCGGGGTTCTTTGACATCGGCGCGGGCTTTGGGCTGGTTCGAAACGTCGCCGGGAGTTCGAGCGGAGACGCGTCGGGCATCCTCGTGAGCTTCAAGGCCTACCCCTGGGGAAGGTGGTACGGGGAGGCGAAGCAGTCCAAGCGGTTCGACGGCGTCACAAGCAACGACAAGAACGCTATCGACCAGTTGGTGAAGGGCAAGGCAGCCAGCGGCGCGTCCTACCTCACGGGCGCCGGGGCCCAGCTCCGTTCCCACGTTCAGTCGATCATCGATGACCGTTCGGCGAACCTCGGATCGAGCACGACCCTTGCGCTGACGCGGCTTGTGGATACGAATGTCGCTGCGGTGAGCGCGGCTGATCAAGCCACCCTCAAGACCGTCGTCGATGCGCCGTCGAGCTCGCGCAAGTGGCGCGTCATCAAGGAGCGAGATGGCTGGTACAACCGCTTCTCGATCTTCTACGGAACTTCCGCGGGCGAGTTCTCGGGCGGCGGCCTGGAGTCGAGCGTCAACTCGATCGGCCTCGGCTACGACATCTCCCCCGACCTAGCCCTGCACGCGGGCTACGCCTTCTACGACTTCGAGCAAGGCGGGAGCACCGACTCGGACAGTTCGTTCTTCTACGGCGTCTCCCTGAACCTCTTTGCGTTCAAGAACTTCTTGGCGGCCGCGGCCGGGATCGACTCGTAGACGAAGAGCCGCCCAAGCGGCACCTTGCTGCGGCTCTTCTTGCACACGTTCAGCCCAGCTACCGCTCGAGGAAGACGACGTCTCCCGGGTGCTCGGCCGTCACCGTCCATCGCCGGAGCTCTCGGTCTCCGCCATCTCGCAGGATGAGCTCCGTCCCGGCGGCCGGGACCATGACCCTTAGGCGGCCTTCCGGGTCGAGGGGAAACTCGAGCCGTAGGAGCTCTTCCCCGGCGGCCACGCCGAAGAGCTCTTGGATGCTGCGGGTGACCTTCCACCCGTGACCAGGATTGCCTGCGCCGGCTTGGATCCGAACCACGGCGGCGGGCACGGGGGCCGCGACCGGCCCCATCCCTTCCATCTGCTTCAACGCGTCGCGGAGCTGGCGAACGGCTCGGTCGTCCGAGCCGGAGTGCTCATCCTCGTCATGGGTGGCGGGTGGTTCCAGGGACACGTACCGCCCATCTCGACTCTCGTAGCGGATGAGGTAGCAGCCCGGCTCGATCCCGAGGGCCTTGTAGGTTCCGTTCGCCGCGACGTCGACTTGGGCGAACCATTCGGTTTGGGGCTCTACTTCCTCCGCTCCGGCCTTGCTGATCCGGACGGTCCCAGCCCTCGACGCGCTGCCGCTTCCAGGGGGGAATTCGATCTTCCCCGTGAGTTTGCGCGCCGTGATCGCTTCGATGACGACTGGAGAGGAAGGCTCGCTGCCTTCTGGCAGTTCAGCTTGGGCCTCAACGGTGGTCGCGGGGAGTGCCCACGTCGTTGCGTCTGAGCCGATCGAGCTCACGATGTACGTGCCCGCCACCAGCGGGCCGAATCGGAACTTGCGGCCGGTCGAGGTCGCGGCGGCTTGGACGGAAACGTCGCTCCGGAAGGCGGTGAGCGTGACCGGCGTCGGCGCCGCGTGCTCATTCGCTTCGATTCGTCCCTCGATCCAGTGGGGGGCATGCAGGACGATCTCAGCCTCCTGGGTCGGGCTCTTGCCTGAGAGCTCGATGGGGGAGAGCCACGAGGTCATCCCGTTCTCTTCGGGCACGGGTCCCACGACGTAGTCCCCCGGTTCGAAGGGCGGGAACTCGAACAGGCCGTTGGCGTCTGTGATGCTCTCGGCGACGCTGCGCTTTTCCGTTCCTTCGGCCCAGAACTCGGCCCGACTGTCCATCGCCCGGACCAGCGCGACCTTGGTCTGTTCAACGGGACGTCCGTTTTCATGGACGAGGTGCCCGTGGAAGCGCACGAGTGAGCCCGCCGTGATGGCTCCGCCCACCACCTCGTCGGCGACCTCGGCCAGGGCTTCTTCCTCTGCGGCGTCTGGGGTAGGGCTCTGATCCGCCGCCGCGCGCGCGCCGGCTGCCGCCACTCTCGCGCCGGACGCCTGAGGGATCGGCTCCAGGGTGTCTTCGATCAAGGCCGCAGGCTCCCGCGTTTCGTCGGCAGAGCGCACGTAGATTCCGCCGTCCCTCTGGGTGGCGAACACCGCGGCCGTGGCCACGAGCGCTGCCGCGCCAACGCTTCCGCCCCATC
>CALHGQ010000009.1 GCA_938030175.1 uncultured bacterium | reverse complement strand
ATCAGGACGCCGGTCGCGGCGATCAGGGCGTTGGACACGAGCTTGCCGACGCTCGGCTGGCAGTCGAGGAGGACTAGATCGAATCGCTCGGAGAGGTCGGGAGAGTCGAGTGCCTTGCGTAAGCGCATCTCCGCGCCGAGTTGCTGGTCGGCGTCACGTTGAGCCAGTGAGAGATCGGCAGGGATCACGGAGACGTTCGGCCAGGAAGTTTCGATGATCGCGTCTGTAGCGACTCCTCGTTCGTCGGCGTAGAGCACGTCGTTGACGGTGAACTCGCTGGCGGTGACTCCTAGGCCGGTCGTGGAGTTCCCCTGAGGGTCCATGTCCACCACGAGTGTGGGAACGCCGGCCGCGCTAGCCGCCGACGCAATCCCTAGCGTGATCGCGGTTTTCCCCACTCCGCCCTTCTGATTGGCGACCGCCACAACAGGTATGGAAGAAGGCATGCATGCAAACTAGCATGCAGTAATCTATACATGAGTGATTTCATGCATGTATGAATGTAAACATGGAGTTGATCTGCATAGATGCAGTTTGGGCCCGCTCCCTACCGTGCGGGTTCGAGGGGGTTGTCGAGTTGTCCGAGCATCCAGTAGCGGGTGTTCTGGATCTGTTCGTTAGTGACTTCGGCGCCGGGATGGAGGCCGTGGAGGACGGCGGTGATCTCGGCGAGCAGGTCGTAGACGTCGCCGGCTTCGGCGCGGGCCATCATCTCGTCCTCGGGGTGTTCGGCGAGTTCGCGGTCGAGGAAGTTCAGCGCATAGTGGATGGTGCGAACCAGCACGCTCGGGCACTGCATCGGAACGGTGGCCGCGGCGCGTAGGTGCGCGGGCTCAGGCTGCCACGGGGGACCGTCGAGATCAGCAGGCGTCACGGACTGGGTTCTCCTTCTCTTCGAGCTTGCGGGCATCGTGCAGGATGCGGCCGACGGCGCCGGTGGAGATGCCCATCTCTTCGGCGATGTCCTTGTACTTCATCCCCTTCCTGCGTAGGGCGACGACGCGGTCTCGCCGAACCTTTGCGCGTTCGAGGAACTCGTCGCGGGGCTCGGCGATGAGTCGGCGGGCAGTGCGCTCGGATGAGCCGAGACGTTCTGCGAGTTCTCGGGCAGTGATGGACCGGCGTTGCGGGGCTCGGGCTGCACCTGTGCTCATAGCGCGTACTCCAGTGCTGTGGCGAGATCGAACTTGGTGGCTCGTTTCCGGTTGGCTTCGATCTTGGCAGGGGTCATGACCTTGGCGCTGGCTTTGCCGCCCTTGCTGCCGAGGTGGGCTTGGCGGGCACGGTAGGCGTCTTCGTCGAAGTTGCGCCAGATCCATTTGCCGATCGAATACGCGGTGGCGCGGATTTCGACGAAGGGTAAGGGGTCGCCGAACTGGGTGTTGATCGCGTGGCAGTGCTGGAGCACGAGCATCAGCCAGGCGTCGAGGCCACCGTCGCGGTGGTGCCACCACTGGGGGTAGGCCCACTTGCGGGCGGTGTCGAACATGGTGACGTTGCGGCCGAGGCCGGCGGCGCGGTCGGGTCGGCGGGGGGCTTGCCGGGGGGTGTGGATGGTGGCGAGCTGGCGCAGCGTGTACGGCGTCGACGGCCCGTAGATCGTCTCCCAGTCGGGGTGGATGGGGTTCTTTGTGAGTTGTCCGCCGTAGGAGAAGTCGCCGCCGACACAGAGCTTGAGACCTGTTTCGATGCGGTGCGCGTACCGCAGGGGCGTCAGTCGGGCGGAGTCGGTGCGGCAGACGTGGTTGGGGCCGAGCCACCACCCGAGGTGCGCACGCCCGGACGGAGACTGGGCCACCCAGTTCGGCGCGGGATGGTCCCGGGGCTTTTCGAAGGCGCGCATCGCGGCGTCGGGGTGATCGCAGTCGATGACGATAGAGCCGAGCAGCGCGTGGGGCGAATGCTCGATGTAGCGCATCGCCAGTGCGTCGTCGCGGCTCATCCGGTACTGACCACGGTCGAGGTAGTTCGTCGCGTACGGGCGGTGCGGGAGCAAGACCTCGTCGGCCCACCGGGCGTCGTCCAGTAGCAGCGCCCCCGTGGTGTCCATGGAGGACAGGGTGCCGCACCAAGATCGATGTTCGAGTCGGACACGCCGAAGCCATATAGAAAATTCTTCGGGTAGGTCGAGCCGAAGCCATATCAGGTATCCCGGCGGGGGGGCTTCTGTTTTTCTGGGTGTTCCGTGGGGGATCGAGTTCTTTTACGGGCTGTGTGACGGTCCGAGGTTGCAGTCGATGGGGGTGGCTCCTCGCGAAGCCGTCGATGTCAACGACGGGCGCGGCTTGCTGTCAGTCACGGCGGTGCCCCTTCCCGTGGTGCGGGCACGCGTCACGGGTGGTTGGTGGGTGGGTTCAGTGCCGCGGTTTCTTCGATTGGCGGCGGTCGAGTGCGCGGCGTTGTTGCCGCGACATTCCCGCAGTGTCGGCCCCCGGGGAAACAGATTTCAGCGGGGGCGGGGTGGTGTGGCGGCGGTAGTCGTCGAGGCGTGGGGCGATGCGGAGGACAGACTCGTGCAGGGGTGCGGTGAGTTCGCGGCTGGGCGG
>CALHGQ010000008.1 GCA_938030175.1 uncultured bacterium | reverse complement strand
GGCTTCCGACTCCGGCGATGACCTGCTTCGGACGCTCCAGGCGGCGCTCTTGCCCCTGCCAGAGCGCATCGAGCTTGTCCCTGCCGACGGATCGCCCAGCCGCTGGATCACGCTCCCCGCGGAGCTTGAGCTGCCCGGCGGCCTCTACCATCTTCGATTTGACGTGGGCGGGATCCCGTTCGACGTCGAGGTGAAGGTCGTGAACGGCGGGCGAAGCCGCGTCGGCCTGGACCCAGCGCGATTCCAGTCCAGGTAGCGCCGTGCGTGTGGGGGGCTCGTTGGCTCGCTGAACGGCGGAACCTTGCACGCCGTTCATGATGAGCTCCCTTACGCGTCCGTCGGAGCGGATTTCCTACCAGCGCCCTGCGGCTGACTGGGAATTCACTTCGATCTGGGGGCTCACTCTGCAAGATGCCAACTCTTGTCCACCCCCCGACCTTGCGTGGCGACCGCCCATGCGGTGGTGGCACGCATCGATCCCCCTCCTCTAAGCACATGCCTCTAAATCGACGTCTCCTTGCAGAGTTCTTTGGCACCTTCTGGCTCGTTTTCGGGGGCTGCGGCAGCGCCGTGCTCGCGGCGGGTATTCCGGACCTTGGCATCGCCTACGCCGGTGTCTCGCTGGCCTTCGGCCTGACGGTGCTCACGATGGCGTACGCCGTCGGTCACATCTCTGGCGGTCACTTCAACCCCGCCGTCTCTGTGGGACTCATGGTGGGCGGACGCTTCAGCGCCAAGGACCTCGTGCCCTACATCGTCACGCAGGTCATCGCGGGTGCAGCGGCTGCTGGCGTCCTGTACGTGATCGCCTCGGGGCTGCCCGACTTCGCCGTCGGCGGCTTCGCCTCGAACGGCTTCGGTGAGCTTTCACCCCACAAGTACAGCATGATCGCCTGCCTCGTCGCCGAGGTGGTCCTGACGTTCTTCTTCTTGATGATCATCCTGGGCTCGACGGATCGCCGCGCGCCTGCGGGCTTCGCTCCGATCGCCATTGGCCTCGGCCTGACCCTGATCCACCTGGTGGGTATCCCGGTCACGAACCTCTCGGTCAACCCGGCACGTAGCACCGGCCCCGCGCTCTTCGCTGGCGGCGCCTACATCGGTCAGCTCTGGCTCTTCTGGCTTGCCCCGATCGTCGGCGGCGCCCTGGCGGGCATCGTCTACCCGATGATGTCAGGCGGCCGCGACGCGGCCGTTGAGCCCAAGTCGTGAAGCGCATAATCGGGATCAGGTTCTGATCCCATAGAGACGCCCGCCGCGGCCGCTGATTGCGGCCACGGCGGGCGTTCTTTTTTGGGCCTATGAGTCAGCGCGCAGCGAGCGCTGGATGACCTCGGCGAGGTGCAAGACGTCGGTGTCGAGCTTCTCCCGGCTCACACCCACCTGCCACTGCTGGTGGCAGCCAGGGTTGGCGGTCACAAGGGTCTTCGCGCCGCAGTCCTTGAGGTGCTCAAGCTTGGGCGCGAGGACATCGAGGGAGTCCTTTGGGCGAAGGACGGAGTAGATGCCGGCGGAGCCGCAGCAGGAATTGGCGGCCGTCATCTCTTTGCGCTCTAGGCCGGGCACCGCGTCGAGGAGTTCGCGGGGCTGGTCGGTGATGCCTTGGCCGTGGCACAGGTGGCACGGGTCATCCCAGGTGACGGTCCCTTGGATCCCGTGGTCCCCCGTGAGGAGAGGATCGAGTCGCTCGCGCGCCTCCGGTCGGTTGAGCTCCTCGGAGTAGTCCACGACGCGGTCCCCGAATGCGGCGGCGCGTTCCTTGTACTTCGGGTCGTTCGCGAGCAGTCGGCCATACTCGCGCATATGCGCGCCGCAGCCCGCGCTGTCGATCACGACGCGCGCGCTAGCGTCGACCGCATCGAACATGTCGATCGTCTTGCGCGCCAGGCCCTCGGCGGCCTGCATCTCGCCGTTGTGCGCATGGAGCGCGCCGCAGCACACGTGCTTCGGCACCGCGAGTACATCGAGGCCCGTGGCAGAGAGGGTGTCGGCGACGGCGTGGTTGACGCGGCCGAAGAGCTCCGGCATGACGCAGCCTTCCAAGACGAGCACGCGATCGCGCTTCTCGCCCTTGGCGGGCGTGAGCGCAGGGAGCGGCTTGCGCTCCGCCCGTGGTGGCACCTTTGGCAAATGACGCATGACGGAGCCGCGCAGCCCCATGAGAGGAGCCACGAGTCGAATGGCCCCGAGGCGCTGGCCGAGATTGAGCCCCAGAACGGCCGCCTTGAGCCCGAATCGGCTCGGCAGGATGCGCCGGAATCCAACCCAGCGGGCGATGCGTGCGAAGGGCCCGGGCTTTTGGCGCTCCATCAAGCTGGAGCGCGTGAACTCCATCATGGCGCCGAACTCGACGCCTGCCGGGCAGACGCTCTCGCAGTGGCGACACACGAGGCAGAAGTCCATCTCCTCGCGGAAGCCCGCGTCGGGCTCCAAGCGATCCTCGGCCACGGCGCGCATCAGGTGAATGCGGCCCCGCGGGCTGGACGTCTCGGAACCCGTGAGCTGGTAGGTGGGGCACGTCGTCAGGCACAGCCCGCAGTGAATGCAGTCGAGGCTCCGCGCATGGTCGACGAGGCTCTCCTTCGACGTCGGATGGCCGCGGTGGTGACCGACCGGCGCGTCGGCGCAGGGGGTCTTCGTGTCGGTGTTCGGGGCTTGGCTCATGGGTTGGAGGCGCCTCGCAGCGGAAAGTCCGCGGACTCAAGGATGCCGTCCGGGTCGCAGTTAGATCGGAGCCGCTCCGTCCAGACTCGAACGGCGGCGGGGGGCGACTGGCGTTCCGCCAACGCGGATCGGAGTCCATTGATGGGGGGCGCCGCGCGAAGGAGAGTGACAAAAGCATGGCGCGGATCAAGCCCGCCATGGGCGGCTGCGATCTGATCCGCGTTCACGCTGGATAGGGCCTCCTCGTCGAACTCAACGAGCGCCGCATCGGGCTCTACGTACAGCGGACCGATTCCGGCGGCTTCTAGCCCTTGGACGACGCCCTTGACCTTGGAAGGAGCCGTGGCGATCGTGACCACGCTCCTCCGGTGCGCGGCCTTCAGTGCTTGGCCTTCCACGTGGGGACCGCGCTCCACGGAGTCAGCGTCGAGGCCTGCTGTGGTGCGGCTGAGCTCCTCTTCCACCTGACGTTCCCGGCCTGCGAGCAGCACATGGACGACGCGACGTGCGACGAACAGGGCCCTTGGTTGGATCCCAGGCTGGGCGCGCACTTCGAGGGCCGCTACCGTGGCCTCCGCGGTGCTCGCAAAGGGCTTCGATATGACGAGCACCTCTGCCTCGGGAACGGGGACCAGGCGCAACGAAGCCTCCAGGATGGCCCCAAGCGTCCCGCGCCCGCCCACGTGCAGGCGGTGTAGATCGAACCCGGTGACGTTCTTCACAAGCCGTCCACCGGTCTTGATGGGGCCGCGATCTGTGGCCTCTTGCACGCGCATGCCAAGGACGTGATGGCGGGTGGGACCGAAGCGGCATCGATCGATGCTCGACCCGCCGGAGGCGAGCAGCCCGCCGAGGGTTCCACCTTCGGACTGACCGTGGGCGGAGCCGGCCGGCGTAATGCGGTGCCCGCCTTCGTGGACGGCTGCGCGCAGCGTTTCCATGCGCGCACCCGCTTGGGCGGTGAGCGTGCCGTCGCCGGGGACGTACTCGATGATTCCGGTGCCGCCGGATTCCACCAGCGACTCCATGGAGATCCACAGGGCCCGATCGGGCTCAGCGCCGTTCCAAAGGCTCGGACAGCACCACTCCATCGAGGAGCCGCGGCCCAGGAAGGCCACTGGCTGCCCCTCGCCGCGCCGCTTGGCTTCCTTGAGGTGGGTCAGCAGCCCACGCAGCTCATCCTCCGAGCGCGGCTGCGCAACCCGGCGGGACTGCCCCCCGAGCTCAACGGTGGCCTGCTCGACGCCGTGGAGCAGCGCGCCTTCACCTTGCGGACTCATGAAACGACCTCGCCTTGATCGATCGGCAGGGGCTTCGTGTGGATCTCGCGGCAGCCGCGCACGGGAATCATCTTGCCGGGGTTCCAAAACTCGGCCGGATCGAACACCGCCTTCAAGGACTTCATGGCCCCGAGGTCGTCGTTGCTGAAGAGCATGCACATCTCGTCCTGCTTCTCGAGTCCGACGCCGTGCTCGCCGGTCAAGGATCCGCCGGCGTCCACGCAGGCCTGCATGATGATCGCGCCCGCCTCGACGACGCGGCTCACTTCTTCCTTGTCGCGCCGGTCGTAGGAAATGTTGGGGTGCAGGTTTCCGTCGCCCGCGTGGAAGACGTTGGCGAGGCGCAGGCCCCTTGCCGTGCACGCTTCGGCGGCGACCTGGACGATTTCGCGTAGGCGTGTGCGTGGGACAACGACGTCGGCCACGTAGAGGTCGGGTGCGATGCGGCCCATGGCACCGAATGCGCCCTTGCGCCCGGCCCAGAGTTTCTTGCGCTCTTTGGGGTCGCTCGTGCGCCGCGAGTCGAAGGCGCCGAATTCCTTGGCAACCTGCAGGATGTCCTCGGAGGTCGCGGCGACCTCGTGGGCACCGCCGTCGACTTCGATGAGCATCACGGCTTCGGCGTTGGCTGGGTAGCCGGCGCGCAGGACGCTCGCTTCGACCGCTTCGATCGTCAATCGATCGAGGATCTCGATGGCCGAGGGCTCAAGGCGCCGCGCGATCATCTCTGATACCGCATCACAGCAAGCGTCGAGATCTTCGAAGAGGCACAGAAGGGTCTCAACGGTCTCGGGCTGGGGGAGCAGTTTGACCGTGACTTCAGTCACGAGGCCGAGCATTCCTTCGCTGCCAACCAGCGGTCCGATGAGGTCGTAGCCGTGGCATGGATCGGGGAACGCACCGCCGAGCTCTGTGATCTCGCCGTCCGCGTCCACAAGGGTGAGCCCGAGCACGTGGCGCGTCGTCGAGCCGTAGCGGAACCCATGGGGGCCGCCGGAGTTGTTGCCGACATTGCCGCCGATGGTGCAGGCGGTTTGGCTGGAGGGATCCGGCGCGTAGAAAAGGCCCGCGGAGTCGCAGGCGTTCGAGAGGTGCACGTTGACGACGCCGGCTTGGACCCGGGCGTAGCGGTCGACCTCGTTCACCTCGAGGACCTCGCGCATGCGGGCGGTGCCCAACACGGCGCCCCCCGCGATGGGTCGCGCGCCCCCCGAAAGCCCTGTCCCAGCACCCCGGGGCACGATGACGAGGCCCGCGTCGCGCAGCACCCTGACGGCCTGC
Organism: uncultured bacterium; assembly: GCA_938030175.1. GTDB lineage: Bacteria > Planctomycetota > UBA1135 > UBA1135 > Saltatorellus. The sequence continues at coordinate 12,839 of CALHGQ010000008.1, read as the reverse complement.
GCCGCCTCCTGGGTGGAACGGGGCAGGACCACGACGCTGGGGGCGGCGCGCTCCAGCATAAAACCGTCCGACTCGTAGGCCGACTTCGCCCCCGCATCCGTGCGTACGCCGCGGTCCCCAACGATCCTTGTAAGCTCTTTTAGCTGCGAGCGACTCAGGCCTGCCATGGTCGCCATAATAGGGGGCCAAGCGCACTTCGGCGCATGCGAACCCAGCTATGACCGAACGATGACCCAGCCAAGCGCCTTCATCCATGCCGCGGAGCTCGCCGTCGACGGGCGACTCGAAGAATTGACTGTCTGCCTTGATGGTGATCCGTCACTCGTGCATGCCCGTTCAGCCGCGCCATTCGGAGCGCCGCTGCTGCACTACGCCGCGGCGGCGAACGGCGTTGAGGACGAACTCCAGCGGACCCCGGCGAACGCACCCCTCGTGGTGCGCCTCCTCCTGAAACGCGGGGCCGATCCGGATGCGCTCTCGACAAGCTATGGCGGTGGTCCCAATCAGACGGCGCTCTGCCTGCTCGTCTCCAGCTGGCACCCGTTCGAGGCGGGCGTCCAAGCGGAGCTTGTGCACGAGCTGGTGAACGGTGGTGCGAGCGTCAACGGATTGGAGAACGACAGCATGCCCCTCGCTACGGCGCTGGTGTTCGGCTACACCGGCGCCGCCCGGGCGCTCGCTGAGTGCGGAGCGCGGGTGGACAACCTGCTCCTTGCGGCCGGGCTCGGGATTTCAGAGCAGGTCAGCTCGTTCCTCGCCGCCGGCGGAGGCGCGGTGGAAGGCGCCGTTGGCACCTTCGTTTCTCCTACGCTAGGCCCGCGCGAGATCAGCCCCGCGGAGGCCGTCCAGCAGGCTTTCCACCTGGCGATCACTCACCGACAACTCGACGTCGCCCAGACGCTATTGGACCATGGCGCGTCCGTCACCGCGGCGAGCACGGGGCAGCACTGCGAGCTGCCCGTGTGCCAGGCGGTCTTCGTTCAGGCGTGGGAGACGGCGGAGTGGCTCGTGGAGCGCGGCGCGGACCTCGATGCAACGGACGGCAAGCGCAATGCGTCCGCCCGTGAGATGGCGAAAGGGCGGCTCGGCTAGCGCCTCCTCTTCGAACTAAACGGCCAGGGGAATCACCCATGACGATCGAAAGTGTCACTCCCATTCTCAACGTGAAGAGCGTGCCTGAAAGCCTGGCTTGGTTCGAAGCCCTTGGCTGGGAGCGCACCTTCACCTGGAACGCCGGGGGCAACATCGAGGAGTCCGCTGACCGCAACGACGCTGGTGAGGCCGACTTCGCGGGTCTTTGCACCGGCAAGGAGGGGCAGCTCTTCCTGTGCAGGGACGGTCAAGGACATCGCATTCCCAGGGCCCCGGCTGGCGCAGCCGCATCCCATGACGCTGGATCCCACGAAGCTGGCGGGGTGTGGATGAGCTGGTGGATGACCGACGAGGAAGCACTTCGGACGATGCACAAGAAGTGCCTCGAACTTGGCCTCTCCGTGCCCGCGGAACCCAGGGTCGAACCCTGGGGGGTGATCGAGTTCCATCTCCATCACCCCGACGGGCACACGTTCCGTGTGGGCTGTGGCGGATCTTGACGCGGCCGGACCCCTAGGAATCCCCGCGCCTGCGGGCACCTACTCGTCGCGCTATTGCCGGAATCGTGCATGATGGGGGGAGCGATTCCCACGCTCAATTCTCGTTCGTTCCCCCGAACGGTGCCCCAGCGGGCACCCAACAACATGCGCCTCTTCCCATCGCTCGTTTTCCCTTCGCTCGTTGCATTCGCACTCCTCGCCCTCCCGTGCTTCGGGCAGACCGATTTCTGGATCGATCCCGTGCTCGGCTCCAACCAGGCCGCTGGTTCCGAGGCTGCGCCGTTTAGGACGATCACCAAGGGCCTCGACGTCGCCGCGCCGGGAGCGACGATCCACCTGAAGCCCGGCACCTACGCTGCATCCGGCGGTGAGGTCTTCCCTTTGCGCATCGGCAGCGACGTTTCCGTGGTGTCGGTCGAGGGGAAAGCGAGCACCACAATCCACGGTGACGCGGGCGCTCCGGCAGGACAGCTATCATGGCTCTCATCGGGCGCGCGGCTCAGCGGCGTGACTCTCACCTCGTCGGGGTCTCCAACGGTGGGTGGACCCAGTAGCTCTTCGGCAGTCCGTTCTTTGGTCAGCGACTGCGACTTCATCGGCGGAGAGGAAGCGATCGCCAGCGGGTACATGGACGTGGAGTCCTGCCGATTCCTTCAGCAGACCCGCTGCGCCGTCGAGTTCTATCGGGGCGACTTACGCATGCGAGACTGCGAGATCGTGGGCACGCCGATCTCTTGGGGAGTCAGAGGCGTCTACTTCTACTACGACAGCGTCTACGCATCACTTGAGATGACGAGATGCACCATTACTGGGTGCGGACGCGGCGGAATCTTCATCTTGAACAGCGTAAGTCCGTCCTTCACCACGATTCGAGTTTCCGATTCCCTCATCGCATCGAACGGCCTCACCGGAATCCTCCTCGACGGAGCACAGAACTGGCTGAGCGGGAGCATCTTGGTGGATGGTTGCACCATCGCGAACAATGGGAACCAGGGGGTGACGGACCAAACCCAGGACCCACAGTCGATCACGATTCGGTCGTCGATTGTCTCGGGGCACGTCACGGCGGACGTTCGCGCCGGCGCGACGGTCGAGACGAGTCTTGTGGCCGACGGATCAGGAGGGAGCGGGCCGGGTGTCCTCACCGGCGATCCTCGCTTTGTCGACCCAGCCCTCGGTGACTGGACGCTGCGCTTCGATTCCCCGTGCCTCGACCGGGGCGACGCTACGGCCGTTCGTCTCGACCGTGCTGGCCGAGTGCGGGCAGTGGACAGCGACTTGGATCTCACCGCGTGGCCCGACATGGGGGCCTTCGAGCATGCGACGCTGATTGGATCGGAGATCGCAGCTGTGGGCCAGACCTTCGACCTTGGCGTCACGGGGCCGAGCGGCGGCTTCTCCACCATCATTGTGGCGCCGGGGGGCTTCGCTCCGTTCGGTGCCAGCACGATCTACGGCCGTCTTTTCCTTGAACCCCAAGGCTCGTTCCGCCTGGTGCCAGTTTTGACGACCGGTGGTGGACCAACGGTGGTCGACGTGACTTCCGTCATCGATCCCGCCTGGGTGGGAACCACGATCGGGTTCCAGGCGCTCCCACGCTCCTTCGCGGCGCCCGCTGGCGGCGCTTTCAGCAATCCGCTCCTGGTGCAGGTGAATTAGCGGAACGCCGCGGGAGCCACGCACGGCGACTGAATCAATGACCAAGGATCCAAGAGCGTGCTAAGGCGAATCGGGACAGCCCTCGCGAAGCGGTGCACTCCGACGCCGATCGAGTGCATCACTTTGCTCGTGGTCTTCTACTTCGTTTGGCCGTACGTCCAGCTGACGAAGGCGCCGCGCCCGTCGCCCACAGTGGACTCGGTGGACTCGGCGGACCCGGTGACGCGGGAAGTCTTGGAAGCGCCCTCTGCTGAAGGGACATCGGACGAGCTGGTTTCGCTAGACCCGTCCGGGCCTAGGGAGGCGCCCGCTTCGAGCGACCCTACCCGTGAGCGGACCGAGGTGTCCGCGCCGCGGCCCAACCTCCCCGCGCCTGAGCTGGTGTTGAGTCTTCCCGATCCGCCCGACCCAGGTGAAGAACGGGTCTTCTCGGGGCGCGTGGTCGATGATCTGGGGAGGCCGATTGCCCACTTCTCGGTCGGGATCCGGTCCCTCGGGATGCCGGTCATGGATAGAAGCACGTTCTCTATTCCCAACATGTGCCAGCCGCCGACCGACAGGAACGCTCTTCCTCGTCCCGATCACGGACTGGAGTACATCTCGATGGACGGCCGCTTCTCCTACCAGGTGCCACGTGACGCGGAGAGACGTTGGTTAGGGCTCGTTGCTTTCACGGAAGTCGGTGGCCAGCGGGTTGAGTCGTCTCCGATGCCACTCGACAAGCTGATCGGCGGCAGTGACCTCAAGCTGACGGTTCGGCGCGGCGAGTCGATCGCTGGCGTGGTTCACTCGGCAGACGGAGTCCCGGCGGGCTGCCAGGTGACCCTTGCCTACACCGGCCATGCTCCACCGAGAGCCATGGGCGGCGAAAACGACGCATTCGTTCCCCATGTCTATCAGGCCCATTGGGTGGAAACGACCCGAGCCGGTGCGGAGGGAGCCTTTCGCTTCGGCGGGCTTCCACGAGGGACATTCGAGCTGAGGGCTGCTCTTGAGGGATTCGCGAGCGCCCCACGTTCCCTTCGGCTCACGGGCGCTGGAACAACTACTTCTACCGAACTCACGTTGGTGGGGACCGGATCGATTTCGGTGTCGATAGCAGTGAAAGAGGGCGTACCCGTCATGATTGCCGATGCTTGGTACCGGCCAGTGCACGGAGAGTCCCGCGAACTACCGATCTGTCCGGTCAGCGGATCGAGCCCAGGAGATGGGGAAGGCTCGACGGGCCCGATTCCCGCGGGGACCTACCGAGTCTGGTGGAGCACGGGTGATGGCGCGGGGTTCGAGAGCACTGAGGTCAACGTTCAAAGAGGCTTCTCGACGCAGCTGAGAATCAGCGATAGTTCGGGGCTCGCGATCGACTACGTATCAGAAGCGGCGCTGAAGTAGGGATCGCAGCTGCGACGCCGGTGAGCGGCAGCCCACGTGAACCTGTTGTGTCCACCGAGCGGTGGCGGGATAGGGCATCGCTCCGCGCGCGAACGTGGCAAGCCGAGTAGGGTAGCGCCATGACTCCTTCGCCTCGACCGACTGTTGCCGCGCGCACTCCATCTTCAGAGACGGGCGGGTATCGGACGCCGCCGCGCGAGATCTCCGACGTGGTGCTCGCACCGCCTACGCCTGCATTGAGCATCAGCGCCGACGGCGAGACGATGATGTTCTTCACGCACGGGGGACTGCCGCCGCTCGAGGACGTGACGCGGCCGATGTTGCGGCTCGCGGGCATGCGGATCGATCCGGAGGCGAACGCGCGCTTCACTCCCATGTTCTGGGACAGGGTTTGGCTACGTCCGCTGCGGGGTGGAGACGACGTGGCGGTTCCTCTTCCGGAGGGTGCGAGGATCATCGGCGCGAGCTGGGCTCCGGATAGCTCGCGATTCGCCGTGATGATCGTCACAGAGGACGGAAGCGAGCTATGGGTGGGCTCCACCGCTCATCCGGATGATGCTCAGCGCGTCACGACGGGGCTGCACCTCATCACGTGCGGCGTGTCATGGACCCAGGACGGATCACAGATTTTGTGTTGCCTCGTTCCGCCGGACCGCGGCGAGGCTCCGGTCCCCAAGCGCACGCCTGCTAGCCCCAATGTGCAGGAAACCTCCGAGCAGTCCACGCCGCTCGCGACATACCAGGATCTGCTCTCTAGTGAAGCGGATGCCCAGCTCTGGGAGTTTTACGCCACCAGCGATCTGGCGCTCATCACGCTGGAGGGAGGCGAAGTGCAGCTTCTTGGCCGTGGCATTTTCTCGTCGGCTTCGCTGTCACCCGATGGCCAGTGGCTCAAGACCGAGCGGGCCGTTCGGCCGTACTCATACCAGATGCCTTACCTGATGTTTCCGCATCGGTTGGATATGGCGCGCGTCGCAGACCCGGAGGAAGTGGTCTTCACTTGGGATCTGCCGGCGGAAGAAGGAGTTCCGCTCCACGGCGTGGTGGACTGGCCGCGGGGGATGCGTTGGGCGGCGAACGAGCCCGCCTCGCTCTATTGGATCGAGGCGCTCGACGGCGGGGATCCGAAGGCCAAGGCCGAGCACCGCGATCGTTGGATGAGGTCGAAGGCTCCGTTCGTCGCGCAACCCGGCGCTGAAGTGGAGTGTGAGGAGGTCTTGCGCCTTGAGCACCGGGCGTCCGGCCTCTCGTTCTTCGAAGAGCCAGGGCGGGCCCTCGTCACGGAGTACGACCGTGATCGCCGCTGGGTTCGTGCCGGTGTCTACGATTTCGACCGCGCAGTGGAGCCGCGCATCATCGACGATCGAAGCGTCTCGGACGTCTATGCCGCTCTGGGTTCAACGCTCATGAAGACGGGTCCCTTCGGACGAATGGTCATTCGCGAAGACGGTGCGTGCATCGTTCGAAGTGGTGCAGGGGCTACCGCCGACGGGGATCGGCCCCGGCTCGTTCGGCAGAACCTTGAAACGCTCGAGGTAGAGGAGCTCTGGCGCTGCGATGATGAGGCCTACGAGTACGTCGCGGCGCTCCTTGAGTGCGGCGCGATCGTCACCCGCCATGAGTCTCCGACGTCGCCCCCCAACTACTTCATCCATGAGCCCAGCGGCGAACGCCTCCCGCTGACGGAATTCCCCGACCCCCAACCCTCGCTCCGCGGGATCACCAAGGAACGGCTGACGTACCAGCGGAGTGACGGCGTGAACCTGTCGGGCATGCTCTATCTGCCCGCGGGCTACGAACCAGGCACCCAGCTGCCGCTCGTCGTCTGGGGCTATCCGAGGGAGTACACCGACGACGGCACAGCGGGGCAGGTTCAGGGCACGACGAAGCAGTTCACGCGCCTCGGTGGTGCCAGCCACCTCCTGCTTGTGACCCAAGGCTACGCGGTGCTCGACGACGCCACGATGCCTATCATCGGCGACCCCGAGACGATGAACGATACGTTTGTGGAGCAGCTTGTGGCCTCTGCGAAAGCCGCGATCGACGCGTGCGTGGAGCGGGGCGTCGCCGATCGCGACCGTGTCGGCGTCGCGGGTCACAGCTACGGCGCCTTCATGACCGCGAGCCTCTTGGCGCACTCACGTCTGTTCCGCGCCGGGATCGCGCGCAGTGGCGCGTACAACCGCACGCTAACGCCCTTTGGGTTCCAAGCGGAGCGGCGCACGCTCTGGCAGGCCCCGGAGGCCTACCTAGCGCTGTCGCCCCTCCTGCACGCCGACAAGATCGAGGCTCCGCTCCTGTTGATCCACGGAGAGGAAGACAACAACACCGGCACGTTTCCCTTGCAGTCGCGCCGCTTGTACCAGGCGCTGGAGGGGCATGGGCGCAAGGCACGTCTGGTGATGCTCCCCGGCGAGAGCCACGGGTACGTGGGCAAGGAATCTGTCCTGCACGTGCACTACGAGATGCTCACGTGGTTCGATCGATACGTGAAAGAGGCGTCGAGATCAGAGACTTCCACCCCGGTGGACTGAAGCCTCGATCCGGGCTTCGGCCCTGGCGTGAGTTCGGTGGCGGGGGACCAGGCGCGCTCTCATCCCGGGGCCGTCGGAGACAACTTCGAGACGAAACTCTGGGCGACCCGTCGTAAGTTACGGCTCGATGGCTTCGTCTCCTTTTCTCCGCGGGCATGGGGCCCAGATGGCGGTTCTCGGCCTTGGGTTGCTGAGTGCGCTGGCTCTCTTGGGGGCGAGCTTGGCCGACTTTGGGGATCCGCGCGCGACGGCTCGCGCCCAGGCGCAGCAGGCGGTGCGTGCGCAGGTGGCTGAGGTGCGGCTCGCGTGGGATGAAGTGCGCGCGAGTGAGGCGCTGCTGCCGGGTAGTGCGGGGCTGTTGAAGCTCGGAGAGCGCGCCTCCGGCGGCTTGCCAGAGAGGGGGCCGACTGTGGGCGAGCCCACGGGTGAGCCTGGCCCCCTCGCTCGGGCCTACTTCGAGCTGGGCCGCGAAGCGCTGCAACGGGGGGACGCGCCCTCTGCCCTCGAGTCGTTCTCGGGTGGACTCGCCGAATCAGGCACGGAGACCGAAGGCTACCGAGCGGCGCTCTTCGGAGCTCTCCGAGCCGCGGGGGCCCTCGGGCAAGGGGACCGTGTCCATGAGCTGCGATCGGCGCTCTATGGGCAACCAGACGACGTGGTCGACGGAACTTCGCTTCATCTCCTAGCGGCGCTTGTTCCCCCGGTTGACGCGGAAGGAGCCCATGGGCGGTTGATGTCGGAGACGGCGCTGCTTCGGCCGCCGCTTGACCGCGTGGCCATCGGCCATGGCGAGTACGAGCTTGCGCCGGATCCCTGGTGGAGCGCCGTTCGGGCCCGGCTGTCCGAGGGCGACCGCGCGGACGGTCTTGACTGGGACGCAGCCTTCCGCACGCAGGTTCGATTGCGGCTTGCGATGCAGCGTGAGCTTGATGGGGCGGGCGTCTCCCCGACGGACCGCTGGACGATCTCGAGCGTGGGTGGTGGATGGCTTGCCGTCCGCCAGCGCGGGCCCGGGACGGAGGTTGCTAGTGTGCGACTTGATGGCCTCGAGCAGGGGCTTCTTGGATCGGGGGAGAACGCTCTCTTGCGGTGCAAGATCGAGCGCGCCGACACCAGCTCGGATGACGCCATGCCGCTCTCGGGATCTCCGTTCAGCCTCTCTGTCAGCCACTCAGACCCCGAGGGATCCGCGACGCTCGAGCTGCGCCGCATCCGGATCCTGCGCACAGCACTCGTGGGGCTTGGCCTGCTCGTCCTTCTGGCGACGGTGCTGAGCGCGCGTGCAATGGCCCGCGCTCGCCAGCTGAATGAGCTCCGCAGCACGTTCGTCGCGAGCGTCAGCCACGACCTTCGCACCCCGACCCAGGCGATCCTGTTGCTGGCCCAGACCCTTGAGCAGGATCTTGTGGAAGCGCCCGAGGGGCGAGCTCGGTACCACACGCAGATCCGCAAGGAGGCACAGCGGCTCCGTCGGCTCGTGGAGGATCTGTTGGACGGCGCGCGTATCGACCGCGGCGACGGGGCGCGGATCGAGCGTCGCGACGTGGAGAGCGCTGGTTTCTTCGATGAGTTGCGGACCAACATGGAGGAGCGCGCGGCGGGCGCCGGGGCACAACTTCGGGTCGACATCGCTGAGATGCCCGATTTCCTGTACGTCGATCCCGACGGGCTCTACCGAGCGGTGTGGAACCTCCTCGAGAACGCGCTGCGCTACGGACGATACGGCGACGCGCCGGCGGACGTACGCGTTACGGCGAGGGCTGAGGGAGAGGGTCTTCAGATCACGGTCGAGGATCAGGGACCAGGCATCCCTAGCCGGTATGCTGAGTCGATCTTCCGACCGTTCCAGCGTCTCGGCGACCGCGCCCTCAAGTCTGACATGCAATCGGATACCGGAACGGGCCTCGGCCTTCCGATCGTCCGCGCGATTTGCCGGGCGCACGGCGGCAGCGTTGTGCTCGAGCCTGGTGGCGACGGAGCGCGCTTTACCTTGACCCTGCCCATTGTGGCCCCCGAAGGAGCAATCCCATGACCCGCGTTCTCGTGGTCGAAGATGAGCTGTCGATTCGTATGCCTCTTGTGGACGTGTTGCGTGCACGGGGCTACGAGGTGTTGGAGGCGGAAGACGGCGAGCAGGGCCTTGAGCTTGCGCTGCGCGAGGATCCTGACGCGATCCTGCTCGACCTGATGATGCCGAAGCGAGACGGCTTTAGCGTTCTGAAGGCGCTGCGCCAGGATCGTCTGACGGCCACCGTGCTGATTCTCTCGGCGCGCGGGTCCGAGCTCGACCGCATCCAAGGCTTCGAGTACGGCGCGGACGACTACGTCGTGAAGCCGTTCTCCATTGAAGAAGTCCTGGCGCGGCTGCGCGCGGCCCTCGCTCGCAAGGGGGGCGCGACGCCTGGCATCGAAGAGGTCGAGGACGTCAAGTCAGCGTCGTTCGGCAAGGTGCACGTGGACTTCGAAGCGTATTGCTTGGTGCACGACGGAGAGCGCCACGGACTGTCGCGGCGGGAGATGGACCTGCTGCGCTACTTCCTCCGCTATGAAGGCGAGACACTGGAGCGCGTTCGGATCATGGAGGACGTCTGGGGAATCGACGACTCGATCACGATCCGGGCGGTGGATAACCACGTGCTGAAGCTGCGCAAGAAGATCGAGGGTGACCCTAAGGCGCCGCGCCATCTGATCACGGTGCATCGAGTGGGCTACCGCTTCGTGCGTCACGGCGGGGGGAGCGACGCGTGAGACAGCTACGAGACAAACGGGGACAGGACGGAGACAAGCCGCGAGCCAAGCGGTCGTACAACACACTCCGAAGGCGAGGAAACCCCCTCGCCGTCGTAACGACCCGAAGGAGAAAACACATGCTCGCATCCCAACTCAGAACCTCGCTCGTGCTCGCGGCCCTCTTGGCGTCCGGGGGCGCTCTCGCCCAGGAGAGCGTCCCGACTTCCAGCGCAGACCAGCTCTTCGCGGCATGGAAGCTCAAGGCGGCTACAGGGGTGCCAGGCCCCGCGGCCCTTGCGGAGCTAGAAGAACTCCTGGCGGCCGCCAAGGCCGGCGGAGCTTCGCCTGAGCTACTCGCATCGATGATGAAGAGCACCGAGGCGCTGCATGCACAGCTGGCCCCCAAGCCGCAAGCTGCCGCGAAGACACAGGCCAGCGCTGCGGCCGAGCATGAGGTGCTCAGGCTCGCCCTAAAGACGGCGATCGTCGAGGGCGATCACGACTTCTTCAGGGCGATCGGCGATCGTGCCGTGCCCGCGCTCAAGGAGATGGCCCTCGCCTGGGACGGCTCCCCTCCTCCGGGCCAGCAGGAGCCAGCGCTCTACTGGCTCAGCTGGCTCTCGGCGCCCGACGCACTTGACGTTGGGCTCAAGCACATGGAGTCTAAGAGTTTCCTCCTCAAGCGGAGCACCATCACTGTCTTGGATGGGGCGTTCAAGCGGAGCACCGTGTGGCGACCGGAAGGGGCGAGCGATTGGCGGCTCGTCCGTCCCGAGTGGGAGCAGATCCTGCATCTCGCGCTCGAGGAGCCTAGCGTGGCACCTCGAACGCTCGAGTCGATCCTTGGAGCGTTCATCAAGAAGGGGCAGCTGCCGCGCTCGCTCGGGCCGATCGCCGTCGAGGCGAGGGCGCAGTTCCGTTCGCAAGATGTGATTCCAACCGAAGGGCTCTGGTACCTGGAGCTTGCGATGGCGTCCGAAGTGACAGCAGTTCGAAGCAGCGCGGCGAGCTTCGTGACGAGGTGTGGAAGCGGCGATGCTGTGTTGAAGCTCGCCCGAGACGCTGATGAGAACGTGCGGCGTGCCCTTGCGTGGACGCTGCTAGCGAACGAAGAGTCCCGGTACTTGGACAGGGACAAGTGGACAACGGAAACGGCCGTTGTTCGAGTCCCGAGGACCCCTGAGGTCCTTGAGTCCTTTGCGCTCCTGGCCGGCGATACGTCACGTAGCGTGCGTAGCGCAACGCTTGAGTCCTTGGAAAAGTACCGGAGTGAGTTCGGCGACGCTCCGTTCTCCGGACACGAGCTGGCGGTGCTTTTTCCACGAGTGACCGACCAACAGATCCGCGAGGAACTCATCGAATCGATCAGGCGCATGCCCGAGCCGGATCGACTCGCTGGCGCTAAAGCGCTGATCGAGGATCTTACGAACGGAGACGACAAGGCGCGCATGGTCTCCATAAGGCTCGATCCCGCCTCGTTTGGCCTCTCCCAGAAAGACGACTTCTTTGTCCTGCTCGACCTCTGGCACGCGAACGGCTTCTTCGCACCGAACAGCTACAAGAAGTCTCCCTTCAGGGCCATCGCTCGAACGGAGCTGAACCGCCTCGTGGAATCGGCTGGGCTCGACCCTGAACCATTCATCGACCGCGCTCGATCGTGGGGCTTCGTGGACAGCCTTGCGCCGCAGCCGAATGGGCGGGGCGAGCTGCTCTATCCTTGGGTGAGGGGGCTTTCAGAGGAGTCGCGAGCGAGGCTCGTGCGGATCATCTATGCGAGCGCGCAGTTGCCTGCACACGAATTCCTAATCGCCGTCTGCGACGCCTCCGCGACGAACCGCCTGATCGACTCGTATGAGATCCTCACGGATCTCGTCCAAGACGACTCCGCTCCGTCAGCCGCTCGACTGTGGGCCGTTCAAGCGCTGCGCTCGAATAAGACAGCCATGACTAGCGCTCACCTGGCGACGATCGCGAGCCTCGTAGCAGAGACGAAGGAACCCTATGAAGCACGCCGTGCGTTGGCCGCGGTGCGAACCGAGCAACAGGGTGAGTTCCTACGGCTATTGGCGGCGGAGCCTGAAGCCACGGCGGAGCAGTTCCTCTGCGTGAGTCCTTCGGCACTCGAGCTAGAGACGATCGATGCGCTGTGGCCACACGTCGCCTCGGCGACATGGGACGAGACGGATGGAGTCTCCATGATCGTGGCTGGACTCGCTATGCACTCGAGTGAGCGGTTGGACCCTCGCTTGACGCATGTGGACTTCTCACTGAGGAACGTGCGCTGGGGGCTCTTCCATGCTGCTCGGGAAACCCGGAACCCGTTGCTGATTCCGCTCTTGCGTGAGGTGGTTGCGCGCCCCGACTTCCAGGACGACGGCGAGTGGTACGAGGCGTCTTTGGCCCTCGGTGCGTATATGAACGCTGAGTCCGCCAAGATTCTGTTGGAAGCGGCGCGCTTTGCGCCGAGCGCCCCTGCCCGCGGCCATGCGATGAAGGCGCTCCAAGAGATCACGCAGTGGCGTGAGACGGCGGCTGCCTGGGAGAAGAGCATAGGGGCGGATGCGAAGCGCTCGCAGGCGATCAGCGAGCTGGTCCAGATCCTCGACGACGGAACGCAGTCAGAGGAAGCGCGCGCCGCGGCGATGCGGGGCCTCGGACTCCTTGGCGCCGTGGAGGAACTCCCGCGCATCGTGCGCGCGCTCAGCGCGGAAAGCGAGGCGATCCAGGAAGCCGCGCGCTCTTCGATGGAGAGGTTGGAGAAGTAGGACGTGCAACCGGCACGGCGAGGTGCCCCGCGCAATGCAGTAGGGTAGTACGTGATGAAGCTTTGCCCCCTGACCGTCCTACTCGCGCTCTGCTACTCAAGCCCCGTCTTTGCGGAGGAGAAGCCCAACATCGTTTACATCATGATGGACGAGTGGGGCTACTTCGAGTC
>CALHGQ010000007.1 GCA_938030175.1 uncultured bacterium | reverse complement strand
CGGGAAGTTCACCTGGGCCCCTACGACCCTCAGTTGCACTACCTCCGCGTGGAAGGAGCCGACACCCATTTCTATCTGCGCAGCCTGGATGAGGCGGGCGAGAACTGGACCAGCCGAGGCACGAACAAGGCGCTAATGAGGCTCGACCACAGCGGGGCGAAGGAAGTAGCGCTGGAGTGGGACGGCGATGTCGAACACTGGATGCCGGGCTCCGCGTGCTGGCTCGCGCCGGACTCGATCCTGCGCTGCCTGCCAGTGGACATACCGCACGAGGGGTGGTCGAGGTGCTCCATGGAGCTCTTCAAGCTAAAGCGAGGTGAGCAGGTCGCCGCCAATGGCGCCTCCTGGAGCTGCCCCCTCCCAAGCCCGATACTCGACCTTGACGTGAGCTCCGACCTCGCGGTGTACGTGCTTGCCGATGGATCCTTCGGCGCACGAGACATCGTTACGGGGGAGTCGATTTTCCATACGAGACTCGAAGTGAACGGCACGCTCACCGTCGGTACATCCATCGCGCTAAGTGGCCGCCAATTTGTGGTGGGCACGCTAGATGGACGCCTGCTCCACTTCGAGCTGACGTAAGAGCGGATCATCGGTCGAACTTGAGCGAGGATCCCAGCGGCCCCAGGAGATGACCGGTGAGCTCCCCGCTGGACAACATTCGGCCCGCTAGAAAACCGTGCGCTCGGCGTTGCCCTCGATGGCGGCAACGACGAACTCAGCGAGCCCCGGCTCGACGCGCTCGTAGGACGCACGGAACTTCGGATCCTCAAGGTAGAGCTGGGCCAGCTGAACGTGTCCGTCGCGGGTCAGGTCGTAGTACCACCGGTCGATGTGTAGCCGGGCTCTCTCGGCCAGCTCGAGCGCTGCCGGAGAGGTCGCACCGGCACCGGAGTTCATGGCAGCTGCGAACTCCTGAAGCAGCGCCTCGTGCTCTCCCTGGGCCTCTGCGAGCTGCTTCTTGGTGTACTTGGCGACCCGCTCTTGCGAAGTCTTCCACGCGCTCGTGTCGCCCCATCGCCTCTCCGCCTCGTCCGCATGGTCGTCATGGGAGAAGCCTTCGAATCTCTCAGAAATCGTCATCATCGTGTCCTCGTCAATGGCTCGATCGATCTTGGCGATGAGCGCCTTCGTCTCAGCGACGTTCTCGACCAGCCTTCTTCGATGAGCCACAAGCGCAGCCTCCCCCTCTGACTTAGGCCCATCCAGAATCGTCTGGATCTCCGCGAGCGGAAGCCGAAGCTCGCGGTAAAGGCGAATCAGATGGAGTCGCTTCAGGTCGTCATCCGTGTAGTAGCGATATTCGCCCTTGGAACGGAACGACGGTGAAAGGAGCCCGATGGCGTCGTAGTGCTGGAGCGCGCGGACGGTCATCCGAGCGATCTTGGCGGCTTCGCCAATCCGGTAGGTCTTGCTGTTGCTCATGCTGCTTCCTCGGGCGCGATTCTCCTCCCTGACGCTACGTCAGGGTCCATGGGCCATGGCTAGGAAACTGTCAGCCCCCGGGGTCAGCGTCGCCGCGTGCCGCAAGGAACGTTGTGAGTACGTAACGAACGGGGGAGCGACCTCTTCGCGCGTTAGGGTCGAGTATCAACCGACGCCCGCTGCCAGTCCACAGTGGGAGAGGGCCGCGGTTCGACGTAATGTGTGAATGGTCCTGCCGACCGCGACGTAGCGAAACTCTCCCCCTTCCCTGCCGCCCCCGTCACCCATGAAGCCAAAACTCCTCGCCCTCGCCGCCGTGGCCGCCGTCGCGGTCTTCGCCATTTGGAACTTCACCAAAGGAGGCGACGGTCTTGGCGCTCCTGGTGGAGGGCTCACCACGGCGGAGGCTGCCGCGGATCCGATCCAGCCTGACGCGACGGACGTGGTGGAACTGGAGGCCCCCGTCGGCGGAGAAGGCGCCTCGCGAGAGTCCGTCGATCAGGAAGTCATGGCGGCTAGCACTAGCGCCGAAGAAGAGCCCCTCGCCACCTGGGAGGCGAAAGACACGCTCTGGGTGGACGTCACGGTCGTGCCGCCCCAGGGAACGCCGCTCGACGAACAGTCTTTCGCCGTGGCAGCTTCTCGCTCGATCTCGCGCACGCGGGCCTTTGGGGACGAGGGCCCGTTCGCCGCGCTGCGCGAAGGCCGTGAGGCGCGACGCGTCCCCGGCATCCTCGCCGCGGCGCCGATCGGCGCAGACGGAACGGTTCGCTTGGCCCTCCCACCCGAGACCTCCGAGGCCTGGATCTCCGTGGGCGGCACGTACCTCTACTCGATGGAACCTCACCACCTTACCGAGCTCGAGGCCACCAACGAGGTCACGCTCCACCCTGCGCTCGGCGCCCACCTCACCGGAAGCGTGCGGGGCCAGGCCGGACAGCCAGGCAACGAAGGGATCGCCGACGTGGAGCTCACCCTCGACTGGTCCCTCAACTCTCGTCTCCAGCTGGGCTCTGCAGACTCCGGGAACCTCGGGCGCTCGACGGAAACGAACGACGAGGGCCAATTCGACTTCTTCGCCGTTCCCGTGGGACGTGCGATGGCGGTTCAGACCCGAAGCGACACCCTCGCAAGGTCGTTCGGTGAGGACCTGGACCCCGCGGCCGGGGAGCGTCACGAATTGATGATCACCCTCACAACCGGTGGCACCGTCCACGGCTTGGTCGTCGACGAAAAGGGCCAACCGGTGCCCGCCACCACCGTGACCGCCTTGGGACAGGAGTTCTTCGGGAATCCCACCGAGGAACTGCGCGAGGTTGTCACCGGAGAGGATGGGAGCTTCGAGCTCGCGGGACTCACCCCGGGGCCAGTGTGGCTCCGGGCTAAGCACGAGGACTTCCAGGATCTCCTTGGCAAACCCTTCGACCTCGCGGACGGCGAACGCTTCAAGGCCGACAACATCGTCCTAGACCGCGGACTCGTGCTCTCCGGAAAGGTCCTGTTCCCCGATGGGCGCCCCGTGATGAACGCGGAAGTGGAAGTGAACCCGGACCTGGGCGAGAACGCGGCTGGCTCCCCCATGGACCCGCGCGCTTTTGCGGGTGCGGGCAACGATGCGGAAACAAACGAGGCGGGCATCTTTGAGATCGCGGGGCTCGGGGAGGGCCCCTGGGCAGTGACCGTCGAGTACAAGGCCACCGGAGAAGACCTACCCGAGAACAACGGCCGATGGACCGCGTCCGAGTCCCTAGTCCGCGCACCGTCGGAGACGCTCGATTTCACGCTCGATCCTCCGGTGAACTTCGTAGGCGTAGTGACGGGCAGCACGGGCGAGCCGATCGAGTCTTTCAGCGTCAAGGGCGAGCGCTCTGGCAGCCAGTGGTACATGCCGCCCAGCGAGACCCGCTCGGATACGTTTGAGACCGTGGACGGCCGCTTCGTCCTCGCCGATCTACGGTCGGGGCAATGGACCTTCACGGTGGAGGCCGAGGGCATGGCCCGCTCCGAGAAGCTTGAGGTCGGACTCCCCACGGAAGAGGAGTCCACGTTCACGCTCTTTGCCCCCATCCGACTCTCCGGAAAGGTCGTCGACCCGGCGGGCCTCCCGGTGCCAGGCGCGGAGATCGGCAAGGAGCTTGAAGGCCAAGAGAGCATCCAGGCCATGCAGGGCCGCGGGGATTGGCCCACGGTCAAGAGCGACGGGGAAGGCCTGTTCGTGCTTGAAGAGATCGCACCCGGTGCGGGCTCTATCGTCGCGAAGAAGGATGGCTGGGCACCCAGCGAGGGCTACGCATACGAAATGGCGGAGGGCGAAAGCGCAGAGGGGATCGTCCTTGTCATGCGGCACGGCGGGACGATATCCGGGGAGATCTTCGGCTCCGACGGCCAGCCCGCTGAGGGCTGCGTTGTGATCCTCCAGATGCCGACGCTGGAGGAGCGTCGATTCACCAACGCCGATACGAACGGAACCTTCGAGGAGACAGGACTCATGCCCGGGACCTGGCAGGTTCAGGCCTTCCCAGGGATGAAGAGCCTGCAGCCGGAGGACGGAGGAGCGATGGACCAGGCCGCGCTCATGAAGGCCCTCAAGATGACGAGCGTTCAGCTCAAGGACGAAGCCAACGAGCACGTCGTTCTCGGATCGCCCCCCGCCCAACCCGTGCGGGTCAACGGCACCGTGTCCCTTGCCGGCGACCCGGTCGAGGGCCTGATCGTGAGCTTCATCGTCGCCGGTGGCGGCGGACTCGAAGGCTTGAAGATCGGGACGACCGAAGAGGACGGAAGCTACGAGGTCGTCCTTGACGAGCCCGGCGACTATTTGATGACCGTCCAGTCCGCGGGCGCGGCGGGGATGCAGAACAGCGTCGAGTTTCGGCGGAGAATCCCTGAAGTAGAGGCGCACGAGCTCGACGTCGACATGCCCATGGGCCGGATCAGTGGCCGAGTGGTCGGTCCGGACGGCGGGCCGTCCGCGAACGCGCGCGTGACGCTGTCCATGCAGTCCGGCCAGGCCTTCGGCACGATCATGGGAGGTCAGTACAACGAGACCCGCGCCGATGAGAACGGTGAATACGAGATCCTCTACGTGCGCCCCGGGGACTACGCCGTCGCGGCCGGCGGCTCGTACCTTGGGGGACTGCTCGGTAGTGAGGACAGCCTTGGGCGCAAGGTCAAGTCGGTTACGGTCTCCGAGAACAGCTCGACCACCCTCAACTTTGAACTCGAGGCCCCCGGTGAGCTCCATGGGGTGGTTCGCGATGCCGCCGGCAAGCCGGTGGCAGAGGCGTCCATCTTCCTGCGCGACGAGGAGGGCCGCTTGCTGGAGCTGTTCTCCTTCCAGGCCACGAACGCTAGCGGGGCCTTCGAGTACGACGGCCTCGCCCCCGGCGAGTACACCATCACGGCGCGGGCCGAGGGCATGACGTCCGCCACCGATACGACCGTTCGTATCCGGGCCGACGAGGTCACCGAGACCACGGTAGTCGTGGACGCGGGCACTACGCTGCTCGTGTCCCTGACCGACAAGTCGGGTGCCGTTGTCCGCTCTCGCGTCAGCGTGCTGGATGAGAACGGCCACGAGATGAACGGCATGCTCAGCCTCAACGAACTGATGGCCCGCATTTCCGGCGGTGTGGATGGCAAAGAGCAGCGAGTCGGCCCCTTGGCGCCCGGCGTCTACGAGGTGAGCACCAAGACCGAAGATGGGCGCAGCGCCCAGCGACGCGTGCGGGTCTCCAACAAGCCAGAGAAGAAGGTCAGGCTACGCCTAAAGTGAGCCCGGCCGCCTGAGGGTTCGACCGGCCTTCGCATTCTTCCCAAGAATGCCTGTAACAAAGTCCTATGGGCGCGGATGGAGCAAGTGGATCACTCCCCACTCCCCTCCTACCGACGATTCACCCCATGGACCTCCTCCGTGCCCTCTTGGCTGGCCTTGCCGTCCTCCTCACCGCAGCGCCGACCCTCGCCGACCCCCAGACCGACCTCGTCACACCGACTGGTTGGTGGTGGATGACGGATACGACCGTGCAGGCCGTGGAGGACAAGGTGGCCGAGGGCTTTCGGATCGTCGACATCGAGGTGGAGAGCGTCTCCCCCTTCCGGCTGAGTGCTGCGTTCGTGCGGAACAGCGGACCGTACCAGAAGAACTGGTGGTGGCTGACCGCGGCACAGCCGGCAGGCCTCGACAACTTCCTCGGCCAGAACAACGCACGGCTCATCGACGTCGAGCCATACCAGACGCCCACTGGCGAGGTGCGCTACGCCGTGGTCATGATCCCCAACGCCGGGTCGGACTACTACGTGGAGCACGGGTGGCTCCGCGCCTACACCTCCTCTGACCTGCACAACTGGGTCACGGACAATCCCGATAAGCGCATCATCGACCTCCAGCTCATGGGCACGTCGGGGATCCAGACCTACGCCGCCATCTGGGTGAACAACACCGGAGCGCGGTACACGGACTGGTGGTGGCTCGCGGGGGTGCCCGCGTCTACGCTCGCGAGCGAACTCACCCAGAACCAAGCCCGGTTGATCGACCTGGAGTTGAATGGCAGCCCAGACCGCGTCAGCGCCGTCATGCTGCCCAGGGACGGAAACGGCTTCTACTGGCTTCGTGGACTCAGATTCGAGGAGGTCGATCACGTGGCCCAGGGCTACGCGACACGCATCATCGACCTAGAGCGGTACGAAACCTCATCGGGCGAATACCGCTTCGCAGTCGTCCTGCGGCGCAATGACAACGAGCTGACCGTCCAGACGGCCTACGAGATGCGTCAGCACCTCACTCCGGAGGCCATCAACGGATTTCTACTCCGCGAAATCGGCGAAGGGTCCTTCGTGCGCGCTGGCGTACAGGAGGATCGCGTGTTTGAGCCCGCGAGCCTGCTCAAGACGATCTACCACTTCACTGCCATGCGAACCATCAGCATTGGCGCCGATTCCCTGAACAGCCAGGTCATCGAGGAGACGGGGCTTCAAGGCTCCTGCCCTGACGGCACCGGCCCAGTCTCTCGCCCCCTTGAGACTGTGCTTAGAACCATGATGGAGGCGAGCTCCAACACGGCGGCGGCCGCAGTCGTGAGTCGCTACGGTCCACTCATGATCGAAAGCGTGGCAGGGGCCTTCGGAGCGGTCAACGTGGGCGTCAACCACACCATCGGCTGCGGCTGTACTCCCTCCCCCAACGAGGTGACCCTCACGGATCTTGCGAACGTCCACGATGCGGTGGCAGACGGCGTCCTGGGCGAATTCGAAGAAGACTTCTATCGACTGATGCCCAACGTCGATGAGTTCGGCATGGGAGGGCAGTCAACCTCATCACTCCTGGCGACCTCGCTGGCCGCCTCGAGCCTGTCAGCCGCGGAACGAAGCGCCTTCCTCGAGCTTGCGTACTACGCCCACAAGCCCGGCGGCTACAACTGCGCTTCCCCCAATGACCCAGACTACTTCCGCTGCCGCGGCGCCTACGTGAGGCTTCCGTTCCGGAGCGAATGTGGTGTCGAGCTGCGCGAGTTCTTCATCGGCGCCTGGGTGGAGGAGGTCGACAGCATTGCCCTCGCAGAAGAAGCCGCCGGCGCGGGCATGGTGAGCCTCTTCGAGGACGTCTTGCAGAAGGCCCTCAGCACTTGGGAATCGTCCAATTGCCCGAGCACCCAGAACTACTGCCAAGCCAACCCAAACTCGACCGGTGAAATCGGCCGTACCATCGCCACCGGGCCGACCACCGTTGCCAGCAACAGCTTGGTGATTCGCGGCAGCCAGTTCCCACTGAATACGCTTGGGTATCTACTCGTCTCCGACGCCGAGGGCTTTGTTGCGAACCCCGGCAACAGCGCTGGCAACCTCTGCCTTGGCGGCCAGTTCGGACGCTATGCAGGCAACATCAAGAACAGCGGCCCCAACGGAGTCTTCGCCCAATGGGTCGATCTGAACAACATCCCGTTCCCAAGCATGCCCGCCCAGGTCCAGATCGGTGACTCGTTGTTCTTCCAATGGTGGCACCGGGACACCGACCCAGCCGGCCCTAGCTCGAACCTTTCGGAAGGACTACGGGTGAACTT
Source organism: uncultured bacterium (assembly GCA_938030175.1). Taxonomy (GTDB): domain Bacteria; phylum Planctomycetota; class UBA1135; order UBA1135; genus Saltatorellus. The sequence goes on along the minus strand of CALHGQ010000007.1, from coordinate 2,930 downwards.
CCTATAGCCCAGCACCACTCCGTCGTCCTGGCGCCGCGCCGCTACAGCGCTAGGTCAAGGGCTTCGCCGACCGTCACTGTGATCCCACGGTCATCGGTCTCAAGGGTTCGGCTTTGGTCCCCCTGCCCCTCCCTTCGGGTCAATCTAAGAACGTAGTCGCCCGGGGGAAGGCTCACTCGCTGGGCCTTTCCAGGGGCGACTGCACCGGCAGCGACCTGGGCGCTGCCGCGCAAGACACAATACTGCAGGGAGCCGGGCCCCTCGCTGCAGATCGCGTTGAGGAAGCCCGCGGGCTCAACGGGGATGGCCACCGGCGGTCCCTCGACGCCTCCTTGAATCGTGACGTCGGTCACCAGTCCCGCTCGGCCATCCGCCGTGACGGCGTGCACCGCGGCGGTGGTGAGCGGGAGCCCCTTGGCGAAGAAATCGTTTTCTTCTTTGAGGGTGCCGCGAGGGTGCTTCTCCCCGGTGTTGAGTGCGAAACGCGCCGGGATGGTCTCTCCACTCACGGGATCGATCGCGGTGAAGCGAACGGCTCCGCCTTGCCGCAGAGTGAGTACGACATCTTTGGCACCGGCCTCGAACGAAGCCTCCTCCGACGGCGCGATCAGTGGCGACGAGTCGCGGCCCTGACTTGCCTGCGCGCTCAATCGGACCGTGCCAGCGGGCAAGGGCCCGGCACGAAAGCGGCCATCGCGTTCCACCTTCGCGACCACCAACTGGCCCTTCGAGTCGAACCCGTAGCACGTGGCGCCCACAGGCGGGGCCTCGCCATCAAATACGACTCGGCCATCCACGTAGAGCCCACGATCGATCGTCACCGTGACCTCCACATCGCTGCTTCCCACGACCTGCACCGTCTCCCAGGCGCCCGCGTAGCGCATCTCATCGGAGAAGCCGATCTTCATGGATTCGAGGCCCACGCTCCACTCGCCTGGGGCCACATCCTCGAAGAGGAAGCCGCCATCCTCCGCGCTCACGGAGACCGCCGCCCTGGCTCTACTTCCCGCAGGGCGTCCCCGGCCTGCTGCATGGAGCTCGACGGAAAGTCGCGAGGCCCCTTGGCCGCTGCGCTCAAGCACTCGCCCGACGATTCTAGCGCCGCCGCCGAAGTGAATATCGAGCCGCCGAGCCTCGCCCGGGTCAAGCTCCACCCGGTCTGGCAGCGACTTCAGGACGCCGTTCTTGTCGGGAGTGATCACTCGAATCTCAAGCGGCACGCGGGGCGGCAGCCCATCGAGTTCATAGCGGCCACTCTCTTCGATCGGCCCGTACCAGCACGCCTCGTGTGTAACGAAGGCTGCGAGGCTGCGCTTGTCATCGACAAGACCGAAGCTGTCCGCCCGAGCGCGGACGACGCCGGCCTCCCCCAGTCCATCGACAAAGCCGAAGAGGTTAGCACCCGCCAGCAGCTCGATTCGATCGGGCCGCGCTGGGTCGCCACTCTTGAGGTCCACCAACCGGAGCCCGAAGCCCTGACTGCGTACCTCGACCAGCTGGTCGGTCTGCGAGTGACCATCCGCAAGCTCAAAGAGACCGTCAGCGCCCGTGGTCGCGAGCCGGACACCGCGGATCGATCGGATCTCGACTCCCCCAATGGACGCCCCAGTGCTGGCCGCTACGACCACCCCGTAGCGCTGAACCGGCGGCGGCATCTCAACTCGCTCCGGTCTCGTTCGGCGCCGAACCTGCCGGACTTCATCCAGCATGTTGAACGGCGTCGCAGGTACCGCTGGCCGAGGCTCTTCCCTCGGCTCCGCGACGGGCGCATCAAGATCATCGCCTGCGGCGCCCTCAGCGACTTGTTCGGCCGAACCCGCAGCTTCAAGCGGCGCTGCCCGCTGGGACTCGGCCTCCGTGGAGAGGAGGCGGAGCCCAAGGAACGATAAGAGGCAGAGACCCAGGACAGTCCACAGCCATCCAGCAATTCCTACTCGATGCCTGCGGGAGTCCATGGACGGAGTGTACCCGGAGGCTCCGACCCCTGTGCCGTGGTGCTACGGACTGCCGCTGGATCCGCGGACCTTGGGGATCGCCTCAAGATGCCAACTTCGTAGGGGCCGGGCTGGGTGACAGAACCGCAGCGGCCACCCCCCCGAGCACCAAAACCGTCGACACGGCAAGGCGCAGCGTCGGCTCCTCATCCAAGAGCAGAAAGCCGCCGATCGAGGCCAGGATGGGCACGAGCAACTGAACCGCCGCGGCGCTGGTGCGTGTGTGACCCCGAAGTGCGGTGTACCAAAGAACGTAGCCTCCTCCGGAGGTAATGGCGCCTGCGACGACGCTCAAGAGCACGCCGCGGAGGGTCGGCACAGCCGCGGAGCCTAGGACCGCCAGCACGCCGAACAACAGGGCCGCTGGCATGCAGTACAAGAAGTTGCGCGCCGTCATGCGCACGGGATCGGTGGCTCCACGTCCGAGGAGCGTGTACGCCCCCCATCCGATCCCTGCGACCACCATCAGCAGCGCGCCCTTGAGGTCCACGTCGCCGACACCGCTACCGCTGGAAGGCAGGCACAGGACGAGCATGCCTGCGACGGCGGCCACGAATCCAAGGATCTGAAGCGGCCTCAGCCGCTCCCCACGGAAGAGGGCGACCCCAATCATTTGAATCTGCACGACGCCGAAGAGAATCAGCGCCCCGATCCCTGCAGGCACGGTCACGTAGCTCAGCGAAAACGCAATGGCGTAGACCCCAAGCGCGAAGGCAGCCGTTGACGCCGAAGGGGCAGGCTCGCTCGGAGAAGGCGCAGGCTCCCGCGGAGAGGCTACTGACGAAACCGACGCCTGACGCAGGAGCAGCGGCCCCAGAACGAGCGCGCCCGACAAGAGGCGCAGCGACGTGAAGAGCTTGGCATCGATCGCGCTCGACCCGTCAGCGCCCGGCAGCAACGCCATCCGGCAAAGGAGCGAGTTGCCGGCGAAGGCAA
>CALHGQ010000006.1 GCA_938030175.1 uncultured bacterium | reverse complement strand
GCAGCCGCCGGTCTGAACGGGTGGGCACCGGCCCAGCCGGTGTTCTTGATCTCGTTCGTACGTGATGAAGTCGTCCGGGTGGTTGCAGGCGACCTGCGGACTCCGATGGCTCTCGTCGACATCAAGGTTCTGCATCACGTGCAGGCTCTTGGCGTTGTCCGCGTCTCTATCCCTGGCAACCACCGAGAAGATCTTGTACTGGCCCGCGGCGCGCCGGCGGAAGACGGCGACGTAGTGCGGGACTCCAGTCGACGGCCACTCCCGGGTCGGTGACGAGCCATCCGGCTCCAGCGCGTCGGAGAACGTGTAGACGTTGAACTGGCTAGAGGCCGAGAACGCGCCCGTGTAGTCCACCTGGTGTCCGCGGATGTTGTGGTTCGTCGGGGAGAGTTCGCGTTCCCAGACGATCATGAACGCGGTGTCCTCGTTGGATTGTCCGGGGAATCCGGAGTTCTCCGAATCGAAGGGCGCCGATCTATATCGGAGGAGTCCGCGTCGGTGATCCGCCGTTCTCCCGCCAAGCTGCTGTTCCCGCTGTGGGGCACTGTCCGAGCCCTTACCGTTGAGGATCGTCGGCGTTCGTTCCGGCTTTGGAGCGCCCGGTACAATGCTTCCTCCCGTCACCGGCTCCTGAACCGAAGCTGCGCCATTGTCCGTCACACACTTTCCTTTTCCGCAAGCGCCATCGGCGGTCTTGATGGTGCGGCCAGCTAAGTTCTGGCCGAACGATGAGACGTCCGGGGACAACGCCTTTCAAAGGACCCCTGGCGCAACGCGCCCCGAGGTGGCAAAGGCAGCCGCCGAGGAAGTCAGCCGCGCCGTGGATCGCCTCCGAGCAGCCGGCGTGACGGTTCACCTTTTCGAGGATGACGGAACCCGTGATACGCCGGACAGCGTGTTCCCGAACAACTGGTTCTCGACGCATGCCAGCGGCCAACTCGTGCTCTACCCGATGTTCGCCCCTTCCCGGCGCGGGGAGAGACGCGAGGACATCATCGAGGCGCTCAAAGCTCGGTTCTACGTAGGCGAGGTACTGGACTACACGGGCGCTGAGTCTGAGGACCGTTTCCTCGAAGGCACGGGGGCCATGGTCCTCGATCACGTAGGGGGAGTGGCCTACATGGCTCGATCGAAGCGCGCGGACGAAGACGTCCTGAAGCGCTTCTGCAGCGACCTTGGGTTCGAATCCGTGGTATTCGACGCGCTCGACGGAGGTGGTGTGCCCATCTATCACACCAATGTGCTGATGTGCATCGGCACCGAATTCGCGCTCGTGGGTATCTCGTCGATCGTCACGGCTGAAGGGCAGCGGCGAGTGCGTGCCTCCCTAGAAGCGGGGGGCCGCCGCGTGATCGAACTGGAACCGAGTCAGGTCGCAGCGTTCGCCGGGAACGCGATCGAGCTCTTGGGAACCGATGGTCCGCGCCTGTGCCTTTCGCAGACGGCCCTGGACGCTCTCTCGGCAGAACAGCGTGCTGCCATCGAATCGTTCGCGCCGCTGCTACCCATCGCCGTGCCGACGATCGAGTACTCGGGTGGGTCAGCCCGCTGCATGATTGCGGGAATTCACCTGAAGCCCCGTCCCTAGCCGTTCACCGCTGCGGCACGACGCAGCCAGCGGGAACAGCCCAGGGTCGGTGGCCGAAGCTACTTGCGCTTGAAGGCGAGCCTTGCGAAGTCAGCCTCGGAGAGCACTTTCTTTGCGTCGGCCCTGAGGGTCTCTGCAACCTTGGCTCGTCCGACCGACTCGGCGCTGTCGATGAGCGTCTTCCAGGTTCCGAGGGCGGGGGCGAATTCGATCAGACCGGCAGCGAACTTCGAGGCCACGAGGTCGTGCTTCTTGGCGCCGAGAAGCCCCGAGTAGAGATAGCCTGCTTCCGTGACATGCCTGTCTCTTGTGCGGTCCCGCGCATGTTGTGCCAGGTCCTCGCGTCCTTGGCGGATGCCTTGGAGCAGCTTTGTGATTTTTGCTTTGTCCTCTAGCCACGCTATCGGGTCGCCGAATCCATCGACGACCTCGTCGTAGCGCTTGGATTTGATCAAGAAGGGGACCACCTCTTTGAAGAGCCGCTCCTTGGATCGCTGGAGCTGGGCCTTCACTCCGAGAGTCGCCTCGTTTGAGTTCTTGACCAGCTGCTCGTAAGCGGCAAGCGTCATGGCTTCGTCGCCCAGCGTCTCGTTGAGCCTGATGAAGTTTGCGGTTGCGGTCGTTGTCGGGCTTTGGCCCAACAGGATCTTCTTGGCGCTGTCTCGCCGCTCGATCATGGCGACCTTCGCGGGCGGATACGTGCGAGCGAGCTTCTCGATATCGCCCAGCAGGAACGAAAGGCGCACCCCATGGAACGACTCGTGTGGTGGCTCATCGCCATGGTCGAAGCACCAAAGCATGAGCTCGAGGGCCTCCTTGTTCTCTCCGTTCCGAGCGAGCGCAGAAGCAAGCCTCTTGATGATCATCGGGTTGCCCGGGTCCGCCGCCACCTCCTTCCGAAGCTCACCCACGTCTTTGAAACCCTGGGGGGCGACATAGGCTTCGGGCTTCTCGATAGCAGGAGCCTCGGGCGTTGCCGCGCGCGCCAGCGTTCCGCCGCAGATCGCCATCACCGTCACGGTGCTCCAGGCGCAGACCCGATGGCCTAGGGAGAACGGCGAGCGGCGCCGCTCATGATCCAAGGCGGCCTCGATGCGTCGCTCGAGTCCGTGAGGAGACGCCATAGCGAGATGGAGCGCCGTGGGCCTGTCCTTGAATCTCCGCGCGGCGGCGAGAAGGCAGCCCGCATAGTCCTCGGGGTTCGTTCCCGCGAGCAAGACGGAGTCGTCGCACGCAAGCTCGGCGTCCTTGCGCTGGCTCTTCGCCGCCGACCACGCCAGCGGGTTCCACCAGTAGAGCGCTGAAGCCAAGAGCCCGATGAACTGCGTCGCGACATCGCGGCGCTTGACGTGCCCCAGTTCGTGGAGCAGAGCGATTTCCCCTTCGGCGCTTCCGTGCCATTGCTTGTCCGCCGGAGCGACGACGACCGGTGAGAAGACTCCCCCCGTCCGCGGACCGCCAAGGGCGTTGGAGACCATCAACTTCGTCGCGGCAGGGGCCTCCATACGCTCCGCGAGCGACCGGAAGCGTGTGGCCTGGGAGTCACTGGCGGGCGCAGCGCTACCCATGGCGCGTCGGGCGGCAAGCGCCGTCAGGCCGAGCTTGATGAGAAGGCAGGCGGTGCCGAGGGCCCAGAGCCATGCCCCAATCGACGGCCACGGAATCGGGTTGGGCGTTGGCTCGGCCGGGAGGGCAGCGTGGGAAGCGGGCGCGGCGCCGCCTACCCCCGCGATCGCGTCACCCTGCTGGAAGGCTGCAGTCGAAGTGGGAAGGTCCAGCGGGAGCCCCTCCGTCGTCGCGGCGGCCAGCGGGATCTCCGCCAGCTGTGAGGGAAGAGCCGGGCTGCTCGTCGCCGGGGGAAGCCATGCGAGGCGAGCAGGGATGAGCGTGGCAAGCGGCAGGACCACCGCCGCCAGCAGCGCAGCAGACCAAACTAGATGGCGGGACTCGGCGGAGCTCTTTCGCAGGAGGAACGCGGCCACGTGTGCGGCAACGAGGAAGAGCGAGCCAAAGAGGGCCACGCGCAGGAGCGCGTCGGCAAGGTCGGGAACGAGCATCATTTTTTCCTGCTCTTGCGAGCATCTTGGATACGAGCGGCGAGGCGGTCGAGCTCCTCGTCACTAAGTTGGTCGGCTTCTTGGTCGATCCAGAACGCGAATGCGTCCTCGGTTCGGCCGCCGAAGAAGGTGCGAGACAGGTGCGAGAGCGCGCTGCGCTTGGCCCGTCCCTCCGTTGCAGCGGGGGCGTACAGGAACTTGCGCCCCTGTTTCTCCCGATGCACATGACCCTTGTCGCACAGCAGCCCAAGGATCGTCCTCACCGCCGAGTCACTCGGGGGACTCTCCATCTCAGCCCGGATGTCCGCTGCGGATCCCGATTGAATCCTGTGAAGGATGTCCATGATCTCGCGCTCGCGGCGACTGAGTGTGGGAGGCGTCATGCTAATTTTTTAGCACTTGGGCTGCGGCTTTGGGGTTTAAGTGCGAAAAAATCCGCACTTTCGCCAGAGGCATCGGCAGGTGCCTTCGAACCGTCGCGCTACCGCCGGACAGTCTGGTGGCGACGCCGACGCCTTTTGCTCCCTTGTGGAACGGCGCGGACGTGGCGCTGGCTAACGCTTGGAGGTCGACACGGATACCGGGGCGCGAAGCGTCTTGAGGAGTCCGCCTTCGCGATCCAGGACGTAGGCCGCTTCGGTCTTGGCGTCGATGCCCAGGAAGCGGTCCCCGTCGATCGCCCGAAGGGTGCCGACGGGTACGTCTGTTGTGAACGTCCGATCTTCGCTGAGACTCCTCAGCTGCCATTCGTTCGTCGAGCAGCTCACGCGGTGGACGACGGGAAAGTCACCGCTGAGCGGGTTGTGGACGGAGTGCTCGAACGTTCGCGAGTGCCCAGTCTCGACTTCGAAGACCAGCGTCGAGTGATGACCGAGGTGGAGCGCAAGCCAGCGCGCATCGGGGGACACGCGTAGCGAACGCTGGGCCTTGTTCTCAAGGTCCAACACCCGCACTTCGCCCGAGCTAGCGTCGCGTTGCAGGACGCGTCCGGAAGGGTCGGTGTAGAAGAGCTGCATCGGCTCAGCGGAGGGCACCGCGGGCTCGCGCGTCGTATCGATCGTGAATGCGGCAGCTGCGTCTTCGCCATCTCGCCACGCGCGCGTGTGTGCGGAATCTCCCTCTCCTGTGGAGCCCACGACTTCGAAGCGCCAGCCACATGCGTTGGCCTGTGCGAGGAACGTCTTGGCGTCGATAGAAACCGTGCGCTCGGTCCCGAGATCGATGGAGAAGAACGAGTAGTTGTTCTCCCCGCGCATCTGGAGCGCACCCAGCATCGACTTGCCGTCCCAAGAAGCCGCGCATGAGATCCACTGTGGATTCACGGGCAGGAGAGGGTGGAGTGCGCCGGCGGCGTTGGGAAGAGGCCGACGCTCGAGCGTCTCGGTGTCGATCGCCCAAACGCTATCGCGGTAGCGCAGCGGTCCAACGTGCTGCAAGAAGACGTACGCTGTCTTGCCATCCGGGCTGATCGTGCAGTTCGTCCCGTCGATGAAGGCGGCCGGGTCGTCGAAGGCCGGAGCCGAGCCGAGGTGCCGCTGGCCCACCAGGCTGAAGTAGGCGAGCGCGAACAGGGTGCCAATGGCCAGGGTGAGCCGACGGGTCCAGCGCGCAAGAACCCGGATGCCGCCAGACCGGACGGCGGCTGGATCGGCGCTATGGACCTCCCTGGGAGAGACCTCGAGGCTGGCAGCGTTCATCCCATGCCTATCGACAGGGGATGGCTAGGACTTGACGCGGCTGCCTTCTAGGCGCAGGGACGCCCCCTCTATTGCGGATTCGAACGGACGCCTTTGATGGCAAAGGGGCGCCCCTAGCGGCCGCCGCGCATGCGGCTCCAGTTCTGGTCCGCGCGGCCCTTGTCGCCAGGGCGAATGGACTTCAGCCACATGCGGCGCGTGTTGGCTTCCCAGCCGTCGTAGAACAGATAGAGCCGTTCATCTTCCACGAGGAACGACCTCGGGTCGATGGGGACGAGGGACCCGTTGCCGTTTGCGAGCGCCCAAGCGCACCAACCGCCGTAGGCCGGTGCGTAGTGGCTTGGGCTACCTAGGAAAAGGTTGCGATTCGCTTCGTTCGAGAAGCAGTACGTTGCGCCGCCGAACGCAGCGGTCAATGACGGCAACCCCCGAACGGCCGCGTTGTCCGTGAAGTACGCGACGGGGTCGTAGCCCTTGATCGCGATCCCATCCTTGTTCTGGAGGACGATGGGCTCATCGGCGGAGAACGCGGTCTTGGGACTGCCACAGCTCGTCAGGGCTGGGGCCAGTGACGCTGCGGCCAGGAGCCAAGCTGAGGGGAGGAGTAAGTGCTTCATCGAGGTTAGAAGTCTCCCATCTCGCGAAGGGCACGGGCAGTGCGAGATGGAGCCTCCACCCATCGTACCCTCTCGCTAGCGATGGGTAGAGAGCTCAGCTAGTTGCGCCCGTTCAGGAGCGCCAGGGTGGCGCGCGCCGCGGCGCTCACTTCCTTATTGGTGTCTTTGAGCAGCCCGATCAGTTCAGGCATGGCCTCGACCGCTTCCCAAGTACCAAGCCCCCTGATGGCTTCGATGCGAATCGAGTCGTCTTTGTCGGTGAGCAGCACCATCAGCTTGGAGACCGTGGCCTCTCGGGTCGACTGCGAAAGTTGCCGGGTGGCCAGACGAGCTTCTGCCTCCTGCAGTGCCGTGATCTTCTCGACCTGCCGAATACACGCAGCGCCTAGGGTCTCACTCCCTGTCTTCCTTGCAGCCAGCAGAAGGAGTGGAGCGACCTCGTCCGTCAGAAACGGCAAGAGAGCCAGGACTGCGGGCTCGAACGATGGTGAGTTGACCGGTCCTTCGATGATCTCGGACAGGAGGCTTAGAAAACTCTCGTCGCGGATCTTGCCGACCGCTTCGAGGCCTGACTTGGCGAAGTACGGCTCTCTCGAGATCTCCTTGATCCACTCGATGTCGACGTTCTCCGTTTGGACGGACATGTGCTTGAGCACCGTAATCACGAGACTCCCCGGGTGCTGGAGGTCTTTCGTGCGCGCCTTGGCGTAAGCGACAACGTTGCTTGTGATCGGAAGATTCTCGATGCCGCGGAAACACCGGCTAACCTTCTCCGGGGCCATTCCAGCGTCAGCGACGAGCTGGTCCGCGATTCGTTCACGGAACGCGGGCGTGTACTGCGCGAGAACCTTCTTCATATCGCTGGCCAGGGGACCTGAGTCCGTGCCCAGACTCGGGTGCCACTCTTTGGCTCCGAGCATGGCAACGATCGCTACCGCGAGCTCATCGTTCTCGGGAACGGCCTCACCGCTCACAAGCCCGTAGAGCGTCAACGCGGACAGGCCCTTGCGCGTCGCCGCCAAATGGATCGCGGCGGAACGTGACGCCTGGTCGGTGCGCAAGTGCGCGAACGCGAGCTTACTGTTCTGCGAGAAGCTCACGTTCTTCGAAGGCTTCAGTTCGAGTATATGCGCGACAAGCCCAGTCCAGAGGGGAGTCGGCAGCGCTTGGAGCTGCGGCAACCAATTGCCATTGTTCGACGTGACGAAGTGAGTGAGGTCCGCGTGGTCCCGGTCGATGGCCCAGCGAGCGGCTGCTTCCAGCCCTCCCTGGCTTCGGAGCAGCGCGAGGATCTTGTCGTCGGTTTGAAGGATCTTCAGCCTGTCGAAGGCCGAGTCACTGTTGGTCATTTCGTTGACGAGGGCGATGCACTCGTTGGGACGGGCTGCCCAGTCGAGAGCCTTCAAAGACTTGAGCGCGCGCTCGCGGACCTTCTCGTCGGGATCCGAACGGAAGGTTCCAATAGCCTCGAGCATTTGAGGGCCGGTCAAGAGCGACGAAGCGTGGTAGGCAAGCTCGAAGCGAACGCCGGTGGATTCGTCTGTGGTAAGCGCTCTCAGGGTCTCGTCCCGGAGCGGGATCGGCGGCACGGCACTCTCGACAGAGTCCTCAGGAATCCCGAACTCGGGCCAACTGCCGAGCGAGTACCTGCTGCGACCGAGGTCGACTTGCTCAAGCATCTCGAGCGTCCTCATCCGAATCTTCCAATCGGTGTCCCGGAGTAGCGCATCCACAAAGTCCGCCTCTGTTGGGCCATAGTCCACGCGCCACGAGACCTCCACTCCTGGTTCGGGATTGACCATTCTTGATGCAAGCCAGTTGACTCCGTTCATGCGCAGCTCTTGGGGGCCCGCAAGGATCGTTGCATAGAGGCCCTCGTTTGTGGGCGAGTACCGCAGGGCGTTGGTCGCGCGATTGACGAGCTCCGCGTTGTCGCTCTGCATCGCGCGCAGGAGGACTGGGCGTACCCGTGGGTGTGTCGACAGTGGGCGCGCCCAGGCCAACACGCCTATGGGCAAGTCTTCATCGCGGTCGACGTGACGCATCATCGCCGAGAGCATGGCGTCCGTGCATTGGCCGCGCCGCGCCACAGGTACGAGCGCGCGTCCAAGCTGGGTCTCCAACTGAGGCTCGGAGAGCAAGCGATCGCAGTGGGCGAGCGTGTGAACGAGGGTCGTCTCGCCGTTCGCTGTCTTGCCGGACGGCCAAGCGGCCTCAGAGTGGAACGGCATTGCCGCCGAGAGTGCATTCGCAAAGCCCAGGTCCCAAAAGACATTGTGGCCGTCCGTTACCTTGTGCCTACCGAGGTAGGCGTCTGCAGCGAGCGGATCGATCTTCATCAGCATGTAGAGCGGGTCCCTGGTCGCCTTTGGGAAGTGATCGGCCCGATCTTCGAGGGCAGCGAGCAACCCGGGAACGGCCCGCTTGCCGAGCTGGATCACAAAGCTCGAGTTACCGAGTCGCGCGTTGCGCTCGATCTCAACGTCGATGGAGCGAGCCGCAGGCGGAGAGCTCTGGGCGGCCTTGGGCCCGACGAGCTTGGCAAGCTCGACCCATCGGGCTTCGTTCGCCTTCTCGGGCTTGCCACCGGCCGCGAGCGCCGCCGCCCGCATGTCGAGCAGCCTTCGCCCAAGATCGGCCATTTTCGCGTTTCTGCCTTCGTCACGCTCTCGTCGGAGGGCGCGGTTGACTGTGAGGCAGAGCGAGTCGGACAACATCAGAGTGGCCTTGGGGCGGCTGACCTGCGTTAGTGTCAGTTCGATCTGCGCAATGGCGCTCTCTGTGGTGTGGAGCAGGTCTGCCCACTTCTGGTCCTTCACCGCCTGTGCTTTGGCCTCGGGTGACTGCGCGCCCGACTGCTTCTCTTCAATCTGCGAGCCAAGCGGCGGAGGCATCGGCGTGCCGTCGGGGGCAGAGGCGAGCAGTAGGGTAGTAACGATTGCGAGCATTGGATTCTTCCTCGGGTCAGTGTTGTGAGGTTCGGTTCGATGTCGGGGAGTGTTCCCCATGTCGACCGTTGTACGACTGCGGCTTGCGCGGCTTGTCACGGGACGAACGACGCGATGTCAACGGGTTGTCAAGCCCGCGCGCGCAGCGCGGTCATTCCCGCCTTACGAAGCGGTAGCCCACGCCGTGGACCGTTTGCAGGTGGATCGGATCCGCGGGATCCACCTCGATTTTCTTGCGCAGTTTCAGCACGTGGGTATCGATCGTGCGCGTGGTGGGGGAGCCCTCGGGGCCCCAAACATCGTTCAGGATCTTGAGCCTGTCGACGGCTTCTCCCTCACGGGAAAGAAAGTAGCGCAGCAGCTCCAGCTCACGGCGAGAGAGGCCGACGCGCTCCGTTCCACGCATGACGCAATACGCAGCGAAGTCCACCTCGACCTTCCCAATCTTGACGCGGCCGCTGGCGTCCTCGATGCCTGGCGCACCGCCGGAGTCGCGCCTCTCCAGGGCGCGGATCCGCAGGAGCAGCTCGCGCATAGAGAACGGCTTGACCACGTAGTCGTCCGCCCCGTACTCGAAGCCCTGCACGCGATCCCACTCCTCGCCGCGTGCGGACAAGATGATGACGTGGGACGCGAGGCGATCCTCGCGGAGCGCCTTCAGCACGCTGAATCCGTCGCGTTTCGGAAGCATCAGGTCGAGCAAGATCAGGTCGGGACCCTCCGCGAGCGCGAGCGCTAAGCCCGCCTCTCCGTCGCTCGCTTCCAAGACCTCGAAGCCCTCCGACGCAAGCGCGTCCACTAGCGCCATGCGCAGGAGCTTTTCGTCCTCTACCACTAGAACCCTAGCCTTCGTCATGCTCCGTCTCCGTCAATGGGGATCTGTACAGTGAAGCGCGCGCCGCCGTCTGCGCTGTCATCGATGTGCAACGTGCCGCCGAGGGCTTCCACGAGGCCCGCGACGATCGCGAGTCCCAGCCCCGTGCCACCCTTGGGGTTGACCTGGTCCTCTCGTCGCTCGAACGCGCGCACGAGGCGGTCTCGATCCTGTGCCGGGATACCGCGCCCGTTGTCTGCCACGACGAGCGACAGCCGGGCGTCCTCGTGACTGAGCCCCAGGGTGACAACGTTGCCCCCGCTGTGCCGATGAGCGTTCTGGACCAGGTTGCCCGCGATACGCCGAAGCGCATCGGGGTCGACGTGCGCGCGGGTCGGAAGCTCTCCGATCGAGCTTTCAAGGGTGAATCCCGCTTGGTCCGAGAGGGTCTCTGCTTCGTCGACGATCTCGGCGACGAGGACGGGGAGGTCGATGTCTTCTCGCATCGCCTGGGAGGGCTCGCCGCGCTCGATGCGCGCGAAGTCGAGGATGTCGTCGACGCGTCGCCGGAGCCGCTCGGCCTCGCTCGAGATTCCCTCGGCGTAGAGGGCGGCGCGCTCTTGTCCGACGCGGCCCGTTTTCAGGTTGTCAGCCATCAGAAGAATCGACGCGAGCGGCGTGCGGAGGTCGTGGGAGATCCCCGCAACAAACGTGCTGCGCAGCTCGGCGACGCGACGTTCCTGTCGCAGCGAGCGTGCGGCGATCAGCGCCGCCGCGATGCAGCCGAACCCAAGGCCCCATAGGGACCAAGCCGCGATGCGCTGGCGGCGTGCGCCCCGGCGAATCAAGCTCCCTGGATCGCGATGGAAGAGCTGCACGGGCGTCGCGAGGCCTTCGAGGCTAAAGGGATCCAGGAGCGCTTCACCGTCCTCGTCAACGGTGTCGCCGAAGCCAAGCGTGAAGCCGTCCGGCAGGGGGAGCAGGCCTTCGATCCGTTCCTCCAGGGTGGAATCGTCGACGAAGAAGCTGGGGCTTCCGCGCCGAACGGCCAACGGGCCCAGGGGCGTCGCCTTGAGCGTGTACCCGGAGGGCGCATCGCCGGCGTCAACGGAGTCGAGCAGACGATCCAGCGCAACCTCACCCCGCGCCGCCCAGGCCGCCGTGCCCCGGAGCTCGGCGGCGATTCCTGGCCAAACGGAGTCCGAGAGAGACAGCGTCGCATCCGTCGCTGGGTCGGGCGTCAGGAGAA
>CALHGQ010000005.1 GCA_938030175.1 uncultured bacterium | reverse complement strand
GCCTGCCGTGCAGGCTTGTGGTGGGAGGGCTCGCGCCGCGCAAGGATCGCCTGATGCTCGCGATGCACAACCCCGAGAGCCGCGCGACGCGCTCCGGGGAGGTCGTCGTCCAGGAGCCGTTCGGTCGCATCGACGGCTTCGACTCGTTGGCGGAGGGGTTCGTGGTGGGTGAGCTCGTCCAGGAGAAGTACCAGCCCGAGGGTGAGTCCCGGTCGCGCACCGTTCGTGGAATCCTGCCGCCGGTGGACTTCCAGTCGGGGCTCAACCAGGTGCTTGTGCTCACCGATGCTGAGAAGGGGCGGCTCGGCACGGTGGCCCTTACGTCCGTTGGTCGAGAGGCAGCTGGCGCGAAGGCCATTCCGGTGCTGCAGGGAGCCCGCTGGCTCCCGGTGCGCCTGTTCGGCTTTGGGGATACTTCCCCGTGGCGCTCCACCGGTCGGCTCAACCTGGGCAAGCGATCCGGCCTCAGGCGTGGCGCGGCGATCATCGCAGGGGTCCGGCTGGTGGGGCGCATCGCGCGACTTGAGCCGAGCGGCTCCACCGTTGCCTTTCTCGATGATCGCGGCTTTGAGGTCGACGTGCTCGCCCAGGCGGTGGTGGACCCGGACGGCGAGCCCTTGGTGCTTGGCCGGATTCGGTCGGTCGGGCGCGTGGGGGAAGTGCTGCGGTTCAGGTGGAAGCCAGAGGGTAGCAGTCTCCGGGCCCAATGGTGCGCGCGCTACACGCCCGAGGCGGAAGGAGATGCCGGGGGCGCCGCTGCGACCGTCGACGTCCGCCTCTGGACGGGGTCGGGGCTGGTGGGCACGCCGCGCGGGCTCTTGGTCGGGCGGACGGAGTTGCCTGTCGAGCTGCCGGAAGGAACCCTTGAGTTGGATCTCGACCTCATCGAGACCGGTAGCGCAGGCGAGTCGCTCTTCGTGCATCTCGGGTCTATCGATCGACGTAGCGCGCAGGGCGCCCCGTCTTCGAGGGGGGCGGGCCAGTGAAGCGCGCTATCGGGTACAGCCTTCTGGTTTTTTGGGCGGCCTTGGCAGCCACCTTGCACATCACGCTGGGTGGGCTCTCGAACGTGCTGCTATCGCCTGTCCTGACGCTGATCGACGTCGACTCGGGCCCGACGCTCCGCGCCCTTGTTCCCGACCTCGTGACGCTGCTCCTCGTCGCTACCATCGGGCGTCTGTCACGGCGCGATACGCTCATGATCGCGACCTGCGTCTTCGTGGGGCGCAGCGCGTTCACGGGGTCTCCACCCGCCGCCGTTCTGGCTGGCACGGTGGCCACCGCGTTTGTCGCGGATGCCTTGCGGACCATTGCCGAGCTGGATCGTCCGTTCCTGCGGGTGGTGAGTGCGGGGCTCGGATCGCTTCTCTACGCGTACTGGCTAGCGTTCGTGGACTACGCACTGGCTAGGGAGGCCTACGCCGCGGGCCAGCTGCAGTTCGGCGACCCTTCGTCCGACGCGCTCGGCCTGCCGATCCTGACGGCGGCTGCGACCGCTGTCTGCGCGCTCTTCCTGTGGCCGGTCTTCACCCGTCTGCCCGGCCAGCGGCGGCTCGAAAGGAGGGCGTTCTGATGCTCCGCCGATTCGTTCCGCCGCTCGTGGTCCTTGGTGTCAGTGTCGCCGTGCTTCTGGCGCGCCTCTGGGATATCCAGATCGTCCAGCATGAGGTTTGGTCCACGGAGGCCGTGAACCTCGTGCGCTCCTACGGCGTCGAGCCCTACGTGCGGGGGGCGCTGCTCGATCGAAACGAGCGCGTCATCGCGCGCGACGAGGAGGTCTACTCCCTTGAGTTCGTCTGGCGCGAGTTCCGACGCGGGCACCCTTTGGGCCAGGTCGCGATGATGCGTTCGCTCATGCTGATGCGCCCCGTGGGGCTCGATGAGGCGCGCCCGACGCTGGGGGAGGCGGCGCTTGCCTACGCATCGCTGACGCCGGACGCCATCGACGTGTTCGCCAGAGGCGGCGAGCTCGACGCGAAAATCGACTACGTGCCAGCCTTGGCGGCCACGAGTGAAGAGCAGCGGCGCGCGGCGGCGACTACGGAGCGGAGGAGATCGCGGGCGGGGGACCTGCGCTACTACATCATGCGCATGCTGCGCCTGACGCCTCAGCAGGTGAAGAGCGTGCGCGAGCGCATTGAAGACGGCGAGGGTGGGCTCTCGTACTTGGCCCTGACGGCTGCGGTCACGGAGAAGTCGATCGAGGAGGCCAGGCACGTTCTCCGGACGAACGTGATTGACGCCGACGCGAACCTGTCTCGCCTAGCTCCGCTCATCGAGTGGAGCGAAGACGACGAGGGGGACGACTTCCAGGCGGTGGTCGCGGCGGGGGACCGGCTGGTGCCGCTGATCGAGGAGCGGCGCCGCGCCGTGGACGACGACACGGCCGACGCGCTCTTCCGGATCGCCGCGGGGTTCTCTTCGATGAGGGTGAGTACCGAGACCCTCAGGCGATTCGACCTGCGGTGGCTGCGGGCGGCCCTCGACTGGGATGAGCGACGCCTCGCTGAGTGGCAGTCGCGGAGGGGCGGCGCCTTTCGCGACGCGACCGAATCCTGGATGGCCGGAACCATGATCGCGCGCGCCAAGATCGGTGGCGAAGAGATGTGGGCCGGGGATCGCGTCCTTGCGGCCTTCGCCCATGCTTTCCGATCGGACGCCGAGGCCTGGAGCCGCCAGAGTGCCGCGGGTCAAGACTGGCGACAGGTCGACGAGCTCGACGTCATCTCGGTCCTTCGCGAGCGCCTAGCGGTAGGAGACGAGATCCCGAGTGCGCTCTTCGATGCGCCCGTCTTCTCCTTCCAAACCGAAGAGCTACGGACGGCGGGTCTTGAGGGCCCAGCGCTCGTTATGGCCGCATTCCGCGATACCCTCGAGCGCGTTGCGAGCGAAGGTGGAGTGGGAGGTACGTCCACCTCGAGGACAGCGAAGCAGCTCGCCGGGGACCTGACGAGGGTGGCGGAGGCGACCCGGCGGGAGTGGGATCCCCCGCATCAGGTGCTCTATGCGGAGTTGCTGATCGATGGCTACGAGATGCTTCAGGCGCGGCTGGCGGAGATCCTGAGCCAGGCGATCGAGGTGATGCCCGAAAGCGAGCGCAGAAACGGCCTGGCCTTTGCCGCAGCGTTTGTCGAGAAGGCGCTCGAGGCCCGTCGCTACGCGATCCGTGACCGGGGGGCCCGAGCTCGCGGAGTCGGTGGGGAGCCCAGCACCGACCTCGTGCAGCTGGTCACCCGGTACTCCAAGGATTTCGCGGGCTTCCGCGTCTCGTCGAAGACGCGGCGCGTCCCCATGGTGATGGGACCCGACGGTGAAACCCCAATCGCCTCGCGGCTCATCGGAGCCGTTCGGAGTCCTTTTCTCGTCGAGGTCATGCGGCGCGCTCCAGATCGAGAGGAGCTGGCGGACCTCAAGCGAAAGTACGACCTGCCCGAGGAGGACGTGCCTCGCATCATGAGCCTGCTCGAGACGGCGATCTCGACCGACGAGTCGGTTGGAGGTGCAGGTCTCGAGGCTTGGTTCGATCAGGAACTCTCTGGAACCTCCGGCTACAGCGAAGTGCAGGGGCTCCAGGATCGGATCGCCCAGAACCGCGATCCCATCGTGCGCGACAAGGAAGACGGAGACGACGTCGCGCTGACCCTGGACATCGATCTCCAGCTGGCGGCTGAGGACGTCCTGCAAAACCCGGAGCGGCCGATGCCATCGGATCGCAACGTGGACGATCTCTGGTTCCGGTACCCCGTGGGCGCCATCGTGCTTACAACCGTCGGGGGGGAGATCCTCGTCGCGGCCTCGGTTCCCGTGAAGAGCGGCGAGGACGTGGGGCCGGCGGTCACAGACGGGGAGCGGGCGTCCGCGGTCGATCGGACGCTTCGACGGCCCAAGGCGCAGGCCCCCGGTTCCGTGGTCAAGCCGCTCTTGGCTGCGTACGCGCTCGAGCACCTAGATTTGGATCCGAAGGCGGGGCTCGCACCGTGCGATGTTGATGTGCCGCGCCCGGGCACGAGCCCGAAGAAGGCGAAGGTACCCGGGTATGGCGTCGTCAACTGCAACGCCCGGTACGGTCACTCGAAGGTCACCCATCGTCCGCTGGATCTCATGGAGGCTCTGGTCGCTTCTTGCAACGTGTACTTCGCGGCCCTCGGCGAGGAGTACTACGACGGAGCGTCGATGCGTGCCGCCTACAACGCGTTCGGATTCGGTCGCCCCACGGGCGTACGCTACGACGCGAACGATCGCAGGGGCGGGCTCGTGGACAGCTATCGCTACAACCCGGTGAGCCCTTTGCATGCGAGCATGCCCAAGGAGAGGCCAAACACCGTGGATCGGCAGTACCTCGGCAACGGACTCGTGAACGTCGATACGAGCGTCGTGCAGATGGCCCGCGCCTACGCCGGGCTCGCCACTGGATTCTTGCCAGAGATGACGCTCGTGCGGAGCATCGACGGCGAGCCGGTTCCCCGTACGGTGGCCGCCCTCGACATCGGTGACGAGCACCTTGCGCTCGTTCGCGATGCGTTGACGCGAGTGGTGAACGACAAGGATGGAACCGCATTCGGCAAGGGCCTCTCGGAGTCGGACCTAGGCTTTCGATTCGCAGCCAAGACGGGGAGCGCGGACTACCGTGACGGAAGGGTGCCGCGGCGCGATGGGCGCGGCTCGCCCTTGGACGCTTACATCAACGGCACCCGCAAGCACACCTGGGTGGCGGGCTGGTTCCCGGCGGAAGAGCCACGCTTCGTGGTCGTGGTGTACCTGCACGACACCTCGGCCACGGCGAGTCACTCCGCCGTCTACGTGGCGAGCCAGTTTCTCAGGCGCCCTGAGGTCTCGACGCTCATGGAGAAGTCCACCGGCGTCCAGGGCGCCGCCGGCTCCGAGGAGGACGACTAGTGCAGGCTCTGAAAGAGCTCTTTGGGGCCGTATTCTCAGCCAAGCACATCCGGTGGATGGACTTCGCTTGGCCCGCGCTCGTCCTCGCCATGGGGCTCTTGTTCACCGGGCTCATCTTCATTGACGCGATGGCCCTCTCCGCGAGCAACCTGGGCGGCTCGGGTACTGGCGGGCGCATCGACTTCGATGGGCACAAGCAGAAGGTGCTCGTGGCGATCCCGGTCTTCTTCGCGGCCCTGTTTCTGCGGCCCACCTGGCTGCGGCGCTTCACGCCCCTCATCTATACGGGCTGTATCGCCCTGCTCGTTCTCGTTCAGCTCATTGGCGATGAGCGCAATAACGCCAAGCGCTGGATTCAGCTGCCGCGCTTCGACCTCCAGCCCTCCGAGCTTGCGAAGATCGGGACGATCCTGATGCTCGCGAAGGTGCTGACGAGCAGTCAGTTCCAAACGCTTGGTGACTGGCTCAAGCCCCTCGGGGTGGCCCTGCTTCCGATGGCCTTGGTGGCGATCCAGCCTGACCTGGGGACCGCGCTCACGATCATTCCCGTGACCCTCGGGCTGATCTACTTGGCGGGGGGCAGCGGCGTCGTCATCTCTGGCATGGTGGGGGCGGTGGCGCTGTCTGGCTTCATGGCCTTTCAGTCCGGGCTCCTGCAGGGCTACCAGGTCGAGCGCGTGGAGACCTGGATCGAGTCGTTCGACACGGACGCTCTCATCGCTTCGCGGAACGGCGCCGCGTTCCACACGTTCTACGCGCGTACCTTCACGGGCAACGGCGGCGCGTTCGGGCGCGGCCTAGGGGAGGGCGTTGCGAACGAGACGGGGCTCTTGCCCGAGCGGGACTGCGACTCCATCATCGCGGTGATCGCCGAGGAGTGGGGGTTCTACAAGACCGCCGCCTTGATCCTCGCCTACGCGCTGATGGTCGTCTTCCTGATGATCTCGGCTGCGGGGCTGCGCGATCGGTTCGCCAGGCTGATCGTGGGGGGGGTCTCGATCTACTTCGCGGCGCACCTCTTCATCAACGTGAGCGTCAACGTGGGGCTCCTGCCGATGACCGGCCTGACCCTGCCGCTGCTCTCCACGGGCGGATCGTCTCTCCTTGCGACGTTCCTAGCCCTCGGATTGGCCCTCGGGCTGGGCTCGCACCACGAGCGCGATCTCGGTAGTGAGGCCTTCAGGCGCTACTGATGGCAAGGGAGGGGTCGTTGGACTCCTTTAGGACGGGTGAATCGCAATCTGGGGCACTCTGGGCCACATGACGGCTCGGTCATGAAACCTTCGTCAAGTGGGCCGACTGTAAGTAGCGTTAGGGGGCTGCCCTCGTCAGACTCAAGCGCCAATTCGGGGCCGCGCACCGCCCCCCGACTCTCTCTCCCCCCACGCGAAATCCGCAATAGACCACTCATGAAGAACTTCCTCGCTCTCGGTGCCGCTGTGGCGGTTGCCACCTCCGGCCAGGCCCTTGCTGCTCAATTCGGTGGCAGCGAAGGCAACCCGATCATCCTCATCAACGAAGTGCGCATCGACCAAGGCGGTGCTGACAACGATGAGTACGTCGAGCTGCTGAGCATCCCGTCGAGCTCCTCCCTTGATGGCCTGACCTACATCGTCATCGGCGACGGTGCCGCAGGCTCGGGCGTCATTGAGTCCGTGACGGACCTGACCGGCAACACGACCGGCACCGACGGTCTCTTCCTTGCCGGCGAGGCCACCATGACGATCGGCGTCCCGGACGCGATCGTGACCCTCGGCTTTGAGAACAGCGACAACGTCACACACCTCCTCGTGGAAGGTTTCACGGGCGCCAACGGCGACGACCTTGACACCGACGATGACGGCGTCCTGGACGTTACGCCCTGGACCAGCGTCGTGGACGCCATCGCGCTGCTCGAGACCACCGACATTCCCGCGAGCGGCGACTACGTCTACGCCGCTTCCCTCGGCTTCAACGAGGTTGGCCCCGACGGCACCTTCGTTCCCGCTCACGCGTTCCGCTGCCTTACGTCGCTCAGCGACTGGCGCGTCGGCCAGTTTGACCCGGCCGACGGCAGCGACACCGCTGGCGTCTTCAACCAGAACTGCACGGGCGCCACGTCCATGTTCTGCGACCCGGGCGCTCCGAACCCGGTCAGCGCCACCGGCGGAAAGATTGGCTTCATGGGTAGCTTCAGCTTCCAGCGCAACATGACCACGCTCACCTGCACGGACATCCCGGACAACTTCGGCCTGTTCATTCAGTCGGACATGGTGATGGCTCCGGTTTCCGTTCCGGTCGGGGGCAACCTTTGCCTCGGGGGCACGCTGGTTCGCCTGAACCAGATCCTCATCGCTTCGGGGAACCAGGTTTCCCTGCAGCTCGACGTCAGCGACGCTGCGCTCAACGAGTTCGGCACGATGGCTGGCTCCACGGTGCACTACCAGTACTACTACCGTGACGCTTCCACGAGCGGCGGCGGCAACTTCTCCAACGGCCTTACCGCCACCTGGACGCTCTGAGTTGCGCCTGGGCCCGCATCTTGCGGGCCTTCGGTAACGACAAAAGGGGCCCGGCATCCGCTAGCGGATGCCGGGCCCCTTCTTTTTGGCTTGGCCCTCAGGTGAGCGTGGCCCCTACGACAGCAAGAACTCGAGGTCTTCCGTGCCGAGGTCGGAGAGGGTCGCGGCGGCGCCGCCGAGGACGGCCGCTGCGAGGTCGCGCTTCTTCTCTTGGAGCTCGCGTACGCGCTCCTCGATGGTGTCTTTCGCGATGATGCGGTAGACGTGCACGGGGTTCTCGCGGCCGATCCGGTGGGCACGGTCGATGGCCTGGGCTTCCACGGCCGGGTTCCACCACGGGTCGAGCAGGAACACGTAGTCCGCCGCGGTCAGGTTGAGGCCGGTGCCGCCTGCCTTCAGGCTCACGAGGAAGATCGGCGTCGTTGGATCGTTCTGGAACGCGTGGACCTCGTTCTCACGCTTGCGCGTGCTGCCGTCCAGGTAGGCGTACTTGATCCCGCGCGCGTCGAGCGCGCGACGAACGATGCCGAGGAAACCAGTGAACTGGGAGAAGATCAGGGCCTTGTGCCCCTGGTCCACGAGCTCTTCGACGAGCGGCAAGACGACGTCCAGCTTGGCCGACGACTCGTCCTGGCGTGTCTCGTCCACGAGGCCGGGGTGGCATGAGGTCTGACGCAGGCGTAGAAGCGCTTGCAGGACTTCGACGCCCCCGCGGCTGCCGCTTTGGGTAAAGCGGGTGCGGAAGTGAGCGCGGAGTTCTTCGTAATCGGCCCGCTGCTTGCCGTCGAGGGTGCACTCCAGGACCTGCTCGGTCTTGGGTGGGAGATCATCGAGGACCTCGTCCTTCGTTCTTCGAAGGAGGAACGGACGAACGGCGCGTACGAGGATGCCGCGCGACTCGTCGTCGAGTCTCGGGGAGCGGCCTTTGGCACGCAGGCGCTTGCCGAGCCGTGTGCCCTCGAGCGTGCCTGGGTTGAGGAACTCCAAGAGCGAGCCGAGCTCGCCGAGGTGGTTCTCGACCGGGGTGCCGGACAGCGCCAATCGCTGGCGCGCTTTGAGCCCCCGTGCCGCCGCGGCCGTCTGGCTCGCGGCGTTCTTGATGGCCTGGGCCTCGTCGAGGACGACGAGGTCGAAGTCGATCTCGCCGAGCTCGGCGGCGTCCCGGCGCAGCGTGCCGTACGTGGTGAGCACGATGTCGGGCCCATCGGTGGAGATCAGCGCGTGCTCGCGGTCCGGTCCGGTGTAGTCCACGACGGTGAGCTTGGGCGAGAACTTCCCGGCCTCGGCGCGCCAGTTGAAGACGAGCGAGCGCGGGGCCACGACCAGCGATGGTCGGCGGTGCACGCCGGCCACGTCGGCGAGGGGCTTGCCGGACTGCTTGGCCTCCACGGCATCCATGGCGTCGGCGGCGTTCGCGCGCAGCACCATGTAGGCGAGGATCTGAACGGTCTTACCCAGGCCCATGTCGTCCGCGAGGCATCCGCCGAGTCCGAGGCCCGAGAGCTGGTTCAGCCAACCGAGGCCCTCTCGCTGGTAGGGGCGCAGCTCGCCGATGAAATCTTCTGGCTCCTCGATCGACTCCGGAGTGGAGGCGTCGCTGAGGAGCGCGCGCAGGTTGGCGAAGGGCTCGTCGACCGTGAGCCCGTCCGTGGGCGGTTGCCGCTCGAGCAGAGCCGAGAGCACCCAGCCCTGGTCCTTCTTGAAGCGGATTTTGCCGTCTTCGAGGTCGCCGACCTCCAGGAGCTTCCAGCGTGAGACCCAGTCTTTCGGGAGCAGCCCGCGGGAGCCGTCGGGCAGCGTCACGAACTTCGCGCCGCGCTCGGCGGCCGCAAGGAGCTCGGGGAAGGGAACCTCCTGACCCTCGAAGACCACGTTGCCTTCGAGGTCGAACCAGTCGATGCCCGAACGCACGGAGGCGTTGGAGCCGGTGCTGCTGCGGACGCGCTTGCCGTCCGCCTCGACCGACCAGCCGTCTTCGATGAGCCGTGCGATGACGAGCTCAAGGTCCTTGGCGGGCACGCGGGCCGAAGCGATCTCATCCTCTGGGTCGAGGCGGCGCGTGCCACCTGCGTCCAGGAATTGGCGGAGCGCTGTGCGCTCCGCGTCCAGGTCGCGGCTGAACACGCGGCCGGTTTCGTCTTCCAGGGACCAACCGTAGGTATCCGCCGCGACGCTGCGGCTGCCGTACTGGAAGGTGATCTCCGCCTCGAGGGTCTTGCCGGCGGCCTCGTCCGTGGGGACGCGGACCACGAGGAGCGGCGACATACGCGGCCCCACCTCAAGGGATCCTGGGGCCATGGCGCCTTGGCCCAGCTGGGCGAGCGCGCGGCGTAGGCGAGCCTCGCCGCCGCTCGGGGTCCGGAGTTCGCCGCGTTGGCGGATCACGGACGCCACACCGGCAGCGGCCTGGGGGATCACGGTGGTGAAGGCGCCGTCGATGATCGCGTGCCCGTCCGATGAGAGCATGGTCACCTGGTGGATGCCGCGGTTTTCATCGCCGCGCTCGAGCATGCCGCTGAGCACCAGCGTCGCGTCGTCGCCCTCGTCGTGCCCGATCGCCAGGCGGACGCGCCACGGGTGGT
>CALHGQ010000004.1 GCA_938030175.1 uncultured bacterium | reverse complement strand
GTCAGCGTCGTCGCGGACGTCACGGGATGTGACCTCATCGACAACACGGTGAGCAGCACGGACCGAACCGCCGCCACTTCGTCCATGGTGACGGCCTCGATCGTCCTTGACATCGCGCAGCCGCTGATTGACGTGCTGACCTCGGACGTCGCGCCCACGTTTTCTGCTGGCGGGGACTTTGACGGTTCGATCGTCAACGTCGGTCAAGGGTCGGCCAGCCAGCTGGTCATCGGCTCCAACCTTCCGTCGCTCCCGTTTGTGGTGTCCGACGTAAGCGCTGAATGGTCCTACAACCCGGGAACCGGCGAATTCACTCTGATCGCCGGTGAGCTTGGCAACACTGCGTCCGCGAACTTCGACTTCACGCTGTCCCCGTCCGATGCCTGTGCTGCGCCGAGCAGCGCGACGATCGTGTGGTCACCGTCCTACGTCAACGACTGCGACGATGTCTATGCCACGCCGGTTGTCACCTCACAGGTCCTGCCACTGACCGGCCAGCCGACCCTCTCCCTGGGCCTGGCTGCCACGTCCATCGAACTCGCCATCGGTGCACCGGGGCAGTATGGGTTGACCCTCGACTGGTCCGAGCGTGACTCCATCGCGACGGACCCGATCGTGATCGAGCACGTCCTGCCTGATGCCGTGGAGAACGTCGTTCTTGGGGCCCCCAGCATTGGCACCGTAAGCTGCCCCAGCTGCGACGGCGGTAGCACGATCACCTGGTCCATCCCCCTGGCTGACATGCCCACGATGTCGGGCTCAGCGAGCCTTGACGTGGACTTCACGGTGTCGACCGACCCGTGCGAAGGCGGCATGCTCTTCGTCTCCACGGCCGACCTGATGGCGGAGAGCATCGTCGCGCCGACCGGCGCCGCCTGCCCTCTCGATCGCTCGGCATCCCACGAGTTCCTCGTCAGCAACGGTCCTTCCGGCTCTTTGGCGCAGACGCTCTCCGTCGCGACTCCCTCCAATGGCACCTGGGAAACCGGTGCGTTTGATGACGGCAACGGCGTTCGCGACGACGCCCTGGGCGAAGGCGAGTTCATCACCTACACCGCTACCTACAGCTTCGGCAACCCCTACACGGGCACCTGGTCTGGGTCCAGCTACAAGGACTTCCTCGGCGGGGTCGCCACCCAGCAGTACGTGATGGGGTCGGCCATGGTTTCCGTGGACAGCGGCGCCCTCGTCCCCCTCGCGGTGAGCGCTCCCGATCTTGGGGAGACAGGGATCAAGATCGATCTTGCCCAGGTCGCTGCCATCACCGGCAACGCGAACATCGAAGGGCACGACATTTCCATCACGTACCAGACCGTCGCGAATGATGCGGCGCTCGGCGGAGGTGTCACAGGAGGCTTCCTCCAGTTGGTCAGGCTGACCGTTGGCTCCGCCAGCGGCGATGCCAGCGCCTGCAACATGGGGGAGTTCAACCAGGGCATCATGGTCGGCATTGCCCGTGCCCAGGCGCTCATCTCGCCGTCCATGCCCGCCCAGATCGATGTCTGCGAGGAGTTCGACGTCACGCTCAACGTCACCAAGGGCACGTCCCTGAACCCGTCCAACATCCTGGTCACGTTCGTGTCGAACCCCGACTACGAGTTCATCACGGGCCAAACGCCCGTCTACACCGGCGACTTCCTGGCCAATCCGGTGACCTTCTCCGAGAACCTTGACGCCGGCGTGGCGGACGACCCCACCTTCGAGCTCCCCCCAAACGTCGAGCTTGAGAACGGGGGCACGATCACTGTACGAGTTCGTCGAGTGGCGACGTCCGGCACCTCGCGGACGCCCATCGAGGCGCGCGTCGAATACGACGACCACGAGGAGAAGCCAACGGCAGCACGCGACTTTGACTCGACCGGTTCGACGTCGCCCTTCCTCGTGTTGGAGGCGGACCTCAACCTGAGCGTCACGCCTCAAACGATCACGGTGACGGACACGTCGACGGAGTGGCGCATCTTGCTCACGAACGGCGGTGCCGGATCGTCCTACGAGACCACGATCACCGACGTGATTCCGAATGGACTGACCCTGAACAAGCCGCTCACCGATGCCGCGAACAGCGGAATCGGAGCCGTTGCCGTCGTCGCTGGCCAGACCGTGACTTGGGACCTGGCAGAGGTCACCGCGGGAGGCGACCGAACGCTCTTCGTGATCTGCGACGTGGCGGGCGTCGACTGCACCATCGGCGCCGGAGAGAACGTCGTCACGGCCACGTGGGGATGCGGAAACGTCTTCGCAGAGAGCCTGCAGTCCCTGGAGCCCAACTTCAACTTCGCGGGCGGCGCGCTCCAGGCCGCCCACGATCGCGGCGCGAGTGAAGCGACGCTGTGTGAATCCGTGGGCGTCATCAACATGGTCGTCCGGAGCATCGGTACGGGCCACGTCACGGACGTCGAAGTGGTGGAGGACCTCGCGACTGCGTCGAGCGGACTGAGCTACGTGCCCGGTTCGAGCACCTACAGCACCGATGGCACGACCTACAACCCGATCCTCCTGACCGCGAGCGTCGACGGGGGTGGAGCGGTCACCTGGGATCAGACAAACATCCCAGAGCTGGCTGAACTGGCTAGCGGCACCGCCTCCGGTGCGGTTAACACGATTCACATTCGCTTCAACGTTCTGGCCAGCGAGACGGCGAGCTCCGTGGGAGGCCCGATCACGGCCAACGCCGAGGGGCTCGCTCCCTGCGGCCAGAGCGTCACTGCGCCTGGCTCGGCCTTCACGCCGCCCCTCATCCAAGCGGACATGACGGTGGACGTCCTCGGCGAAAACGTGACCGAAGGGGATGCCCCGGCAGCCGTTTCGTACGGCGTCCCTGGGGACGCCATGCGCTGGTCGATTACGCTCGATAACGGCGGTGATCGGGAGGCCGACAACGCCCAGATGCGCCTGACCTTCCCGGGCAGCGGAACCACGACGGGGACGCTCACGCTACCCGGTGGCGGGTCGCAGTCCATCACGAGCGGCGTCTGGTTCCCCGTCACGGACGTGGCCGACGGGGACGTCGAGGTCTATACCCTTGACTACGTGCTTGGCGGCACGTGCGTCGACGATGGCACCTTCACGGCTGAGTTCACATGGGGCTGCAACGCCGTTGCGGCGACCTCGGCGAACCTTCTGAGCGAGCCCACGAGCGGCACCGCGTTGGCGACCCTCGACATGCGCCCTGACTTCACGGGGAGCGGGATCCAGCAGTCGGCGACGCCCCTGTCGAACAGCCGCCAGGAGGTGACGATCTCCCTCGCGAACAGCTCGGCCACGGCTTCCACCCTGGTCTTGGACCTCGACCTCTCGGGGTTCGAGCTGGACGCCACCTTCGCTCCCACCGTCACGGGCGACCTGGGACTCACGTCCCTCACGTACCCGACGGGGACCCAGTCCGAACCGCGCTTCACGTTCTCGGGCGACCTGGAGCGGGATGAGAGCGCGGTCGTCACGTTCCGCACGGTCCCCAACCAGGGGTTCGACATTCTCTCCGACCCGGCCGTTGAGCCTGAGTCGACGGGGAACGGCGACAGCGCCCGGACCGTGAACGGTTCGTCCATGGCCTCCCTCTCCTACGAGGACGGCTGCGGCAACGGCTTGGTGGCCAACGACCCGTTCACGCTGAACCCCGCCGTGGTGGACGTGGACCTGCTCGTGGACGTGGACTCGCTGGTGGCCAATCCAGGGGACCAGTACGTCTTCAACTTCGACATCGTGAACAACGGCGAATCGAACTCGCTCGCCGAGGCCATCACGTTCTCGACGGCGATCGGTGCCGGTTGGACCGGTGTGACCGTCGAGGTGATCACCCCCGGTGTGGGAGGCGCCGCTGGGGCATGTGCGGGTGACTGCACCGAGCTGCAGATTGGCGCCCTCGCGAGGAACCAAACCGCCGTCGTGCGGGTGACCGCAACGGCCAACGACAACGGCAACTCACTGGCGCTCACCGCCACTGTCACGGGTCGTACCCGTTTCGACGACGGCAGCGACACCGGCAACGTCTATTCGCTGGACGCTCGTCGCAGCGCCGCCGTCGGCGTCACGCTGGCGCAGACCATCGCCAGCACGAGCGAGACCTTTACGAGTGAGGCGGGCGCGGCGCGCCCCCTCGCCGTGGGTGAGGAGGTCACCTACACGATCGACGGCCGTTGGTTCGGCGCGGAACCCACCACCGCCGTGGCCATCCACAACACGCTCCCCGCGGAGCTCGGCTTCGTGAGCTCTGTCGATACCGGCAGCAACGTCGCTTACAACCTCTACGCAGGCGCGGCGGGCACGACGGCTCCGGCCCACGGAGACACCGGTCTCATGCGCTTCGTGCTCGCGGACATGCCCACCGGTGCGGGTACGTTCCAGGCGAACCTTGTCGCGCGTGTGCTCAATGACAACACGACGTCCGGCTCGGTGATCACGAACCCCACGGGCACGGTGTTCACCGCGTTTGCGATGTCCTTCGCGTCCAACAACGCCCAGGACGGATTGAGCGGCGACGTCACGAGTCCCAGGCTCCACGCGGAGACCATGGCGACGATCCAGCGACCGGTCCTCGAGGTCGTCACGCTGGTTCGCAACGTGACGGCGGGCCAGGTGACGTATTCAACGGACACGATGGGCGATGCCGGCGATGTCCTCGAGTATCAGACCGTGGTCACCAACACGGGTGACACGACGGCGTTTGACGTGGTCGTGACAGAGGACCCAGCGTCCTCGAAGCTGCTCATCCAAAGCGGCGCTGGGGACGGGATCGACAACGATGGCGACGGCGTGCCGGACGATGCGACCGACGGTACGTTCGTCGTGGGCGCGGATGGCACGGTCGTGTTCGACGACACCCAGAACCCGGACCTCGGCGCGATGGCGGCGAGCGACTCGGTCACGCTTCTCTATCGCGCCACGGTGGCCTCCACCGTGACTCCGACGGAGACGCTTGTGAGCAGCGTGGCCGTGGCGGGCGCCAGCCTTGACGGCGGTGTCGGAAGCCAGACCGGCGACGTCGGCGCCCTTGGCGACGCCGACGGCGCGGAAGAGCTCGACGACACGGACAGCGCATCGTTCGAAGCGGACATGGTCTCCTTTGCCAAGGCGCTGATCTCGACCTCCGAAGGCGCGGACACGTCGACGTCCGTGCTCGTGGGAGAGATCGTGCAGTACAGGCTGACCGTGGTGCTCCCAGAGGGGGAAGCGCCGAGCTTCAAGGTGCTGGACAGTCTTGAGAGCGGTCTCGCGCTGGTCGCGACGCCCGCCGTGACCTACGGGTGGGCTTCACCACCGGCGCAGCCGACGATCACGCCAGCGGCGCTCCCCGCAGGCGGCGGCGCGGTGGCGCTTGAGTACGACTTCGGGCTGCTCATGGTTCCGGCAGGCACAGACGCCGAGCGCACGATCACGATCGACTTCTTCGCCCAGGTGGAGAACGTGGCGGCCAACGTGACGGGGCAGGCCCTGGACAGCACCGCTCGGTACGAGTTTGGCTCCGTCATGGGCGACGACTCCGTCGTGACGGTCACCGTCGTTGAGCCGGCGCTGACCGCCGTGATCGACTCTGTGCCCGATGCCGCCTCCAACGCGGGATCGACGGCCACCTACACCGTGACCCTCACGAACCCCAGCGGGGCCGACGCCCGCGACCTGGATGTGCGCTTCACCCTCCCCGCGAACACAACGTACGTGGCGTCCTCCACCACGGGCGTGACGGGGCCGGCCATCGGAGAGCCAGAAGTCTCTGGCGGCGTGGTCATTTGGGGCCGGACCCAGACGAATCCGGGCGCCCAGGACCTGGACGTTGAAGCGTCGGGCGGAAGCGACGAGCTCGAGTTCACGTTCGAAGTGGAGCTCGGCGACGGGGTCCGGGCAGACCAAACCCTCAACGGCGTCCTTGCGGCGACGTGGACGTCCCTCGACGGCGCGACCGGAACCCCCCTCGGCGGGGTTTCCGCAGGCGCCGCTGGAACGAGCCTCGGCGAGCGGGACGGCAGCGGCGTAGAGAACGACTACACGATCGGCGGCTCAAGCCAGTTCGACGTCGCGAACGTCTACGCGAACCGAGTGACCGCCAGCGGCGACACCGTCCCCGGCGGAGGCTTCCGCATCGGCGACCTCGTCACCTACACGATCGAGATCGACGTACAGGAGGGCACGACCGAGGGGTTTGTCATCGAAGACGTACTTCCGAGCGGACTCGCGTTCTTTGATGCCCAGGTCATCTCACCGGGCACAGGAGTCAACGGCTTTACGTTCACGGAGCCCACCGGCGCCGACGCACCGACAGCGGGGGACACGGGGACTCTCTCCTGGAACGTCGGCAGCGTGGTCAACGCGGGCGATAGCGATGCGGCCAACGACACGTTGACGCTCGTCTATCGAGCCCGTGTGCTGGACGCCGGAGGCATCTCGGCCACGCCGACGACCGCTACCCGGACGGATTCGGTGCGGCTACGCTACCTCGACGCCGACGGCAACGCCGAGGCGTTGACGGCCGTCAATGACCCGATCGACGTCAAGCAGCCCCTCTTGACCACCGATCTCGTGCTCGCGACCGGCCAGGCCAACCCTGTCGGTGCGTCGGAGGCCGTGCGCTACGAGGCGACGCTGACCAACACCGGAGACGCCGCGGCCTACAACGCGGGGATCGAAGTTCAGCTCCCCATCGGCCTCCGCGACGCGACGCCGACGGTGCTTTCCGCGACCCTCGCAGGCGTTGGGGTCGTGCTGGCCGCGCCCGCGTATGACCCGATGACCGGGGTGGCCACCTGGACCTTGGCCGACGGTCAGGAGATTCCGGCAGGCGCCCTCAACGAGCTGGTCCTCGTCATCGAGGCGACCACTGACGCCGACATGGGAGCAGGCCTCTCGATGTCGACATCGGCTTCCGCTGCCGACTGGTTCTCAAAGCCTTCCGCTGACGCGACCGAACGGCGGGAGTACGGACCGAGCATGGCGCCCGCCGTCGCGGTGGCCGGCCTCGTTCCCACGGATATCACCAAGGTCGCTTCCGCCTCGGGTGCGACGATCGGCGAAGAGTACACTTACACCATCACGGTGCCGGGCACGTCCGTGGACGCGGCGCTCTACGATGTCAACGTGCTCGATACGCTGCCCGCGAACCTCTCGCTGGTCTCGGTTGCGAGCAACGCCGCTGCCCTCGGTGCGACCTTCTCGGATGCCTCCGCTAGCCAGGCGTTGAGCTACGGGTTCACCATCATTCCCGCCAACGTGCAGGCCACCGTTGACCTGACCGTGCGCGTGAACAACGTGGCTGTCAACCAAGACACCGCGCAGATCGACAACACCGCGCGCTACACCTTCGCTTCGGGCGGGGGCAACGCGGCCTCCGCGGAGATCAGCGTCAATGCGCTGGCCGTCGACGTGTTGGAACCGGATCTCAGCGTGGACCTGACATTCGATCGCTTCGTGATCGCCGACGTGGGGCAGGGTCTCCAGGCCGGTGACCGCGCCATCTACAACATAGTCGTGCAGAACACGGGCGACGCGCCCGCCTACGACATCGTCATTGACGACTTGGCGTCGGAGAAGCTCATCTCGCCCCTTGTCACCGCTGAGCCGGACGACCCTGGCGCGCCGACCACCGTGGGAACAAGCGGAGGTGTCACTACCTATCGCTGGACGGTCCCCGGCCCCCTGGCGCCGGGCGGCACGTACGCGTTCGAGGTCTCCCTGGCGCTCGACAACACCGTCCAGCCCATGGAGATGCTGGCCAACGGTGCCTCCGTCACGTGGACGTCCTTGACAGGCGTCGATGCGAACGAGCGCACCGGAGCCGACGGCGAAGGCGGCGCTCTCAACGACTACGCGTCGAGCGAAGAGGCGCCTGTCTCGATCACGGTGGGCAACGTGATCCTCACCAAGACCGAGGCGACGGGCGGCGACGCCACCTACGCTCCGGGTGAAGTCGTCCAGTACGACCTCTCGTTCACCGCAGGCCAGGGAACGATCCGTGAGGTCATCCTGCGAGACGCGCTTCCTGCGGGATTGATCTTCGAGAGCGCTTCGCTCAACGTCACGAACTACACCCAGGCCGGTGGCGGTGCGGTGGCTTTCTCTAGCCAGCCTGCAGCCGGCGACACGGGGATCCTTGACTTCGAATTCGGCGACATCGTCAGTGCGGGCGCGAGCCCCCTCATCGAGGTCTCGATCAGCGCGTACGTAGCGGACGTGGTGGGCAATACCGACGGCGTGATGCTCACGAACTCCGTGCAGCTGCTCTACGAGGATCCCGACGATCCGCTCGAGACCGTCACGGTCGACGGCCAGTCCTCCCCTGTGATCACGGTCATCGAGCCCGTCTTCGGGGTCAGCTTCGACTCGCCCGCAGACGGCGACCTGGGCGAAGATCTTGCCCTCGTGGTTCAGGTCGACAACGCCGGCGGCGGCGCCGCGTGGCAGCCGACGACGGTGGTGACGCTCCCGGTGGGCCTGCGTGAGGCGGATCCCCTCGCGGCCGCGTTCAGCGTTTCCGTTGTGGGCGGACGAGACGTCACGCTCACGCTCGGCGTCGACTACACGGCAACGTACGACCCGATGACGGGGATGCTCGTGGTGAGCCTGATCGGAGCGAACGGTTTCATCGGCGACGACGAAGTCCTGCAGATCGACATGGTCGGCACCGTCGACGAGAACGCAACCGACGGCGCGAACCTGACCGCGGTGGCTACGGTCACCGAGGCGTTCAGTACGGATACGACCTCGTCGACCCCCGACGGCCTGCGGACCTACACGGCCGCCTTCGGATCGGGAACCACGGGAACGGCGAACGGAGCCGTCGGCGATGATGTGACCGACGATGCGACCACGCTGGCCCAAGTGCCGGTCGTCGCCATGGTGAAGTCGGTGACCAGCGACGTCGCCGAGGCCGGTACAGGCCTTAGCTACCAGATCACGCTCACGAACACCGGAACCGGCGCGACCCAGGCCGCAACGTTCATCGATGACCTTGACCCGAACCTCTGGGCAGGGACGCTCGCGAACGTAACGGTGGTCCCCAGCCTCGGCACGCTGGTGGTCGATCCGAACGGCGGCGCCAATGGAACGGGCCAGATCCGCATCGACGGGTTGGTGCTGGCGGCCAGCGAGTCGGTGGTGATTAGCTTCGACTGCGCGATCACGCGTCCCCTTCCCGACGGAACCGAGATCTTCAACCAGGCCAACTTGTCGGTGCCCTTCTTTACGGAACCGGTGCTCTCGGACTCCGCCAACGCCGCCGACAACGATGGCGTCAACACGGGCAACGATCCCGGTGACGGCGACGATGACGACGGCACCAAGACCGTCATCGGCGCCCGGCCCGTCTTCGTCCTGACCAAGACGGACGTCGACGTGGACGGCGCGCCGCTCGTACCCGGCGATATCCTGACCTACCAGATCTCCCTTGAGAACGTGGGCAACGAGACGGCGATCGACTGCGTGCTCAGCGACGCGATCCCGGGCACTTCAACGTACGTGCCAGGCTCCACCGCGCTGAACGGCGCTGCCGTGCCGGACGTAGGCGGCACCTCCGCCCTCGTGAACGGTCTCACGGTCCAGTCCCCGGGCGCTGCCTCCGGCACGCTCGACGTGGATAGCCCGGCGACCGTGACGTTCCAGGTGACGGTGGATCCGTCCCTGCAGCCAGGCACGCCCGTGTCGAACCAGGCCACGCTCGTGGGCTCGGGGCTTGCCTCCGGGGTTCAGCCGCCGGTGAGCAGCGACGACCCCGATACGACCAACCCTTCCGATCCAACGGTCACCGTTGTGGGCGGCGGCGCTAGCCTGACGGCGCTGAAGACCGTCTCCGACGTCAACGGAGGGACCGTGGCCGTGGGCGACGTCCTGACGTACACGATCCGCGCTTCGAACCTCGGCGATACGGCCGCTACCGGCGTCGTGCTGCGGGATTCGATCCCTGCGAACGTCACCTACGTGGCGGAATCCATGCGCTACGACGTGGACGGTTCGGGTGCCTACGCAGCCGTGACCGACGCAGTGGACGGCGACGTCTCCGATGCGTTCTCCACGCTCGCGGATGGCCTGGTGGTGACGCGCGGCGACTTGGACGGGGGTGATTCCTTCGCCCTTGAGTTCCAGGTGACCGTCGACGGCGCTGCGACCAGCGGCACCGTTCTGTCGAACCAGGGCTTCCTCTCCCGCGACGGTGCTCCCGACACGGCGACCGACGACGACTCCAACGCCGCAAACGGCACCCAGCCCACGAGTCTTGTGGTGGGGTCTGACCCCGTCCTGCGCCTCACAAAAGAGGTCCTCGACCTCAATGGCGGCACGGTGGAGCCGGGTGACGTGCTGCGCTACGTCATGGAGATGCGGAACATCGGCGCCGGTGATGCGACGACCGTGTCCGTGACGGATCCGCTCCCACCGGTGGGAACGACGTACGTCGCGGGCTCCACGCGCCTGAACGGCGGCGTCCTCGCCGACACGGGCGGCGGCGACTCTCCCCTGATCGCAGGTGTCGCCCTCGGCACCCTCGCGCCGGGCGACTTGGCGACGTTCTTTGTCGACGTAGAGATTCTCGGGGGCGAGCTCCCGGGCACGGTGATCTCAAACCAGGCAACGTTCACGTCGGCCAACGCCGGCAGCGGCGTCAGCGATTCCGGTGCCGACGACCTCGCAGAGGGCGGCAACGACGCGGGCGATCCGAACGACGACGACCCTACCTCAGTGACCCTGGGCGGCCGGGGTGCGGTGGCGACCGTCGCGGGAGCCGTTTGGCGCGACTTCGACCACGACCGCATCTTCACGCCCCCCGTTGGGGCCCTTGGCCGCAGCGGCGTCCTCGACGATGAGCCGCTCGCCGACTGGACCATCGAGATCCTCCTCGGTGGCGTGGTGGTCGCGACGACCGTCTCGGGGCCCGACGGCATCTGGTCCGTCTCGGGACTGGATCCCGGTCACGGGTACGCGGTGCGATTCCTCCACCCGGAGACGGGGACGACGTTCGGAAACCCGGAGTCGACCTTCCCAGGGGCCAGCACGATCGCCGGCCTGATCGAGAACCTGTTCCTGGCCGCCGGCAGCAACGTCGTCGGGCAGAACATGCCCATCGATCCGTCGGGCATCCTCTACAACGCCATCACGCGCCAGCCGGTGCTGGGCGGGGTTGCGACGCTGAGCGGTCCGCCGGGCTTCGACCCGAACATCCACTTGGCTCCGCAGCAGCAGGGCCAGGTCACGGGCTCGGATGGCTACTACCAGTTCGACCTCCTCGCGGGCTTCCCGGCCGGAACGTACACGCTGTCGTTCTCGCCGCCGCTGGGCTACCTGCCGACTTTCCCGTCGACGCTACTCCCACCGTTCGCTGGCTCGATCGACCCGACCGGTATCCCCGATCCTTTCCTCGTCGTGCCGAACAACCTGGCGCCCCAGGGGGCTGATCCGACGCTGTACTACCTGGAGTTCGAGCTCGAGAGCGGCGATCCGAACGTGGTCAACAACCACGTGGCGATCGACCCGATCCTGGAGGGTTCCATTGCGCTCACCAAGACGACGCCGAAGCAGAACGTGGTCAAGGGTGATCTCGTTCCGTGGACGATCCGCGCGCAGAACCTTCTGACGGTTCCGCTGCCTCCTTCCGAGTTCACGGATCTCTTGCCCCCGGGCTTCAAGTACGTGGCCGGCTCCGGTCTCGTGGACGGTGTTCCGGCCGAGCCGATCGTCAACGGTCGTTCGCTCGTCTGGTCGGGCATCGACTTCCAGCCCGGTGCCGCACGCGAAATCGTCCTCGTGACCGTTGTGGGTGCTGGCGTCCAGGACGGCCGCTACCTGAACACCGCGGCGGTCCGCGAACCGTTTAGCCAGGAGAACCTGTCCAACGTGGGCACCGCGGAAGTCTTCGTGGTCCCCGACCCCGTGTTCGACTGCTCGGACGTTCTCGGCAAGGTCTTCGACGACCACAACGGCAACGGCTATCAGGACAAGGGTGAGCCCGGGATCGCCGGCGTTCGCATCGCGACGGCCCGCGGCCTCGTGGTGACGACCGATGCGTTCGGCCGCTATCACATCGCGTGCCCAGAGCTAAGCCATGAGCTGCGCGGCTCGAACTTCATCCTGAAGATCGACGAGCGGACGCTGCCGACGGGCTACGCCATGACCACGGAGAACCCGCGCGTCGTTCGATTGACGCGGGGTAAGTTCGTCGAGGCTGACTTCGGTGCTTCGCCTAGCCGGACGCTGCACATGGAGATCGCCGCGAGCGCGTTCGAAGCGAGTGACGGCGAGACGGTGGAATCTGACGTGCTCGATCCCGAGTGGCTCGAAGTCCTGCGACTCGCGGTCGAGGAAGTGGAGGGCGGCGGCAGCGCCGTGCTGCGCATCGGATACGTCGCGGGCACAGAGTCCGACGACATTGCCACCCGTCGACTCAACGTGGCCGTGGAGCACTTCCGATCCATTTGGAACGAAGAGAGCGCCGCGCGCGGCGAGCTGAACGTGGAGCGCGAGGTCCTTCGCCCGAGTGCGCTCGCGCTGACAAGCGTGGAGCCAGAAGCGGTCACGCTCGAGCTGGCTCCCACGCAGACCGAGAAGGCCGACCGCGCCTTGGCGGATGCGGATATCCGCGTCCAAGCGGACGGACTCGACGTGCATCCGCGACTCAACGTGGTGGCCGTACCGAACGGCGTCAACCGTTCTGGATCGGTGGCGTTCAGCGTGTACTCGAACTACTGGAGCTGGATCGCGAGCGCCGAGGTTCGACTCTTCGCACCGAACAAGTCGACGGCCGGCGAGCCGCTCGCGGTGGTTCCCATCGTCATGGGGACAGAGTTCGGCGCAGGCGCGGCGGGCAAGCGAGACGTCGCCGACCTTCCCTTCGACGAGGTCCTCTACGTGGTCCGCGTGACCGACGCGCAGGGGCAGTACGACGAGACGGAGGCTAAGGTCCTGCGCATCGTTCCCGACGAGGCGTTCGACCTCGCGGAAGACGTGGCGCCTGAGGAGTTCCTCGTGGGCTACGGCGAGAGCCACCTTGTGCGCCAACGGATCCCAGTGAAGGGCGGCGCCGTTACGGTCTCCGGCCGCAACGTGCCGGGCGGTTCCCGCGCTTGGATCGACGGCTACGAGGTCCCGGTGGACTCTGACGGAACGTTCGTCACCCAGATGATCGTCGGCGAGGGCAGCCAGGCGGTCATGGTGCGCGTCGAGGACGAGGATGGAACCAGCGTCGATGCGATGCGCGAGCTGACGTTCCCGAAGGACGAGTGGTTCTACGTGGCGCTCGCTGACCTCACGGTCGGCGGCGGGTCCGCTTCTGGGGAGGCGGCGCTCGTCACAGGCGACGATCAGTACGATGACTCGGTGTACGTCAACGGACGCCTCGCCTTCTACCTGAAGGGCAAGATCAAGGGCGAGCACCTCTTGACCGTGTCCGTCGATACCCAGGACCGCCCCCTCGATGAGCTCCTGACGGGACTCGACGAGCGCGACCCGAGGACGCTTCTGCGCTACATCGATCCGGATCGCTACTACCCGGTGTACGGGGACGACTCCGTGACCGCATGGGATGCGCCCACCCAGGGCCGCTTCTTCGTGCGCCTCGAGCGGGACGACTACGAGGTTCTCTGGGGCAACTTCAAGACGCAGATGCTCGACACCGAGCTCGCGCAGATCGACCGCGGCCTCTACGGTTTCCGCGGCAAGTGGCGCGACCGGGACGAGACGAGCTTTGGCGAGTCCCAGACGAGCGTGGAAGCCTATGCCGCGTCTCCGGACAGCGCCGCCGCCCGGGAAGAGCTGCGCGGCACGGGCGGTTCGCTCTACTACCTGAGGCACCGAGATCTCGTGATCGGGTCCGAGCGCGTCCGCATCGAGGTGCGTGACAAGGACTCCGGAATCGTGATGAGCGTTCAGCCGTTGACCGGCCAGCAGGACTACGACATCGACTACCTCGCGGGTCGCGTTCTGTTGACCCAGCCCCTGGCTTCGACGGCTGGCGACGGCTTCGCCGTACAGAACAGCTCGCTGGCGGGGAACCCTGTGTACCTCGTGGCACGCTACGAGTTCGTGCCCCAGGGCGGCGACTTCGACGCGCTGAGCGCTGGCGGCCGTGTGTCCCACTGGTTGAGCGACTCGCTCAAGGTGGGCGCGACCTTGGACCACCAGGACCAGACGGGCGGCGACCGAGATCTGTACGGTCTCGATGTCACCTGGCGTAAGTCAGCGTCGACCTACGTGAAGGCCGAATTCGCGTCCAGCGAAGGCCCGGGCTCGGGCGAGTTGACCTCCCTCGACGGCGGCTTTTCGTTCGGCGCGGCCGGCGGTGCGCTCAGTCAGGGCTCCGACGGCACCGCCTTCCGCGTGGAAGGCGTGGTGGACCTCGAGGAGAACTCCGTTCTGGGCCTCGACGGTAACCTGAGCGCTGTCATGCAGCAGCGCGAGGGGGGCTTCAGCGGAACCGGCCAGGCGACGCAAGGAGACTCGACGCAGATCAACGTGAGCCTCGTGGAGCCACTGGGCGAAAACCAGTCGCTGCGTGTGGAATTGGACGTGCGCGATGAAGACCTGCGCACGAGCACGACTGCGATCGACGCGCAGTATGAGCGTCGCTTCGACGACGGCGAGTGGCTCGCCAGCCTCGGGCTGCGCCACGACGACCTTGATGCTGGCGCGTTCAGCGGCAGCGGTGCTCGCGACGGAAGTCGCGACGACCTCGCGCTGCGTCTCGCCTACGACGGGTTCGACCGGGGCACGATTTACGGCTTCGGCCAGGCGACGGTGGCCCGCTCGGGCCAGCGGAGCGCGAACAACCGCTATGGCATCGGAGGCGAGTACGTTCTTTCGAAGAAGGTCACCCTTGACGGTGAAATCAGCGGGGGCAACGGCGGTCTCGGACTGCGCGGCGGCACGAAGGTGGGGGTCACCGATCGGACGGACCTCTACCTCGCCTACGGACTCGATGCGGATCGCTCGGACGTCGGCCTCGGCGCCCAGAACGGTCGCCGCAACGGGACGCTCACCTTGGGGGCGAAGCACCGCTACAGCGACACCCTCAGCGTGTTCGGTGAAGAGCGCTTCCAGCACGGCGACGGCCCCTCGGGCCTGACCCACGTGTACGGCGCGGAGTACAGCCCGAACGATCGTTGGACCGGCGGCGTGCTGATAGAAAACGGCCAGCTCGAAGAAGCGGGGCAAATCCAGCTAGAGCGAACCGGCATCAGCGTGAACGCTGGCTACGTCCGCGAGAAGACCCGCGTGGCGACGGCGCTTGAGTGGCGCGAGGACGAGTCCGCCGCTGGAGAGCGCCAGACGTGGTTGATGCGGAACACCGCCGCCTACCAGGTCAACCCGGACTGGCGACTGCTCGGCAACTTTGACCTGGCGCGTTCCGACGGCAACAGCACCTCGTTCCAGAACGCGGACTTCACGGAAGTGGCCGTGGGCTGGGCGCACCGACCGGTGGCCCATGAGAAGTG
The DNA here is from genome assembly GCA_938030175.1 of uncultured bacterium. Lineage (GTDB taxonomy): Bacteria > Planctomycetota > UBA1135 > UBA1135 > Saltatorellus. The sequence continues at coordinate 4,995 of CALHGQ010000004.1, read as the reverse complement.
GAACGCACTCCTGCGCTACACCTACCACGAGGACCTGCCGTCACCGGCCCAGGTCAACGCCTTCGGGGGACTCGTAGACTTCGCCCAGCGCAGTCACGTGCTCAGCGCCGACGCCAACTACGACCTCTCGCGCTGGTTGACCATCGGCGGCAAGGTCGGCATGCGGTACGGCGAACTCAAGGCCACCAAGGGCCCCGGGACTTGGTTCGACAGCCGAGCCATGCTCTACGGCCTCCGCGCCGACCTGCACGTCGTGCGCAATTGGGATGCTCTGCTCGAGACCCGGTTCCTCGACGTGGACGCCGCTGAGGACAGCCGCTTGGGTGCACTTGCGTCAATTTGGCGCCACCTTGGCGACAACGGAAAGCTTGGCGTTGGCTACAGCTTCGCTGACTTCTCGGATGATCTGACCGACCTTGGGTACGACCACCAGGGGTGGTTCTTGAACCTCGTCGGAAAGTTCTAGGTCTTTCGGCCACGGCCTTCGCGGGCCGTGGCGGCTCACCGGGGCTAAATCAGGGCTAAATCAGGGCGAATTTCGACAGTTTCTGGGCTCAATCGGCCCGATCTGGACCGAGAAGCCTCGGACAATGCGTGGCGAAGAACTGGCCTGACTGCTAGTTCCAGCGCACCCGCGCGACCCCGTACAATTCTCCCCGATGCAGCAGACTATCAGCCACCTCGAAAGTGCCGCTCAGAAAGGACGGGCGCTCCACGCCGAAACCAAAGCGATGATCGCTTCGGTCAAAGCAGAGACGCGTAAGTTCCAGCAGTCGCACACGGGCAAAGCAGCTTGGCAGCTGGTGAATTCGGTCGGAGCCTACGTCGCCCTTTGGGCGGTCATGTACTTCACCGTTCAAGTGTCCTGGCTCCTGACGATTCCGCTCGCTCTTGTCGCGTCCGGGCTCCTCGTTCGAGTCTTCATTATTAGTCACGACTGCGGCCACGGGTCGTTCCTTAGCACCGAGCGCTGGAACACCGTTTGGGGCATCGTGACCGGATTCCTGACGTTCACCGCCTACCATCACTGGCGTGGCGAGCACGCGGTTCACCACGGAACGTCGGGGAACCTCGATCGCCGTGGAACCGGCGACGTCTGGACGATGACCGTGGCCGAGTACCAGGCGTCATCGCGCTGGAAGAAGCTCGGGTACCGCGTCGTGCGCAACCCGTTCATTCTCCTGGTCGTCGCGCCCTTCGTGCTCTTCATCGTCTTGGAGCGTATCCCGCGCAAGGACGCGGGTCGGACCGAGAAGGTCGGCACCTGGCTCACGAACATCGCTCTCGCCTTGGCCATCGTCGGCATGTGCTCATTGTTCGGTACCGGGACCTTCCTCCTCCTGCAGGTCCTCGTCATGGGTGTCGCGATGGGCTCCGGCGTCTGGCTGTTCTACGTCCAGCACCAGTTTGAGGACACCTACTGGGCGCGTAACGGCGACTGGGACTTTGGCGCTGCCGCCCTCGAGGGCAGCTCGTTCTACAAGCTCCCGAAGGTGCTCCAGTGGTTCTCCGGCAACATCGGCTTCCACCACATCCATCACCTCGCGCCGCGCGTTCCGAACTACAACCTCGAGCGCTGCCACGAGGCCATCAAGGCCGTCGGCGGCAAGGTGCGCGAGATCACGTTCTGGGAAGGCTTTAGGTCGCTGAAGCTGCAGCTTTGGGACGAGGCCACGAGCCAGCTCGTGAGCTTCCGCCAGGCGCGGCTCGCGTACTCCTAGAGCGCGAAGAGGGCGCCCTCGCCCAAGACGTGGGCGCCGGCCTCGCGAACGGTCTTTGCCGCTGGACCCTCGGGGTCGGCGGCTGGATTGGAGTGATTGAGGTGCGTGAAGTGCACCTTGTCCAGCGTGGCGGCCGAACTTCCTTCGAGGGTTCGAAGGGTCTCCACGATGAATGGGTGCGGGACGTCGGCCATGTTCCGGCCAGGAAGCTCTCCGGGCCCGAAGAAGGTGCCGTCGAGGAAGGCTAGATCGACGTCCTCCAGGACCGATCCCAAGGGACGCTCCCAGCGGGTCCATTTGTCGATGTCCGGCAGGTAGAGCGCCGAACTCTCTGGGCCCGCGATCAGGAACCCGACGGTGTCGCTGAACTCGTCGCGGTGGGGCACCTGGATCGCGGTGACCGTGAGGTCCGGCGATAGCTCCAGGGGGACGTCGGGCGTGAGCGTCACCGCCGTGGCGTGGCCACCGTCGAACAGGAGGCTCCACGGGCCGTTCGAGGTGAGGAAGTCGATCATGCGCGGGGTCCCGGCGAGGTCCACCGGGGCGGATCCGTAGGCCTCGCGCCCAAACTGGATGAGCCCTGAGTAGTGGCCCATGTGGGCGTGGGTCAGGAAGACCCCGTCGAACAGCGCGGGACGTCCGGGGGCGTCGAGGCCTGGGCCTCCGTGGCCGCGGGCTGCCTCTACCTGGAGCGGCAGGTCGGGGCTCGCGTCGAAGATCCACCGCCTGCCGCTGCGCGGGTCGACGAGCAAGAGGCTCGTGACCATGCGGCGCCGCGTCGGGTCCTGGCGGGCGGCTTCGCAGCACGCCTTGCGGCAGGCGATCTGGGGGAGCCCGCCATCCTGGGCGGTGCCGAGAACCAAGAGGTAGGGCGAATCCGTGGGTGGCGTCGCTGGCGGCGTCGCGACGGCGCCCGAAGGCCCGCTGCAGGCCGCGGGCAGAAGGGCTAGGCAGACGGAGGCGATGGAGAGGCGCATGCTCGCAGCATACCCGCTCGCGCGCGGGTCGAAGCGGCTAGGGGCCTCTGGCGAAACGACCGATTCGCCACAAGCGGGTCGGAGGCAGTGCTACGCCAAGGCGGAATCCCTACCCTCATCGGCTGTGACGTCTTCTGACCCCAAACCGATCCAGTCCGGTGCCCTCGCTGGGCGGGGGATGGGGTCCGCGATCTTGATGCTGGCGCTCCCGGTGATGGTCCAGCAGCTCCTGCAGGCCTTCGTCGGTATGACGGACAAGATGCTCGCGGGTCACTTGGTCGAAGGTGTGCGCGTCGCGGCGCTTGATGCTATCGGCATTGGCTCGTTCGTCACGTGGTTCATCGGGATCGCGATGAGCGGGCTCGGGATCGGCGGTCAGGTGATCATCGCGCGGGCCATGGGCGCAGGCGATCGCTCCACCGCCAAGCACGCGCTAGGTCAGGCCATGGGCGTGAGCTTTGCCTGGGGCGCCTTTGTGGGGCTGCTGCTTTACGCGCTCGCGCCGAGCCTCGCGCTCTTGACCAAGCTCACGCCCGCGGCCACCGGCTACCTCATCGACTACCTCAACGTGTTGGCGCTCTCGATGCCGCTCGCAGGAGTCATGCTCGTCGGCGCCATGTGTTTGCACGGCGCGGGCGAAACGAGCAAGCCGGCGCTGATCGCGATCTTTGTCAACTTCGTCAACGCGGGCGTCTCGTGGGCGCTCTCGGGCGCGGACATCGACCTCGGCGCGCTGCCGGGTCAGATCGCCGGGGAGGGGCGCTTGATCGTCAACCCGTTCGACTTCGACCTGGGCGTGGCGGGGATCGCCGCGGGGACGTCGGTGGGCTACGCGATCGGGGCGTTGATGACTTGGTACGCGCTCGTGCGCGGCGTGCCGGACCTTGCGCTGTCGCGCAGCGAGCTGCGACCGCGACGCGACATGATTCAGCGCTTCCTGCGAATCGGCGTGCCGAACTTCGCCGAGGGCATCGCCATGTGGGCGGTGAACCTCTTTGTGCTGCTGTTCATCGGCAAGATTGCGGAGGAGAGCCTGAAGGAAGGTGTCCTCGAGGGCGGGCTCCAGGGCGCCCACATCATCGGGATCCAATGGGAGGCGTTTAGCTTTCTACCCGGCTACGCCATCGGCACGGCCTCCGCGACCCTCGCGGGCCAGTACCTCGGCGCCGGGGACCCCGCGGCCGCACGGCGCGCCGTGCTGACCTGCGCCGCCTTCGCGTCGGCGCTCATGGGAACGCTTGGCGTCATCTTCATGACCTTCGGCGAAACGCTCACCCGGATGATCTCGTCCGAGCCGATCCACCTAGAGCTCGTGCCAGAGCTGCTGTTCATCTGCGGCGCCGTTCAGATCCCCTTCGCGATCACGATGGTGATGCGCCAGAGCCTGCGGGGCGCAGGGGACACGCGCTGGGTCTTCCTGATCACAACGTTCAGTAGCTACGCCGTGCGGCTCCCGGCCACCTACATCCTCGGCATCGTCATGGGCCTCGGGCTCCAAGGCATCTGGTACGGGCTATGCGGCGAGTTCTTGATCCGAGCCACGCTCTTTTCAGCGCGCTTCTTCCACGGCGGCTGGCAGCGCACTCGCGTCTAATGTGGCCCTGATGCACGACCCCCGATTCGACGAGCTGCTCCGTGCAGGCGCAGAGATCTGGCGCGACTACTGCAACGAGAACGCGGGGGTCTTCCACCGCGTGATCCCCGCGGACCACGCCCTCGCGATCGATGTACTCCGGGACCAGCGGGAAAGCGCGAACACCTTCCTTGAGCTCGGCTCCGCGACCGGTGTCATCACGATCATCGCGGACCTTCTGGGCTTCGACGCCTACGGCATCGAGATCGAGTCCGACCTCGTCGACACATCCGAGCGCCTCGCCGAGGAAGTCGGCTCCGCAGCAACCTTCATCGAAGGCAGCTTCGTGCCCGAGGAGTACCGCGACAACGTCGACCTCCTAGAGAGCGATTACATGACGCCCACGGAAGGGGCCGACGCCTACTCCGACATGGGCCTCGACATCGCTGACTTCGACCTCGTGTACGCCTACCCGTGGCCGGGGGAAGAAGACTGGCTCATCGAAATGGTCCGCCGCTTCGGAGGCGATCGCACGCGCCTGATGATCTACACCGTCCGCGACGGCTACGAGATCGTGGGCTAGTCGAGCCCGCGCTCTTCCCGGTCAGGAAGAGAAATGGAGGCGGCACCCGGATTCGAACCGGGGAATAATGGATTTGCAATCCATCGCCTTAGCCACTTGGCCATGCCGCCTCGCGGCCGGAAATATAGGGGGTGACGGAGG
>CALHGQ010000003.1 GCA_938030175.1 uncultured bacterium | reverse complement strand
TCTCCGTAGGTAGTCGGTCTTGACGAAGTCGTAGCAGCCATGCTCGGACCAGAGCTCTGCGACCTCGATCTCTAGACCAACGATGAGCGCCCCGTGGGCGATCGGCAGGGCCAGGGTGAGGTCCATGAGCTCAACCCCTTCGGCGGATCCGGACGCGCCGGGCGTGGAGACTTCCTTGAATGAACAGCCCCGCTGGGCGAGCACGCCTAAGGCGATGTCTCGGCTCGGGAGCAGCGTGAAGGGCCTGCCTCCGGCGAACGAGTCCAGGGCGGCGTCCACCTCCGCCGAACGCGCGGGCCCTGGGGGATGAGCCAGTCGGCTGAACGGCGCCTGGTCGATTCGGGGGCAGCGCTCAGGTGGGTTGAAGATCACCGGGTAGGTGAAGCTCGCCCACTTTTGAAAGAAGCGCTGGAGGTTCGGTCGGTACGAGACACCAATATCGATGTAGTGCTTGCCGGATTCCGCGAGGTCATGGACCGAGTTCCACAGGAGCAGCGCCTGGAGCTGATGCGCTTTGCCCTGGTCGTTCGCGAGCAGGTTGTTGAGGAAGTAGTGCTGGCCCACGGGCACGAGGATCATCCCGCCGACCAGTTCGCCGTCTAGATTGGCAAGGTAGAGGACGTCGCCTTCGGAGAGCTCCCGCGGAAAGTTGGGATCCTCCGGCAGGTACCAGAGAGCACGCAGGGCGTCGAGCTCTTCGGGCGATCCTTCGCTGCGCTCGATGGTGAAGTCGGCCCGCTGCGCCTTGCGCACGTTCTTCTTCGCGCTCTGGGCGAGGCTCTGATCCAGCTGACTCGGGTCCAACAGCAGCGCGGCGCCGCGGTGAACCACGTCCTTTCCGATGTAGTGCATGACGCTCAACCTAGGTGCGATGGCGGAACGCCAAGAGGTTGTTCTTGAGCCCTGGGTTGATGCCACCCTTGGCCCAGTCGAAACGCTTGAGCCCGCACGTCTCGAGACCGAGGGAGGCGAGCGTCTCTTCCCACTGCGCAAGAGAGCGGGTCCGGCGCATCACGCCGAGTTCCTCGCCCTCGTCGCCGAAGTCCCCGCCCACGATGACCGTGCCGCCGGGGCGAAGGTAGCCAGCGAAGTTCTCCAACGCCTGACGCCAGAGACGGTCGTCGACGATGTGGAACATCACGCCGATAGCGTTGATTAGGTCGAAGCTCGCGTCAAAGCCCGTCCGACGGACCGTGATGTCCGCACGTTCGACGCGAATCGAGTCGATGGCTTCGTAGCGCCTCGACAGCGCTTGGCTCGCCAGCTCGGAGAAGTCAACGCCCGTCACCGAGCGCGCTTCCATGATCTTGGCGTAGAAGTCAATCCAGTGACCGGTGCCGGAGCCCACGTCCAAGACGTCGCCGACCTCGATGGAGGTCGCGCCCTGACCGAGGATGTCGATGATGCCGTTCTCCACCAGGTTGTAGTGGTACTTGGTCTCGTACCAGGTCCAGTCTGGGGAGATCAGGCTGCGCTCGTCGAAGTGGTCTTCGTGGTAGCGCTCGAAGAAGGTCTGCGGTGCCTCGCGGTAGGCGGCATAGGCTTCTTCCGGGGTCGCGTAGAGGGGGCTCATGAGGGGATCGAGGCTGGAGTGGAGGTTGCGGCCTGCTGGAGAATGGCGGCCATGCGGTGGTCCCAGGTGTGATAGGCAAGGACCACCTCGCGCAGCCTTTGGGCGCGGGCGCTGCGCTGCTCGGGGTGGGCCAGGAAGTGCTTCGTAAGCTCGAAGAGCTCAGCCTTCGTTTCGAAGGTGACCACCTCTTGGCACACAGACAGGTGAGGACGAGTCGCCTCGGCCTCTAGCCGCTTGTTGCTGATCTGGAAGGCGCCGCAGGCGGCCGCTTCGTAGAGCTTCATGTTGGCGAAGCCCGTGTGATGCAAGTTGAGGACGATGGAGGACCCACCGTAGACGAGGGTCTTCTTCTGGCCCTGGATGTGCTGGGGCTGCCGCGCGCGATGGACGGCGGGGAAGCGCGTGCTGAGGTCCTTCGGGAACCCGACGCCCCAAATCTTCATGTCAAAGGGCTGCTGGGCGATCTCCTCGAGGAAGGCGCAGCGATCGTCTTTCACCGTGCCCAAGTAGCTCAGCCCCGAGCGGTACTCGCTGAGATCGTCGCACGCAGCGGGGGGCTGGTCCCGGAAGGGGTCGCAGCCAAAGGGCATGTAGCCCGTGCGAGAGAAGCTGTCGGCGGCGCGCTCGGCGAAGCGGAAGTTCCCGAAGAGCGCGAGGTCGTAGTACGGGGCGCGGCTGAAGATATCCGGGGCGTAGGACACGTAGGGGTTGTCGCCGGACCAGAGCACGATCGGGATGTCGAGGTCTTCGCGCACCTTCGCGAGCACCTCGATCGTCCAGGTGTTGTAGATGCCCGCAAGAAGGATCAGGTCCGGACGCAGGGCCGCCGCCTTCCTCACGAAGAGCAGCTCCATGAGCGCTTCGCGACCGTCGGCCGTCCCCGTCAGACGCGAGACGTTTTGCTGCTCTTCAGCGGTGAGGTACGTCTCGATCTCCTCTGCCTGGGGCACGAGGTAGTACACGAGGTCCGCTTCGTGGCCCATGCGGTGCAGCGCACGCACGCAGGACTCCGGCCATTCGTGCTCCGACTGGTTTCCGCAAACTAGGATGCGCATCGAAGACTCCTGGTGATCGCCATTGCCCTGCTCTATCGGCAAAGCCCGCAAGAACTTGAAGCAAACGGCGGGAAAACCCGCGCCCGCACTGGCGCCACCCCGCGGACTCGGCGGGGACCACCTAGCCAATCGTGGGCCCATGGCCTCGGGGCGACCCCTGGACCTCACCGGGGAATCCCCCAACTCCGCCTCAAGTTCTGGACCTGCGTGTCGATAGGCAGAGGGGTACCCAACCCCCGAACTGCCATGGCCAACCCCAACATCCTTCATCCGGCCAGCGGCGCGGCGGCCACGGTCGCCCGCTCGGTCGCTGCGACTCGCGCTTCCACTCAACTTGGCTGCGACGCCCACCGCGCGGGGCCGATCGGCATCGGCGTCGTCGGCGCGGGTTACTGGGGCCCGAAGCTCATTCGGAACTTCCAGGCATCCGCCGACGCATGTGTCGTCGGGGTCTGCGACCGCGATCCTGAACGCCTCGCAAGCGTGGGCCAGGGTGATCCATCGATCGCTTTGCACACCGAGCTCGACGGCCTCTTGAACGACCCAGACGTCGAGGCCATCGCCATCGCGACCCCCGTCGACACGCACTTCGAACTCGCGAAGCGCGTGCTCACGAGCGGCCGTCACGTCCTGATCGAAAAGCCGATCGCCGCCACCATCGAAGAGGCCGAGACGCTGGTCACGCTAGCGGAAGAGCGCGGCCTGACGCTGCTGGTCGACCACACATTCCTCTACCACCCCGCCGTGGAGAAGATGAAGGAGCTCCTCGACGACGGGACGCTCGGGCAGCCGCTCCACTTCGACTCCGTTCGCATCAACCTCGGGCTCTTCCAACCTGACATCAACGTCCTGTGGGACTTGGCGCCCCACGACGTCTCGATCCTCTCCTGGCTGATGCCGGAGCCCCCGGTCTCCGTGTCCGCCACGGGCGCGTCCCACTGGGGCAAAGGAACGGCCAGCGTCGCCTACCTGTCCCTCGCGTACCCGGGCAACTTCATCGCCCACGTCCACGTGAGCTGGCTCGCGCCGGTGAAGGTGCGCAACGTGATCCTGTCGGGCACGAAGCGCATGATGATCTACGACGACAACCAGGTGCTCGAGAAGGTGAAGGTCTACGACCGCGGGATCGCTGAGCCTTCGATCGAGGCCGGTTCGAAGGAGGACGAACTTCGCCATCGTGTGGACTACCGCATGGGCGACATGCACGCGCCGCACATCGCAGGCGACGAGGCCCTCGCGAAAGAGGTCGCGGATTTCGTGCACTGCATCCGGACCGGCGACACGCCTCGTAGCAACGGTCAAACGGCCCTCGCCGTCGTCCGGATCCTGGAGAAGGCCCAGGAGAGCCTGAAGCAGGACGGCGCCCCCGTCGCAGTCTGACGATTTCCTACCCACGGTCCACCACGTCCCCTCCCTACCCCTAGCTATGGTTCACGCCTCTTCGCCCGTCCCGTTCGCCAACGTCCCCGGCACCTTCGCTCCCGTCCGCAAAGAGCTCGACGAAGCCATCGCCACGATCCTGGACACCGGCGCCTTCGTGCAGGGGAAGTGGTGCCGCGAGCTCGAAGCCGGCTTTGTGGACTACCTTGGGGTCAAGGCCGCTGCCGCGGTGGCGTCGGGGACAAGCGCGCTAGAGCTAACGCTGCGCGCACTCGACGTGGGGCCAGGGGACGAAGTCATCACCACCGCCCTCACCTTCATCGCGACGGCCGAGGCGATCTGCGCGACGGGCGCCACGCCGGTCTTTGCGGACGTGAATCCGAAGACGCTGCAGATCGACGCCGCAGAGGTCGCGAGCCTCGTGGGTCCGAAGACGGTCGGCCTCCTGCCCGTGCACCTGTACGGGGCGCCCGCGCCGATGGATGAACTCACGCGGATCGCGACGCAGCGCGATCTTTGGATCGTCGAGGACGCGGCCCAGGCCCATGGCGCTCGCTATCGCGGCGAGCGCCTCGGTTCCCTTGGGATCGCCAGCTGCTTTAGCTTCTACCCTGGGAAGAACCTCGGGGCGGCCGGCGAGGGCGGTCTCGTCGCCACCCGCGACCATGGGCTTGCCGAGCGCGTCAGCCAGCTCCGCGACCATGGCTCGGTCGCCAAGTACTATCACCACGAGATCGGCGTCAACGATCGAATGAGCGAGATCGAAGCGGCGTCGGTGGCGCTGAAGCTGCCGCTCCTCGACGCGAGCAACGCGAAGAGGCGCGCGCTAGCGGCGCGCTACGAAGACGGCCTCGCCGGCTTGCCGGTCGCGATCCCGAGCATCGAGCACGGCGGGGAGTCAGTGCACCACCTGTTCGTCGTTCAGTGCGCGGACCGTGATTCGCTCCGAGCGCACCTCGATTCGATGGGCGTTCAGACCGGCCTGCACTATCCGCTGCCGCTGCACCATCAACCTGCGCTCCAGGGCATCGTCCCCGCGGGGCTGTCCCTCCCCCACGCCGAGAACGCGGCGCAGAGCGTCCTGAGCCTGCCGATCTTCCCCGACATGACGGAGGCACAGGTCGACACGGTTTGCGCGGCGGTCGCCGACTACTTTGCTGGGCGCCGCGACGCTCCCCAAACGCAGGCTTCCGACACGGTGGCCGCGTGACCCGCGACACGCGCCGCGGCCCCAACCTGCTGATTCTCTTCCCCGACCAGTTCCGGAGCGGTGCGCAGGGACACCGACTCCAAGATCCAGTCCACACGCCGCACATCGACGGCCTCAGGGCTGAGGGAACGGACTGCGTTCGCGCTTACTCCAACTCGCCGGTGTGCAGCCCGGCGCGGGCGATGTGGCATACGGGGCGCTATCCGTTCTCCAACGGAGTCATCTCCAACTGTCACAGCGGGCACACGGACTACGGCATCTACCTGAAAGAGTCCGAGCGCTGCCTCTCGGACGTGCTGAACGGCGTCGGCTACGACGTTGGGTACATTGGCAAGTGGCACCTCGACTCGCCGACGGAGCCGTTTGTCTCTGCGCCAGAAGCGTGGGACAAGAACGTCTGGGACACGTTCACGCCCCCGGGACCGAAGCGCCACGGCCATTCGTTCTGGTACTCGTACGGGGCGTTCAACGACCACCTTCGGCCGCACTATTGGCGCACAGACGGGGTCGAGCGGATCGAGGTCCCCGGCTGGTCGCCGCGTCACGAGACCGATGTGGCCATCGACTTCATTCGCAACCGAAACGGAAGCCAGCGAGATTGCTCGCGACCGTTCGCGCTCACGCTTTCCTGGAACCCGCCGCACCCTCCGCACAACCAAGTGCCCGCGGAGTACCTCGAGCCCTACGAGGGTCGCAGCGCCGCCGAGCTGCTCAAGAGCGCGAACGTCAACCACCGGGACTTACCCGGGGCGACGGCCCGCGCCTGCGCAGACGTCCAAGGCTACTTCGGAGCGATCACCGGGATCGACGACCAGGTCGGAAGACTCTTGGCCTGCCTTCGCGAGGAGGGGATCGAGGACGACACGCTCGTCGTGTTCGCGAGCGACCACGGCGAGATGATGGGTAGCCACGGGCGCATACAGAAGGGCTCCTGGTACGAAGAGTCCATGGCCATTCCGTTCCTGGTGAAGCTGCCCGGCAAGGTGCCAGCGGGGGGCCGCACCGACGTGCTCCTCGGAATGCCTGACGTCATGCCCACCCTCCTCGGACTCCTAGGCCTCCGGGACGAGATCCCGAGCTCCGTGGAGGGCATCGACCTGTCCCCCGCGATCCTGGGAGAGCCGTTCGGTGGGTCTACCGCGGAGCCCGAAGCCCTCCTCTTTGTGAACGCGATGCCTGGACTTCGGGCCGTGGTGGACTGGGCGAACTCCGGCGCGCCGAGCTCGTCCCCCTACGACCCCGCGAGCCTCGCTGCGCTCCACGCCAACCCCGAGCAGACGCAACACCTCAGCGCACTGATCGCGGCGAATCCCCTTGGGTCGCGCGGCGTACGTTCGAAGACCCACACCTACGTCGTTTCGAGGGAAGAGGGTCAACCGGAGGTGCGGGTCCTCCATCACTTGGTGGACGACCCAAGCGAGCTGCACAGCTCTCTCGAAAGCGACCCCGAAGCTGCGGACCACCACCACCGACTCCTTGAGGCGCTGCTAGAACGTGCGGGGGACCCATGGGCCGCCTCACCTCGTGTGTGTCGAGTGAGCTGACCGAAAAGGGTAGGCGGGTGCACCGCCAGGGCGCCGTAGCTGGCATCCTGGTATCGCCCTCGCTTCTTCCCCTTCGACACCAGCTCTCGCACACATGATCTCCGCAGTCTTCCCCCTCGCTTCCCTAGTCGCCGCGTTGGCTCTTCTACCGGCTTCCCTTGCCCCTTCGGCCGGGTCCGACGAGACATCGCTCGAGAAGGCCAGGCGAGGCTTTGAGACCGAGCTGAACAAGTCAGAGTTCGAGAAGAAGGATCCCGTCAAACCGCCGGAAGGACTCGCTCTGGTGCACTACGACTCTCCAACGGGCAGAGCGAACGCGTACATCACGGCTAACCCAAAGAAGGGCCAGCGCCATCCCGCGATCGTGTGGCTCGTCGGCGGGTTCCCTGCGGGAGGAGCCACCGACACGGCGTTTGAGCCCGGCAAGTACGACAACGATCAGTCGGCTATTCAGTTCCGCCGAGAGGGCGTGATCACTCTTTATCCTTCGCTCCGGGGTACGTTCGGCGTTCCCGGCGTGCAGGAGTCGTTCCTGGGTGAAGTGGACGACGTCCTCGCCGCTCTCGACTACCTACGAACGCGCGACGACGTAGACCCCAAGCGGATTTTCCTCGGGGGCCACAGCACCGGGGGAACACTGACTCTCTTGGTCAGCGAAGTTCAGAACGAGTTCCGCGCGATCTTCAGCTTCGGCCCGGTCGCGCGCATGAGTGACTATGGCAAGTCGAGCGTTCTGTTCGACCCGAAGAACAAGGCCGAAGATCTCGTCCGCAGCCCCATCTACCACCTCGACGGGATCAAGACGCCGACCTTCGTCTTCGAGGGAGCGGCCGGAGGCAACCCGGACTCACTCGAGGAGATCCGCGACGCGAACAAGAACCGAGCCCTCCGATGCGCCCTCATCCCCGGGGTGAATCACTTCGCCTACATCGCTCCCCTCAACCACCACCTTGCACGCGCTATCGCACAGGACGATGGCAAGAAAGCGTTCACCCTGAACCCGAAGGACTGCGTCAAATCCGTCGGAGAGTCTATTCGTGCGCAGTTGGACGCCCGAACAATCCGTGTCATCGCCTCGGCGCGCAGCCGCGGAATCGAACTCAAGCGGCAGCAGGAGTTCATCTTCGTCACGTGGTCCCGGGACAAGTCCGACCTCAAGTCCCTTCAGAAGTCCAAAGAAGCCAACGGCTATGATCTCAAGTACCTTGGTAGCGACGGCGATCCCAAAGATGAATGGTTCCTCTTAGAGATCCGGGCCAAGGCCAAGCCCAGCGATCTGGTGCGCTGTTGCGACCTTACGGCCGATGTTCAGGCGTGGATCCGACCCCACGGTGTAAAAATCTCTCGCATCTACATCGAGGATCAGGAGTGAGTCGCCGCCTACCGTGAAGCTAGGCACTCTGGTAACACGGCCCCCGGGGTGCTAGATCGATGCGGCCTTGCAAGCACGGCGCCCCTTGTTCGCAGACAGTGAGATCATCGTCAGCGCTGTGCATACCGGGTTCCTTGGGCCCGCTGATAGCGGCACGCTGGGGGGCACGTCCACGGCGGCCCAAATTCGCGTCGACTCAGAGATCGAGAGCCTCCCCGCGAAAGACTAGGATCTAGGGGCAATGCCACTCCTCGTTCTCTTCCTACTGCTCGGCGGGATCCTCGCCGCGCCGGGCCTGCTCCTTGAGACCTCCTCGACGGCCGGCGAGTATACGCTCGCTGCCATCGAACGTGGGGACGCGCCCGACGATGACGACGACGCGATCGACGTCTCGATCCTTGCGCTCAAGAACGCTCGCTACCGCCGCGGTCGCCCGCTGCCGCGTTGGATCCGCGACCTCGACGGCAAGCGGGTCAACATCTGGGGCTTCATGGCCATCGGCACGCTGGAGGGTCTGCAGAAATTCGAGCTGGTGCCCGAGTCGTGCGAGTGCGGGCGGTCGAAGGTCAACCACTTCGTTGACGTCACGCTCGTTGAAGGGCGCACGAAGTTCATCCCGGGCCGCATCACGCTCACGGGCATCTTCCACGCAAGCGAACAGGAGACAGACGGGTTCATCACCAGTCTCTACCGACTTAGCACGCCGAACCTGCCGCGATGATCCCCCGATTCCACCTGCACCCCGCGTGCACCCCGCGGCGCACGCTCACCGGTTTCGTTCTGCTGTGGGGCTCTGTTGCCATTGGGTCCTTGGTCTACCCGAGCTTTGCTGGCATTGAGTCGGCGACCACCACCGTCTGGCAGGAGGAAGACGCTGGCTCTGATGAGGAAGCTAACGTCGAGGTCGACGCCGAGCTTCAGAAGAAGATCAAGACCTTCCTCGGACACGCGCGTACCGGGTCGGCGGTCATCCGGCCGCAGGCGGCCAATCGCCTCGTCAGCATCGGCGAACCAGCGGCCAAGCGCATCCTCGAGTTCGCAAACGGCACGAACGCCCAGCTCGTACTGCTTGGCGCGAACCTCATCGAGATCTTTGGCGCGTTTGAGAATTCCCCCAGCGGCGACAAGCTGCGGGCGCGACTCTGGCCCGCGCTCGAGGACAGCGACTTCCCGTGGCGCCCAGCCGCGGCGCGCGGGCTGCGCTTGCGCCCCGATCCCTCCGAGAAGGAGCGCTTCATTCGCTACCTCGATGACCCGATCGCCCCGGTGCGCTTGGCGGCGCTCGACGCTCTGTACACCCTGACGGAGGGGGCCGAGGGCAAAGAGCGCGACGCCTACCTCAAGCTCGCCGTACGGCGGCTTAGCGACGAGAGCGACTTCGTCCGGCGCGAGGCCGCCCTTCAGCTCTTCGCTCGAGGCCACAGCTACGCGCTGCTCTGGCTCATCGAAGACATGCGGCGTGCGGACAACTTCTTTGGCGCCCCCACCGGCAAGACCGCTCGCTACGAAGCGATGCGCGCGCTGATGGCCCGCGACGTCGAGCTCGGCGAGTACAACCCCGAGCTCCCGCCCGAATCCGATGTGAACCGCAACGGACTCGCGGACCTGGAGTCGCGCCTGCGCAAGATGGCAGCTCAGTCGGAGCGCAAGCTTCCTTCCTCCGAGCAAGGCCTTCTGGAAGCAGGCCCTCCCCCCATCGCCCAGGCGGCGCCTGCGATCCAGAACGCCGTGATCGGCCTCCAGCTCAAGTCGTGCCGCAAGGGCGACTACTACCTTCGGTGGACGGAAGACGACGTCTTAGTCGTCGGGGTCGGCAACCCGGCGCGTATCCAGCTCGCCACCGGCACCACCGCGGCCCTCGTCGCCGCGGGCAAAAAGGCGCAGGAGCCGCTGAAGGACCAGGTCTTCTGGGGCCGCGCTGGCTGCGACATGGAGGGCTACTATCTCCCGCGGGCCGATCCGGCGATCTCTCCGTTGCTCAACCTCATCATCGCCAAGAATGAGGAGCCGGTGGAGGGCCTACGCCCCGCAGCCCTGAGTGAGTTCGGCGCCGCGCTCGCCGCTTCGATCCCAGCGGACGAAGAGCTCGACCAAGAGGACGACCGCACACGCGCCTTGGCGACCCGCATCCGCGCGGCCTTCGAGTCGATCGGCGGTCCAACGGTTGCCCCCGCCGGCAAAGCAGCCGCGACGACCCGCTAGGAGAGCGCCGCGCGCTAACGGCGCGGACGTGACACTACGTTCAGGGGGCGCTCGCAGCCGGCAACGCCCGCGAGACTGCCCCTAACGCCCCCCCCCGGTCCTAACTACTGCGTGGCAGGCGCCATGGGGAGGTTCACCCAGCGGCGCGACCGAGGGCCCCGATCGAGCCGTGTCTCCAGGAGAGAAATGCGTCCGGGAAATTCACGCATCGCACGCGCCGCTGTGCTGCTGGAACATCACACTCCTCCGCGTCGCCACCGCGACTTTGAGCCACGCCGTCCGCGGCATCGCCCGTGGCCCGCGTCCCCTCGTCCTGATTGAAGCCCATCGCGAGGGAAGCCTTGTCCGATTTTCGCTATCGACCCGAGGTCGACGGCCTACGCGCCGTCGCCGTCCTGCTCGTCGTTCTCTATCACGCCAAGATCGGCGTCGCTGGCGGATTCGTAGGCGTCGACGTCTTCTTCGTGATCTCCGGCTTCCTGATCACCGGCCTCATCCTGCGGGCACGATCCGAGGACCGCTTCAGCCTCGCGACGTTCTGGGAGCGGCGGCTGCGGCGCATCTTTCCCGCGGCCGCTGTCATGAGCGCGGTGACCCTCGCGTTCGGCGCCGCGATCATGATGCCCGACGCGCTGAACGAGCTGGCGCGCTCGGCCGTCGCGCAGCAGCTGATGGTGTCCAACGTGTTCTTCTGGAACAGCACGGGGTACTTCGATGGCGCCTCCGAGCTCAAGCCGCTCCTGCACACTTGGTCCCTGGCCGTCGAAGAACAGTTCTACCTGTTCTATCCGTTCTTGCTGCTGCTCCTGACGGGACGCGGCGTGCCCTTCGGTCGATCGCTTCCGATCGCGCTGGGGGCTCTGCTCGTGGCCTCGTTCGGGCTCAGCGCATGGGGAGTCTCTGCCCACCCAGACGGCACGTTCTTTCTGCTGCCGGCCCGCATGTGGGAGATGCTGATGGGAGCCATGCTCGTCTTCGTGCCAGCTCCCACCGCCATGCCTCGAGCGGCCCGTGAGGCCCTGAGCTGGCTCGGGATCGCGGCGATCGCGTGGGCATCGCTCGTGTACGACGGGGCCACGCCGTTCCCGGGCCCCGCCGCCCTTGCGCCCTGCCTCGGCGCCGCGCTCATCATCTATTCGAACCTTGGACAACCGACGCACCTCGGCAAGTGGCTCTCCCACAAGAGCGCCGTCTTCGTGGGTCTCTTGTCCTACTCGCTCTACCTCTGGCACTGGCCGGTTCTCGCGTTCTGCCACTATTGGTTCGGCGCTCACCCGCCCCTTGGGCCGCGGCTCTTTGCGGTCTTGCTCTCCTTCTTCCTAGGGTGGGTCTCATGGCGCTTCGTGGAGACGCCGATGCGCCAACCGCGCAGGTGGAGTCGGGGTCGATTCGCCTTCCTTTCGGCTGGCGTAGCGACGGCCGCGATCCTGGGCACGGGCCTTGTGATCATGGGTGCACGCGGGTTCCCTACACGCTTCGATGACGACCTGATCGGGCTCGGTGCCGTCGAACTCCCTGACCACCACCGCCTGCAGCCCGAGGACGCTCTCCTCGGTGAGCTCACCCCGGTCGGTCTGTCCGACGAGAGCCTCGACCAACGGTTCCTATTCTGGGGCGACAGTCACCTGATCGCGCTCACCGAAACGATCGATCGCCGCGCGCGCGAGGCAGGATTGCGCGGGAGCCTGGCCGCGCACCCGGGATTCCCGCCGCTGCTGGACGCATGGTGCGTGGGACGCGATCGCGACTCGATCGTCAGCTGGAACCGCGCGATCAGAACCTCGGTGAGGACGAGGGGGATCCAAAACGTCGTTCTCGTGGCACGCTGGTCGCTCTACGTCGAGTCCCCCGAGTGGGGTGGCAGCCAACAGCTCCTCGTGGACGCCAACAGCGACACCACCGGCGAGTCCTACGCCCCGAGGGCGATGGCCCGCAGCCTGGCGCGGACGGTCGAAGATTTGACCGCCGACGGCGTAAGGGTCTGGATCCTGAAGCAAGTTCCGCTCCAGCCCTTCGACCCACCGCGCAAGCTGCAACTCTCGAAGCTGTTCGGGAGATCGGCCCCCAGCGGTGCCACGCTTGAGGAGACGATATCGCGCCACGCAGCCGCCAATCAGATGATCGACGCGCTGGGGGCCGGCGACCTCGTGCATGTCCTCGACCCGCTCCCCTACTGCTTCGACGCCCAC
>CALHGQ010000002.1 GCA_938030175.1 uncultured bacterium | reverse complement strand
GAAGGTCCCCGCTCGTTCGATGTTTGCGCAGGTCCACGAAACGGCGCTCAAGCCCTTGCTATGCTTGAGTACACGTGCGATCTGCGGCTGTTCAGCCTTCTTCCTAGCGCAACGTCACCACCAGTCGCTTTTGCGATCTGGTCGGGCAAGCCGACCCAACCCTAGCTCAGGGCAGGTGGAGGAGCACGTTTTGCGAGACTTGCGATCGCGACCCGGATAGGAGGTCAGCAATCGCAGCGAGCTGGGGGCGCAGCCAGTAGGTCTAGCCGAGCCACTTGGGCTCGACTACACATGAATTTGAAATTCACTTCCCACAGTCGGAAACCTGTTGCGTCAATACGTTTCTGTTGACCTCGGGGGATCCAGAAGTCCCGGATCCTGAAACAAGCCGATACACCGGGGCCTTCTCAGTTGAGGCGCCGCCCCGCCGAATCCAGCCGCACTAACGCCCTTCAAGCTCTTTCAACACCCGCCGGGCGTTGTCCGCGTCCTGCCGCGCCTTTGGTCCAAGGTCGACGCCGCGTCTCTCACCCATGGAGATCGCGCAGGCGCGGAGCACCCTGTCGGTGGCCAAGCCTTTGATTCGCTGGCGTTCCACTTCCTTACGCAGGAACTGAAAGTAGCTAAGTTCCTCTTCAATGGCCGTGAGTGCCGCGCCTTGGGTGTCGATCAGGTCGTTGTGGGCTGGGACGACGAGTTCTACGTCATACTCGACAATGAGGTCCTTCATGACCTCGTTGGCACGCTCGAACGGCGCAGCTTCCCACCGGCAGTAAGGGAGCCCTGGCGACACGAGGTAGTCCGCGGAAAGGAGAGCCTTGAGCTCTGGAACGATCGCGATGCTTGTGCAGTCGGAATGCCCCGGAAGCGAACGCAGCTCCACTTCCAGTTCTCCGACCTTGAGCAGGCACGCTTCATCGAAGGTCCGGTCCATCGTGGGGTAGGTAAACGAATCATCGACAACGCCCATGCGCTCGTCAATCTTCGCCTTGCCCGCTAGGATCCGCGCCCTGGACTTCTCGGGCTTCGCCGCCACCGTGCTCGGCGCCACAATCTCGGCCCCCGGGAACGCATTCCAGCCGCGAATGTGATCGTGGTGGCTGTGGGTAATCACGACGTGGGTCACGCGCCGCGCTCCACCCGCCTCCAGCGTCCCCCTCAGCGACGCAATCTCTTCCGGCGTGATGCCCGGATCCACGGCGATGGCTTCGTCTCCGGAGACCACGCCGATTGCGTTGTAGCCCCACAGCCCACAGCGCTGAACCACCAGCCCGTTCTCACCAGGCGGCGTATCCATCAGCAGCGTCATACCGCGAAGATGTCCTCGTCATCGCCCGCTTCGTCATCGTCGTCGGGCAAGGGCCAGGTGGCCCGCACGGCGTCGATGCACATGGCCTTCACCTGCTCTGGCGAAAGCTGGCTCTCGCCAAGGTGCTCCGCGGCGTGCTCTGCGTAGAGCGGTAGTCCGTCCGTGCCGAACCACAGCTCCGGGGAAGCCCCGCGCTGATCCTGATGGCGCCAGCAAAGCGTTCCGTCCGTCGAGCAGCCCTCCGCTTCGTTGAGCTCTTTGCATAGCGCAGCGAGATCCGGCCGCGGCGATGGCCTGCGGCTCACGACGTCAAAGAACGAGTAGGTCCCGAGCACGAAGCGCGCGGTGGTGCCCCCCGCGGTCCTCCCGAGCAGCAGCGCGCGGTCGGCGCGGGCGTCCGCGAAGAATGCGTGGCGTCCTGGGTCAAAGAGCGGTGCACCCGCGGCCCGAAGTGGAGCCGTCCACACGCCCATATCCATATAGATGAGATCATCGAAGAGCGCGTCTTCCAGGGCGGCCCGGCCAGCCGCGTACGCGGCTAGGTCGGCGCTAGCTCGCTCAGCCGCGGCCTTCGGATCAGCAAGCAGCTCACCGAGGACGTCAAGCGCCTCGTGGGTCAGGGCTAGCTTGTCTTCTCCTTCGAGGTTGCGCAGCGCCGCGTCAATGCAGAGCGCATGGTCAGAGCGCACGGCGTGGAAGTCCCCCGAAGCGGCCACGTCGACCAGAAGGTTCCGGTAGCGCTGGGCCTCCTCCTGGCGGGTCAGCGCGAAGAGGGCGCAAATACCGTCCGTGTCGTAGTGGTTCAGTGCGATGAACTCGGAGCCGTTCAGGAGGCGCGTTCGCTCCTCGGCCGGAAGGTCGAGGAACGCAAAGACGATCTCCGTAGAGAGGTCGCGCCGCAGCGCCGTCGGCGTGTGGTTCCCCGGCCAATGGGCCAGGTGAAGGCCTGCGCCCGTGGGAGGCGACGGGAATGCGCCGTCTAAAGTGAGCGCGGGCGCGCCTTCCGGGAGATCCGAAGGACGCGCCACGAAGCGAATCGGAAGCATGGGGTGGTGGCCTCGGTGAAGGGCTACTTGTCGCCGCCGGAGTCTCCGCCCGAGTCGCCACCGGACTCACCTTCCTTCGGCTTCTCGTCCTTCTTTTTTGCGTTCTCGATCTTCCGCTTGAGCTTGTTCCGGTTGTCCACGGAGTCGCGGAGCGCGATCTCCACGAGGGGCTTCTCCTCGGCGCTCAGGCCGCCTTCTTCGAGGCGCTTCGTCGCCATTGCCTCGGCCTCGTCGTACATCGCGATCGCCTTGTCGTAGTCGCGCTCAAGGTAGTAGTGCAGGAGGACGGCCGCGTCGTTCAGGTGATAAGACGTGCGCGCGAGCTCAAGCGCCTTGCTGTAGGTCTCCCACGAGCGCTCGTAGTGCTCGTCGGCGCTCATCATCGGCTTGTAGTCCTGCATCTGGGCAACGGCCTGGCCCGCGTCGCGGTGGAAGAGGCCGACGTCGTTCCAACGCTTGGCGACCTTGTCGTCGGTGAGCAGGATCAGCTCCGCCACGTCGGCGGCTTCCTCGACGCCGCGGCCGTCGCGGTTGCGCCCCGGGCCGCCCGCGTAGAGTTTGCCCGCGACGAAGTCGAGGATGCGGGTGTTGGTCTCATCGCCCTTGACGAAGGCGACGAAGCTGTCGCGGTTCGCCGTCGCGTACTTGCGCCAGCTCTTGGCGGCGGCTTCGTAGTGCTCGATGCCCTTGTTGTAGTGGCACTTGCCGATGTACCAGTAGGAGTCGACGAAGGCGGGGTACTTGGCGACGGCCATCTCGAACGAGCCGATCGCCTCGTCGTAGCTGCCGAGGGACTGCTCTGCGTAGCCAAGCCACCATCTGAGCGTCGCGTCGGAAGCGCTGTTCTTACCCCAGCGCTCGTTGAACTTGTCTCCGCCAGAGCTGAGCGCATTCACGAACGGCTTGGAGGTCTTGTCGTCATCGACGAAGATGCCGAAGAGCTGGTTGTAGTCGACCTGGGTCGGGTCCCAGCCCATCGCTTCGGAGTAGGCCTTCGCGGCATCGTCCTTCTTTTCAAGGAAGAGGTAGCCGACGCCGAGCTGGAGGTTCGTGTCGCACAGTTGGACGGCGTTGGCTTTGTCGCTACCAAACGCCTTCGCCGCTGCGCTTGCATCGGCGACGCCCTGGGTCAGGATGCGCTTGCCTGCCTCTTTCGTGTCCTCGGCACCCAGCATCGACGAGCCCTGTGCTACGCGGATCTTCGACGCGAGGAGCAGCGTGGCGCCGTCCTTGTTCGACTCAAGCGCGCGTCCGATAGCGCTAGCCGCGGTCTCGGAGTCGCCGGTCCAGCGCGCTGCTTCGGCAAGCATCAGCCAAGCATCCGGGTAGGCGTCGCCGTCCGCGTCGACGGCGTCCTTGAGGTAGCCCTTCGCCTCGTCGAACGGGCCGCCGGGGTTGCCGCCCTTCGCCTCTTCACGCTTGGCCACGAGGTAGCGTCCGACGCCCACCGCGTAGCTCCAGTCCGCGGGGTTCTCGGCGCTCGACTCCAGCTCGACGATCCGCTCGAAAGCCTCGTCAAGCGCACCGTTGCTCATGCGTGCGCGCTGCAGCCAGAGGTCCGTGGCCACTTTGCCGCCGCTCTTTTCGTGGGCCGCTTCAAAGTGAACGAGGGCCTCGGCGTACTTGCCCTGAACTAGCTCGTGCTTGCCTTTGCCAAGGAGATCCGTGACCTCGTCGATTCGTCCCGAGATGGCGGGGCCGCTGCCTGAATAGTCGGAGGCCGCAGCCTGGGGCTGTTGCGGTAGAGCGGCTCCGCCAAGGAGGAGAAGTGTGAAGAGCATGGGCTGGGTCGTGGGGGAGGAATGGGGGGCAGTGTCGATGGCCGTTGCGGGGGGAGGGGCCGAGATCAGTCGCGGGGAGGATTATGGACCCAAACGGACCGGGCTTCGACCGCATCAATCTGGGCGGGCCGTTCCCCCGTCTCGATCCAGGTATCCAGCAGCGGTAGCACGCTCTGGAGCCAGTTCCGGGAGGGCGGGCCGATTTCAAGGCCCTTTGTGAACCAAGTTTTAGCTTCCGCGGGCCGCTGACGGAGGGTCATTTCGAGGATGCCCATGTTCTGATGAGCGTCGCCCCATGCTTCGACAAGGGCTTCGTGGGCCTCAGGCGTTAGATCCCCCGAGGCGAGCTGCGGCTCGCCGTCCTTGACGGCGTCGAGGAAGTAGCGCTCGGCCGCCTCTGTGTCCGTGCGCAGGTAATACGCCATGACAAGGCCGGCGTCGTTGACCACCCGGACGTCGTTGGGCAGGAGCGCAGCGGCGACCCGGTAGGCGTCCCAGCTTCGCTTCATGAGCTCCTCGCCGCGGTCGCGCGCGGCTTGGGCCGCGGCGCGCTCCTCTTCCGTAGCGGCGGGCGCGCCCTCGGCAGAATTGTCGGTGGCGCTGAACAGCTGGCCGGCGCGGGTCTCCCACAGGACACCTGCGTCCCGGTTCAGGAAGCCCGCGTTGTTCGCGAGGTTCGGATTCATGGGCCGGAGGGCGAACATCATGTCGCCGATGCCGGCGGCGCGCGTCAGCGCCTCGACGTCGGTGGGGTCAGCGATGTAGCGGCGCGTCACAAAGTCGAGTCCAGCGAGCGCCGACGGCAGCCGGTCCGTCCCGTCACCGCGCGCCAGCCGCATCTCCATACCCGAGACGCGCCCGCTAGCCTTCGCCACGTCCAAGGGGCGCAGGTCCTCTGCGGTGAGGAACACAGCGATCGCGGCTTCGTTCTGCTCCGCTTGATACTCGCACCAGCCCTGCCCCACGCGGCACAGGATCTCGTAGTCGATGCAGGCGTCCACGTACCCCTCGTTGAGTTCTCGGCAGCGCCGGAACAGCGCCTCGGATTCGACGAAGCTGGGGGCGTCACCTTCGCCGTTCTCGAAGGCATTCAGCGCTTCGTAGAACTGCTCGAAGCCGCCGTACCAGTAGCCGAGAGCGTTATTTGGGTGGACGCTGCGGAAGGTCTCGTAGCGCCCGATGATGGCGTCGAATCGAGCGGTGAGCGCGGTGGCAGCGTCTGCGTTCTGCTCGCGAGCTGAAGCTTCTGCGTCGTCGCCGAGGGCTTTGACGAACGCGGTGTGGAGCGATTCGTCCTCGGGCTGGAGGCTGAGGGCTGACTCCAGTGTGCGCAGGGAGTCGGCTCGTTGTCCTTCCCAAAGGTAGAGGTTCGAGAGCTGCACGTAGGCGGCGGCGTCGGTGGGGGAGGCGCCGATGGTTTCCTCTAGGGCTACCTTGGTCTCAGCGAATAGGGCTGCCTTCTGCGCCACGGCCTCCGCTGTGTCGCTAGGCGCTGCGATGTAGCTGGAGAACGCAGCCTCGGCCAGTGTTTGGGTGTAGGGCTGATCGAGGTCGAGGCCCGCATCGCGTCCCTCGCCCGCGCGGATCCAGCGCGCTCCTGCGCGCGCCAGGTCAAGCGCGGTGGGGAGGTCGCC
>CALHGQ010000001.1 GCA_938030175.1 uncultured bacterium | reverse complement strand
TCTGGTCTCGCTTCCCTTACCCGAGTCTTCCCCAAGGCGATCCGCCGGCGCGTTCGTGACGCTCCAGGGCTTCCGAGCTCCCGATCCAGCACGCTCGGTGGAGGGGCCAGCGACCATAAGGCCGTGGCCCCTCCACCGAATGCAGGGCTCGGGCTCTCGCCGAGCTCCTGGTGCGCCGTCCGCTCTCCTTCTCTGAGTCTCGCTCTCTCGGCAAGGCTCGTCCTCGTGCCTTCGCGCGAAGTGGGGCGTCAACGATGAGTCGCTGGACGGCCTGGGCAGCGGCGTCTGTTGGGGTGACGTGGCAGTGAGTCTCGGTACCCATTGGTTGTGACATGATCGTGAATGATGCAGAGGAGGGAGACGCGGGGGAGGAGGCACGGCGCTACGTGCGTTCCGTCGCCCGTGCGCTGTCGCGTGGGGACTCCCATCTCGCTGATGACCTAGAGCAGGACGTCATGCTCGTTGCGCTGGGGAAGAAGCGTCACGTGGAGAAGCGGCGTTCCTGGCTCCTTTCTGTTGCACGGAATACCCATCGCTTCGCGCGATTCCTCAGGGCCACCCGGCCGCTCCAGGTCAGTCGATCCGATCGAGAGTTCGACGGGATGCAGGGGCGCGAGCCCGACCCGGCCGCGTGCGTAAGTCGAGATGACCTCAGACGTAGTCTACTGAGGCTCCTGGACTCTCTTCCCCGGGAGGATCGAGAAGTGGTTCGGATGCGAGTGCTCGACGGTCGTCCGCCGCGTGAGATCGCCGAGGAGCTGGCCGTGCCCGTCGACACTGTCCATGCGCGCTACCGTCGCGGGCTCGATCTACTCCGCAGGCGAGTGAAGAGGGAGATCGACCAAGACGCGCTCAGGGAGTGGTACAGGCCGGCTTGCCTAGCGCTGGCGTGGACGCGGAAGGCGAAGTGGGAGGTCCTTGGGTTCGCGCTGGCTCTTTCTTTCGGCGTCGCGGTGCTCGGCGAGCGTGGCGGTGAAGAGTCGCCCGAGCCGTTGGCTCCCGCGCGTCAAGAGATCTCGCCTGCTGCCACGGACCCAGAAGCTGTTCCTCGTCGCCAGCTACCGGCCGTATGTCCGATAGAAGCGATTCTGGAAGCGCCCAGAGGGGTCGAAGCGGAGCTTGGCCGCAAAGAACTCCTGGGCCATCGGGTAGGCGCGCTCGAATTGCGCCCTGGTCGCGTGCAAGCGATAGGGCAGGTAGTAGCTCCCGCCTCGATCGAGCGCAGCGTCGATCAGCTTTCTAGTGAGCGCAGCAAGCTCGGCGTCCGCTTCGGCGGTTCGCTCCAAGTGGAAGAGCATGACTAGGCTGAACACGTCCTGCGTTGCATAGCGCAGGAACGAGGTCTGGTCCTCTCTCACGTCGCGCACGGTGACGTTGAGGAGGTCGCAGGGGCCCCTTTCAAGGATCGGACGGATGGCCCGGCGGTAGGCGTCGAGCTCGGCGTGGGGGACGAACGCCTCGAAGAGGAGTTCCGTCGCGCTCAGGTCGCCGTTGGCGTAGACGTGCACGGGTTCTGCAAGCTCGGCGTTGCGCGTTGAGGCGCCGCCCGCCTGGGCCCCAAAGCGCCGCTCCAGAGCCCAGCGCAGGCCCTTGCCGTAGTCGCTACCCACCGAACCGCGGAAGATGGTCCGCCGCAGCCTGCGGTTGCCGGAGGGTTCGATCGCCGGAAGTGGATCGTCGCTCGGATCGACTTTCAGGACCCGCAGAATGGCCTCGCCGAGGAAGTCGTCCGGGTCTATCGACAGACGACCGATGGCGAGTCCGACGGTGGGATCGGCAGCACGGGCGAGAAACGTCGCGCCGAGGTCTTCGGCTGGGAGGACCGTCCCCGCCTGCTGGTAGCGCTCGTTAGGCACCACGCGAAGCGTTGCATCGAGGATGACACCAAAGAGCCCGTAGCCCCCCAGCACTAAGGAGAAGAGCTCGGGGTTCTGGTCGCGCGAGCACTCCACCACGCTCCCATCCGCGAGCATGAGCCGGAGCGACTGCACCGTCGAAGCCACGGGCTCTCTGCCGTGCTGCCATCCATGACAGTTCACCGATAGCGACCCGCCCACCGTGAACGAGTCGTTCGATTGCATGACCTCGACGGACAAACCGAGCGGGTCCAGGAACATGAGCACGTCGTGCCAAGTCGCGCCGGAGCCCGCCGTCAAAAAGCCGCCGGCCTCGTCAAAGACGAGCTTTCGGTGCTCCGTCATGTCGGCGACGAGCCCGTCAGGGATGACGGTGTGTCCGCCCATCGAGTGGCGGGCACCAGCGATGGAGACTTGAAGATCCTGCTCGGCGGCTTGGTCGAGTAGCTCGCGCAGCGCACTGACCGCGGCTTCATGCTCGAGGGGGATCACGTGGATGCCGCGTACGGCCGTATCCTCAAGGCCGCTTACGTCCCCCGTCGCGCCCTCCGGGATGACGCGCACCCCGCGGGAGTCGTTCCAGGCCGTCCACGCCAGGAATCCAACGGGCCTACCAACGAACCACGCGAAGAGGCAGAGGGCGGCGAGCAAGGCGAGCCGAACGCGCCGGGAACGGGTAGGAGGCATGCGGAGAGGCTAGCGTTCGTGCGGTACCGAACCGGTGTCATTCCCGCTAATCGTCGGCACCGAGAGCCCCAAGCCGCTGGCAGGCCAGAGTCCGGTGGAGAGGTGGCCTAGCCCAGCTGCCCACCGACTCCTGGGAAGCAAAAGACCTCACTCGGTCGCTCGCTCCTCAACCCCCATGTAGAAGTTGCGATCCAGCACCAAGCTCTGCAGCGGGGCGTCGAGCTTGATCTCACTGGGGGCGGACGAGACGAGCACGCGCCGCTCGACGTCGTTCAACCGGATGACGACCGGAACCTCGAAGCCAGGGACGGCGTCTTGCCACCAAAGGCGCACGCCGCCGTCGAAGCCTTCGTAGGCCAGCGTTGGGATCGTGGTGGTGCGGAGGTACTGATCGAAGTAGGCCTCGAAGTCGAAGCCCGTTTCGCGGCTGATGTAGGCCTCGAACTCCTCGGTCGTGACGCAGCGGTGCCAGAACTCTTCGTTGATGCCCCGCAGGACCCTACGCCACTTCTCGTCGTCGTTCACGATGTGGCGCATCGTGTGCAGCATGTTGCCGCCCTTGTAGTACATGTCCCCCGAGCCCGACTGGTTCATGTTGTAGGTGCCGATGATGGGGACGTCGTTCTTGATGAGCTCGCGGCAGCCGATGACGTAGTCCTGGGCTTCCTCGCGGCTAAAGTGATAGTCCACGAAGAGGTTCTCCGCGTAGTTGGCGAAGCTCTCGTGGATCCACATGTCCGCGACGTCGACCATCGACACGTTGTTTCCCCACCACTCGTGGGCCGACTCATGCACGATGATGAAGTCGAACTTTAGGCCCACACCGGTCTTGCTGAGGTCGCGTCCACGGTAGCCGTTTTGGAAGCCGTTGCCGTACGTGACTGAGCT
This sequence comes from uncultured bacterium, assembly GCA_938030175.1. Taxonomy (GTDB): domain Bacteria; phylum Planctomycetota; class UBA1135; order UBA1135; genus Saltatorellus. Next base: position 2,956 of record CALHGQ010000001.1, on the reverse strand, counting down.
TTGGTGCTCCATGCCGAGGTAGGGGACCACGACGAGCTTGTAGCTGTCGGCGTAGAACGGGTACTTGCCGAACCAGTGCTCGAAGGCAGCGAGGGTTCGCGGCACCTCTTGGAACTGCCTGCGCGCGTCCTCCTCTTGGTGCTTCAGGATCCAGTACTCGACGTCGAGCGTGCCGCCTTCGCCCTCGTACGTACTTGAGATCGACATGTAGTTGCCGATGTTGACGTTGACGCAGTAGTTGTTGATCGGGCTCGTTACCTGCCAGTGGTAGCTGCGGGTCTTGGCCGCGGGATCATGCTGCTGTCCCTTGAGTCGTCCGTTCGAAACGGCGACCAAATCCTCCGGGACCGTGACGGTCACGTCCATCCCGCGGTCAGGCTCGTCGTACCCGTGGTCTTTGTTCGGCCACCAAATGCTCGCGCCGAGTCCCTGGCAGGTCGTTGCGATGAACGGACCTCCCTGGGAGTCCTTGCCCCATGTGAAGCCGCCGCTCCACGGTGGTCGCATGCTCTCGAGCGGCTCTCCTTCGTAGAACACCTCGATCTGGTCGTCGGTGCGAGCGTGAAGCGGCGACGCGAACTGCACCCAGTAGACGTTGCCTTCCCTCTCGAAGCCAAGCTCTTCGCCGCCGTGGAGCACCCGTGTGATCGCCAGCGGCGGCTGAAGGTCCACCTGCATCCGGTCGCCGCCCTTGAGCGTGCGGAAGGAGATCACGTTCGAGCCGCGTAGGCTCTTCGTCTCCGGCATCACGCTCAGCTGCAGGTTGTAGTGCTGGACGTCCCACCATTCCCGTTCCGGAGTGATGGAGCCGCGCAACCGCTCCTGGTCCATGGCTTCCACCGCGCTTGTTTCGCCGGTCATCAAGTCGGTGCTCTCCGACGCTTGCTCGCCCACTTGGCAGGCGCCGAGAAGCCAAAGGACCGGGGCTCCGAGGAGCAGAGGCGGGTGGAAACGGTGCGTCATGCGGCGATCTCGACGAATGGAGAGCGGGGAGATGGTTCGAGTGGGGCGGCGCGGGGGCGCCGTCGGCGGCCCTTGCTGCATCGCGGGGAGGCTATCACGCGCCAAGCACGGATGGGGACGCACTCGCTCTGTATCGGGTTCATCGTTGGCCGGCCGGCTTGGTAGGCTGCATGGATGCTCTTGACTTTGGCATTGGTGATGACCTGCGGCCCCCAGGGCCTCAACGGGGCGCCGCCCACCGCCCGTCCGAACATCGTCTTTGCCATCGCGGATGACTGGGGCTGGCCCCATGCGAGCGCCTACGGCGATCCCGCCATCAAGACGCCGAACTTCGATGCGGTGGCCAGCGAGGGCGTTCTTTGGGAGCACGCGTACGTTTCGTCGCCCTCCTGTACGCCGAGCCGCGGTGCCATCATCACTGGCCAGCACTTCTTCCGCCTTGGGGCCGGGGCCAGTCTTTGGTGCCACTGGCCGGCGGGGGAGTTTGCCGAGTACCCCGCGCTGTTGGCCCAGGCCGGGTACCACGTTGGATCCTGGCGCAAGGCGTGGGGGCCGGGCAAGACTGCCGGAGACCTACCGCCGGGGGGCAAGGCGTATCCCAGCGTGGACGGGTTCTTTGAGGAGCGTACAGACGGGCAGCCGTTTTGCCTGTGGCTGGGTGCGTCCGACCCTCACCGCGGATACGAGCTAGGCAGCGGCGAGCGCGCGGGGATCGACCCCGATAAGGTGCACTTGTCCCCACATCTTCCGGACGTCCCTGAGGTTCGCGGCGACATCGCGGACTATGGATTCGAAGTACAGCGCTTTGACCGCGACGTCGGGAGGGTCCGGAAGCGGCTGGCGCAGATGGGGGAGCTGGAGAACACGCTTTTCATCGTGACCGGCGACCACGGGATGCCGTTCCCACGCTGCAAGGGGAACGTCTACGACTCCGGCGTTCGTGTGCCCCTCGCGATCGCGTGGCCCGAACGCGTCCCCGCTGGCCGCGTCGTGACCGACTTCGTGTCGCTCACCGATCTCGCACCGACGATCCTAGAGGCGGCTGGCGTCGGCGTGCCCGCCGAGATGACGGGGCGCAGCCTCTTCGCGACGCTTCTGAGCTCGAAAGAGGGTCGCGTTGAGGCCCACCGCGACCACGTCATTTTCGGCCGCGAGCGCCACGTGCCCGCCCAGGATGCGCCCGAACGTGAGGGCTATCCTGTCCGGGCGATTCGCACGGACGATTTTCTGTACGTCCGGAACGTCCACCCAGACCGTTGGCCCGCGGGTACGCCGGACCACGAGACCTGCGCCAGCCGAGGCTCGTGGCTCGCCGATTGCGACAACGGCCCCACGAAGCTGTGGCTCTGGGAGCATCGCGAGGACGAAGCGGTCCGCGCGCTGTATGCGCTTTCGTTCGGAAAGCGCGTCGGTCGTGAGCTGTACGACCTGCGCGTCGATCCCCACCAGCTTCGGAACGTCGCCGAGGAGCCTGGCTACGCCGAGGTGCGGGTCGCGCTTTCCGATCGCTTGACCAGAGCGCTCCGGTTGGCCGGCGATCCACGGGTGACGGGCTCCCTCGCGGTGCTTGAGGGTCACACCTACCTCGGAGGCGGCGGCGGCCGCTGGCCCTATAAGTAGGCACGCAGGTGAGGCGATCGAAGTCGGCCTACGAGGGGAGGGCGCGCCTCCCTCGGCCCGCTCTCAACCGGACGCGGCTCCAGCCCTTGCCTCGTCGTTGGGGGCACTGATTCGATCTTTTTCGGGATTGTCCACCCAGAATGGTGTTCCCGGAACACCTACCGTTCGGGCGCGGATAGGCGCCCGAACTCGTTGGTCAGTTGTGCACGAGCTGGGGGGGCACCCAGACCTGCATGCTGGCAAGCGGCTCAACAGAGGGCGGTACCGGGAATCCAGGAGATTCACGGCTCTGCGCTCTTCACCTAACCCCAAGTCTTCCCGTTGAGGTCCGCTGGTGCGCTCGCGATGCACTGACGCAGCCAGGATCCCGCAA